>CAMHGK010000008.1 GCA_946184695.1 uncultured Bacteroidales bacterium | reverse complement strand
ATAATTTCTGACTTGTAAATCTACCACTTTTATCGGGTGCAAAAGTTTGCAGACCGCGCAAATTACCGATTTCAAGTAGCATACCTTGAATATATGCGTGCGTTATTTTTTCTTCATCTGCTTCTGTCTTTTCTACTTTTGGATTATACTCATCTGGAAGTTTGTCAAGATAGGCAGCAAGTCCATATAGACCCGGTTTAAGCTTAACAAAACGCTTGTCGCGCTGTACCCTCTCGTTTATTGTTCTATCAGGTGTTAAACCTTTGAATTGTTTAAATGTCGGTGCAAGGCGGTATATGTCTTTGAGTGTGGCAATATACCCGTTTGCTATAATAGCCAACTCAACAGCTTCGCTCCATGTCGGTTCTTTCTTTGATGCCATAACTTATATGCTACTAAATGAATACTCGCCCCATTTGATATGAACCATTCTGCTTGCAGGGTCTGTATTATCTTTCTCGTTCTGCCAATGTAACGAGTACGTATGAGAACTAGAGTACGTCATTAGCGGTGGTATTGAAACCTGCTTGTTTGAACGCTTGGGACACAACTCCGCTACCTGAAAAGATGTCGGTAATGGTGCGCACATTGACTGTACTATTGGCGATAACGTCAATAATACGGCTCGTGAGCAATGTCTTTCCTCCAATATAGCGCATAATACTCTAGTTTGGCTACAAAATTACGAAAAACAAATCGAATTATAAAATAATTCTTGCTAAAAATTGCTTTTGCAAGTTTTGGGGGTGAATTTGTTGTTGCGGTTGATTATTTTCACGCTGCAAAATTAGTATATCAAACTGCCAAATGTGGTCAGTGAGAATGTTTTTTTGCTTTTTTATTGACTCTTTGCTGCCTTTGAGAGTTCGGAGAGGATGAAGCCGTAGAGGGTGGTCGGGGGCTTCGGGGTGCGTTATTATGTATTATCTTGTATTATCTTCGCAACGTCTTTAAAGGTCAACCCCTTTAGCATTGGGGTAACCCTTTTCAGTAAACAAGTCAAAAGTTTACGAATTTTAAGATTCGTCTAAGTTATCGAGTCAACCTTTTTTAAGGTTTAGTCAAATTTGGCAGTTTGGCAAAGTTTTTGTACCTTTGCCGATTGTTAACCGAATAACATTCGGCATTCGGCTGATAACTAAACAATATCAACAACAAACTAAAACAACATAAATCATGCGAAAGTTATATTTGGCTATTCTCTTGGTAGCATCTGTATGCGCTACTGCGCAGAAGACAGAACTTGTTAAGTATGGTGATTTCGACCAATGGGTGGTGCGCGAGATAAAAGAATCAGGTATTATCGGCGGTAAGACGACAACCATCTATGCCGTGGGACCAACCGATACCATTCGCGAGAATAAAGCATTCGTATATGGCAAGAACGGCAACCCGTGGACGGTGAGCAATGCCTATGCCGTAGTGGCAGGAGTGAAGAAAGGCTCTTGTTCGGTGCGGCCGGAGAAGCGCGGCAACGGCTATTGTGCACGTATGGAGGTGATGCTTGAAAAGGTGAAGGCTTTAGGCATAATCAACAAGACAGTCATAGCCGGTGGCAGCGTGTTCGCGGGTAGAACCATTGAACCGATAACATCGACTGATGACCCTTATCGCAATATCGACTATGGTGTGCCCTTTACCTCGCGTCCTACGGCTCTGATGTTCGACTATAAGGCGCTTATTAGTGATGACCAAACCATAACATCTACTAAAGACAACTCCGTCAAGACCATTCCCGGACACGACGAGTGTGCTGCTTTCCTCTTGCTGCAAAAACGTTGGGAAGATGCCGATGGCAACATACATGCACTCAGAGTAGGTACTGCTTACGAGCGTTTCTCAAAGACTCAGAAGGATTGGGTTAATGGATATACCATCCCCGTTAAGTATGGAGATATTACCGCTGATAAAGACTATAAGAGCTATATGGGACTCGGCAAGCTGATGCGTGCAATGAATTCCAAAGGTAAAATAGTTCCGATAATAGAGGAAGGGTGGGCAAAACCCGACGAGAAGCCTACTCACATGATTCTCTCGTTCTCTTGCGGCATATATGAAGCATTCGTCGGACACGAAGGCAATGTTTTCTGGGTGGACAATGTGAAGATGGTATATTGAGAATTTCTGATTTCGTAGTTTTAATTTTGATTTTTGATTACTAATTAAGAGTGAATTTGTCATTTTTTAATATTGACCTGAGTACGTGGACGATATACGAATATGTCGTGGGCGGGGTGCTGGTGCTTTGTTTCCTATATCAGCTCTACTTTGCCGTACGTTATTTATCAGCCGTCAACAGGTATGCACGCCGGCAGAAGCGTCAATCTTCCGAGCAGACTCAGAGCGTTGAAACTCAGATGCCTGCTGTCTCGGTGGTGGTATGTGCCCGCAATGAGGCATACAACCTGCATACTTTTCTCTGCTCGCTTTTGGAGCAGGACTATCCTGAGTTCGAGGTTATCGTTGTCAATGATGCCAGCGAAGATAGTACTCAAGAAGTATTAGACCGCTTGGGCTTGATATATAAGAATATGCACGTGACTTTTGTCCCGCGCGGTGCACGCGTAGGAAGTTCCAAGAAACTTGCTCTCACTCTTGCAGCTAAGGCCGCGCATTACGACTATCTTCTGCTTACCGATGCCGACTGCCGACCTGTCAGCAGGAAATGGATACGCGAGATGGTCAGTGGTTTCTTGCCTGAAACAGAGGTGGTACTCGGCTATGGTGCATATTTTGAGAAACCTACGCTTCTGAGCCGTTTGATAAGTTATGACACCCTATATAACGGTCTGCAATATCTTGGTATGGCGCTTGCCGGTCATCCCTACATGGGAGTTGGCAGAAATCTTGCCTATCGTCGTCAGACCTTCTTCGAGCACAAAGGTTTTGCAGGAATGTTAGGCGTGAAAGCCGGTGACGATGACCTGTTTGTTAACCGTGTAGCCAACAATCGCAATACCCGTGTGGTGGTGAGTGCTGAGAGCGTTGTGTGGTCGGTGCCTAAGCCGTCGTTTGTAGAATGGAAGCAGCAGAAGGAGCGGCATCTGAGTGTTTCGCCGATGTATAAGGCTTCGTCTAAGTTGCGCCTGACGATAGAGCCTCTGACACGCGGATTGCTTTATGCCTCAGCTATTGTGGCTGCATGCATGAGCAACCCTCTGCTGTGGTTGACAGCCGGAGTGGCACTGCTCGCAAGATGGCTGTGGCTTTGGGGCATACTCAATAGTTCCGCCCGCCGACTCGGACAACGTCCCGTAGGTCTTGAACTGCCGTTGTTAGACATATACCTGCCGCTCAATAGTCTATTCTTACATTCGCTGTTGGCTATATTTCCACAGCGTCGAAATAGATGGTAGAAAGATGATTTTTGATTTTTTATTTTTTATTTCTGATTGAAATAAGGGATAAGAAATAAGAAATAAAATGCATGCTATCCGCATGGTTTCCCCCGCCCTTTGCAAGGGAGGGGGTAGGGGGCGGGTAGTACGATACAATTCATAATTCATAATTGATAATCCTATAAGACAATAAAAACAAAGATATTATGGCTGAAAATAAAATCCAGATTAACCTCACTCCTGAGATGGCTGAGGGTACTTATGCCAATCTTGCTATCATTGCTCACTCATCTTCCGAGTTTGTCATCGACTTCGTCAGAATGATGCCAGGTGCCAAAAATGCTAATGTCAAGTCGCGCATTATACTGACACCTGAGCATGCCAAGAAACTCTTGTTCGCATTGCAAGAGAACATAGGCAAGTACGAGCAGCAATTTGGTAAGATAAATATCAATAACAACTCACCTACTCCGATGCCTATACCAATGTCATTCGGCGGCGGTGAGGCCTGATTATTTATCATTTACATATTTATCATTTACTTGATTTACCATTTACCATTGATGGAGCCGTTTTTGTGATTTTCCCATTTGGTTACATGCATATTGAAATGGAATAATAATTCAATGACCAAAAATGGTACATGTTAAATGGTAAATGCTAAGTGACAATTTCGTAAATAGAACAAATGCTTGATCAGGAAGAAATACAGCGAATAAAGCAGCGAATGGGCATTATTGGCAATTCACCATTGCTCAATCGCGACATAGAGGTGGCCGTGCAGGTTGCCCCTACCGATTTGACGGTACTCGTAGTAGGTGAAAGCGGAGTGGGAAAAGAGCATTTCCCGCAAATCATTCATCAGTACAGCAGCCGTAAGCATGGACCATATTTTGCCGTCAATTGCGGTGCTATTCCTGAAGGGACCATCGATTCCGAATTGTTCGGACATGAGAAGGGTTCGTTTACCGATGCCAAGTCTGAGCGTCGCGGCTATTTCGAGCAAGCTGACGGAGGTACACTGTTTTTGGATGAGGTGGGCGAGTTGCCGCTATCGACACAGGTGCGATTGCTTCGTGTGCTTGAGACGGGTGAGTTCCTGAAGGTGGGTTCATCGAAGGTGCAGAAAACCAATGTTCGAGTAGTGGCTGCCACGAATGTGGACTTCTCTGAGGCGATAGCTGAAGGACGATTTCGCGAAGACCTATATTATCGTCTGAATACTATTGAGATACATGTTCCTGCTCTGCGTGAGAGAAAAGACGATATACCATTGCTTTTCCGAAAGTTTGCTGCCGATTGCTCAGAGAAGTATCGAATGCCGGCTGTCAGACTCACACCCGATGCCGTGCAGATGCTGCAGAGTTACTATTGGCGAGGCAACATCCGCCAGCTGAAGAACCTTGCGGAACAGATATCTGTTATTGAGACGCAACGTGAGATTAACGCTCAGACACTTTCCGGCTATCTGCCGCAGAACGATATCGGACGTGCTCCTGCCTTGCTTCATTCGCCACAACCGCACGAGCAGATAATGTCGGAACGCGAGATGTTCTACTATCGCATGTTGCTCGAACTCAAGCGCGATATCACCGACCTAAAGTCGCATATGGCTGCTTATGGCATGGCTGAGGCTCCGCAGAAGATGGACAACCGTCTGTTTACTTCGCACACTGAAAATCCTGATTTTCCTACAGAACCTCCGGCGCATTTCATCGCTTCGCAAGAAGCTAAGCATATAGTGACCGCCAAGCCTATGACAACCGACGACTTCCAAGCCGCCGAGGAGGTGCTGGCAGAAGAACTGCAGGCAGACGACCACAAGCATACGGAACCTGACAACACAGCTTCAGCGACTATGCGTGACGTGCAACGAGAGACTATCCGTCAGGCACTTGAGCGCAATGGATACAACCGCAAACTTACAGCCCAAGAGTTGCAGATAAGCGAGCGAACACTATATCGCAAGATAAGTGAATTCGGGCTGACAGACAAATAGTACGTACATGAAACATCTTCGATACATATTCCCTGCATTATTTACAGCTATGGTGCTGCTATCTTCTTGTACTATAAGTTATAAGTTCAATGGAGCGAGTATCGACTATTCAAAGATAAAGTCAATAGCTATAGCCGATTTCCCGAATAATTCTGCATTGGTCAATCCTACGCTATCGTCCGACTTCTCGGAAGGGCTGCGCGACATATTTCAGCGTCAGACACGCCTTCAGGTGACGCGTCGAGATGGCGATCTTGAGTTAGAAGGAGAGATTATTGACTATAACCTGACGCCTATGGCCATCGCCTCCGACTCCTACTCGGCACAAACCAAACTTACTATGGTGGTCAAACTGATATTTACCAATAATGTTGACCCCGACGAATCATTTGAACGGAGTTACACCGCCTACCAGATATTCGACTCCTCGCAACTGCTCACCGACGTACAAGACGAACTCTGCTCGCAAATGATTAAAGAAATAACCGAGAACATCTACAACGATACTGTGGCAAGGTGGTAAGTTTGTAATGTATAATTCACAATGCATAATGCAGAGTTATGAATTAACTTAATTATCAATAAAATTTGCGTAATTAAAAAAAAAGTATTTACTTTGCAACCCGTTTCGTATATTTGGACGTAGGGCCTGATGTGGAGCGGCTTAATTATCAAAAACAAATAAACTCAACAATATGCAAACTGTATTTATTATCTTGATTATCTTATCGGCATTAGTGCTGATACTCTTGGTGTTGGTTCAGAACTCCAAGGGTGGCGGTTTGGCTCAGGGCTTCTCAAGCGGCAATACCGTATTGGGTGCTCCTCGTACCACCGATTTCCTTGAGAAAGCTACTTGGTCGGTTGTAGGTTTTATGGCACTGATGTGCATTCTTGCCGTAGGTTTTGGCAAGGGTTCAGTAGATAAGGCTTCTCGTCAGGCTGCAGCTATTGAGTCAGAGATGACCTCTGCTATTGAACAAGCATCGGAAAGTGACGCCGTAGCCGACTTCTCAGAAGAGGCTGAGTAATGCCGACAAGAGCTGTTGCAGCTCTGAGCTGAGAACGGCGATTGACAGAAAACAACTATCCCGTGCAGAACGTCTGCACGGGATAGTTGTTTTCTCGCGTTTAACTTTGCGCTAACGCCTTATCGGTTATGCAGCTGGGCAACGGCCTATCATGCTCGCTTGGATTATTCTGCAGGCGAATACTTGCGCGCTTGCTCATCCTGAAGGGCGCTATCATCCAAATAGTTGATTCGCATGGCTTCGCGAACCTCAGAAATGGTCTGCTGTCCTACGCGGCGTGCCTCTTCTGTCCCACGGCGCAGAATCTCATATACCTCAGGTATGCGTTGCTCCCAATAGTGACGACGCTCGCGGATAGGTTCCAACAACTCCTGCATTATCTTGCAAAGAAACATCTTGCATTTCATGTCTCCAAGTCCTCCGCGCGTATAGTGCTCTTTGAGCTCATCGAGGTTCTTGTAGTCAGGCCAGTATTTCAGGAAATGCTCATCGCGGCAGAAAGCGTCAAGGTACGTAAAGACGGCATTGCCCTCAAGATGTCCGGGGTCGCTCACGCGCAGATGGGTGGGGTCGGTGTACATACTCTTGATTTTCTGCTCTACTATGTCTGCAGGGTCACTCAGGTAGATGCAGTTGCCGAGCGACTTTGACATCTTTGCTTTTCCATCGGTACCCGGCAGACGCTGGCATGCTTTATTGTCAGGCAAAAGGATGTCGGCTTCGTAGAGCGTTTCTCCGTAGGTGGCATTGAAGCGTCTGACGATTTCATTGGTAAGTTCAATCATAGGTTTCTGGTCTTCGCCTACAGGTACCACTGTCCCGTGGAAGAGGGTGATGTCGGCGGCTTGAGAAACCGGATAGCAGAAGAATCCGAGTGGTATGTTTGCCTCGAAATTGCGCATCTGTATCTCAGTTTTCACTGTCGGATTGCGCTGCACACGTGATACGGTGGTGAGGTTCATGTAATAGAAGGTAAGCTCCGTAAGCTCAGGAACTGCACTTTGAATGAAGATGTTGACGCGCTCGGGGTCAATCCCTGCAGCAAGGTAGTCGAGTGTGACCTCAAGCACGTTTTGACGCAACTTTTCGGGATTGTCGGCATTATCGGTCAGGGCTTGGGCATCGGCTATCATGATGAAGATGCGGTCGAAAGAAGGGTCGTTTTGAAGCTGAACGCGTCGGCTAAGCGAGCCTACGTAGTGACCGATATGCAACCTGCCCGTAGGACGGTCGCCGGTGAGAATGATTTTAGGTTTCATATTATCAGTTTTAGTCATAGTTTCTGTGTGTTGTCTCAATTTATTTGTTGGTGCCGACTGATTATGTTTGCGAGTCCGGCATCCGTTATCGATGGTTTTGATATTATTCCGTTACCATTTGTTTTTTCTTATAAGTCCGCCTATGAAGCATGCGAGCATGTAGTACGGATAAACCAAACTGAGCAGTACCGCCGTCCATGAGTCGCGTTTTATGAATTGCCGCTCAATAAAGTATTTGACGATGTACATCGGCGGACAAAGGATGCACAGTATGTTTATCACTGCTACTGCAGTGGCGCACCTTATTATATCGGGGTCGGTATAGTGTGGTGCTTTGCCTGCCCAGCGCATACGTTGCCGGAGCAGGCGAGAGAGCTTTGGTTCAGTGTTTACGGTTGCAGTCAGGCGTGGGTCGGTTAGCGTTGCAATGGTAAGGTGGCGACGTTTGGCGGCTTCTAAAAGAAACATGTCGTCGCCGCTTGGTATGTCGTTTTTGAGCTCACCGCTATCTGCTATCTCAAGCCAGCAGTCGCGCCTTACTATCAGGTTGGCACCCGAACACATAACGGGTCTCCCCTGTGCGGCCGAACGCAAGGTGAGCGTCTGTATGGCTTCGTATTCTGTTTTCTCAAGACGCTCAAGCAGTGTGTCGCCTCCTTGCATGGTCAGCGGCAGCAGGTAGAGGTCGGCTTGGCACTCATCGATTATCTGAGGCAGCAGGTGAGGGAAATACTGTCGCTTGACGTCGGCATCCGAAAACCATACGTACGGTGTTGCCGTTTGCTTGACGCCTTCTTGAAGTGCTGTTTTTTTTCCTTTGCCGCCGTCGTCTATGAGAACGATATTGTCGGCTGCAAGGCTTTCGATGGTCGTTTGAGGTAGGCTACCGTGCCTATATGGCACTACAAAACTCAAATGACTTATCTGCCTTAGCAGTTGTGGATACGATTTTGATATGCACTGCGTGTTGTCAACGGCATAGCCGGCTGCTATGAATGACATAGCGATGCGGTGGTCGTTGAATGAAAGCATAACAGGTTGTCCGTGCTCAATACGCTGAAAGTTATCTTCTAACGCTGCTATGCGGTCAGATTCTTTCACTCGGAGCGATTCCGTGCCAACGAGCTTAATTGGTATTCTCAGCTCATGGGCAGTGACGGATATATAAGGAGCAAGGTCGGGAAAGTCTTTGCAATCGATTACTCGGGTCTTTTCTTTCTCCTCGGTCTTAACCGCATCCTTCTTTATCAAAATGCCTTCTTCTTGTTGCTCTGTGCTGACGCCGAAGTGTTCTAAATATATGTCTGCTAATCGTTTGTCTCCTTGAAGGCTGTCGAGTCTCAGGTCTTGCAAAAGCACCTCGCCTCCCCATAGTGCTACGTACTCGTACCAGAAAGCTGCTGCTGACCAGTCGCGTTCTATTGGTACGGCTGAGTGCTTAGCCATATCAACGACTTCACGAGTCATGTTGATGTACGGCGAGGTGGTGTCGGTTTCCACTTGGGCTCCAATGAGCAGTAGTGCGCTGACAAACTGTGTACTTGGTACCTGTCTTAGGCTTACTGTCTTACTCATGTCGAGTCTTCGCCCTTTGATATGAAGCGGAGGATAGCCTTGCTGCCGGACGTAGTCGATGTCGGCACCGAGTTGGCGGAGAGCAACAACGAGTTCGCCTATCGGACGTTCCTGCATGCGCTCGCAACCGGTCAGGGTGACATCTGTGGTAGGGAGGCCCGCAAGAAAAGCGGTCAGAAAGCGCATTGCCGTTCCCGAGTTGCCTATGTCAAGGGTCATAGGCTGTTGCTCCGTGTTGTGTATGACAGCTTCAAGGCAACGGTGCAGTGTCAGTATATCATCACAGCAGTCTTCGGGGAGAGGCATCAGTTCTCCCCGAAGAGCGTGAAGTATCTGTAGTCGGTTGACTATACTTTTCGATATGGGCAGTTCTGCGCGCAACATCTGCACTTGCGTGTGGTTAGTCGTTCCATGTGGGCAGCGGCGAGTAGAAGCGCGAGTAGCGAAGGTGCTGCTCTGTGTAGCCCTCGGTCAGGTTGAGGCTGACTTGGCTCAGGTGACCGTCGTTGTCGGTTTTGACCTCATATACGGGGTTGACGAATCCCTTATAAGGAGCGAGATTGAGTTTTTGGTAGCGTGCGCGCATCTCGCGGTGCAGCTCAGGGTTGACCTTCACAGCATAGCGTTCTACGATCTCTTTGGCGGCCTCGTAGTCGCCCGTCGAGGTGATACGTTGGATGATAGCGAGCAGTTGACCGTAGAGCACGCGCAGACCTTCATAGTCATTGACACGCATGTAGTGCTTCGTCTCGCACGGTACGTCGTGTTTGGGATTGCCTACGGGTTTGCTTACTTCTATTATCTCCACTTCAGGATTGGCGGGGTTGACATGGTCGAGCACCCAGTTAGCTATTAGTTGGCGGTTGCGCATGTGTGCTTCCTCCAAGTCTTTGCCTTCTTCTACGCGCACAAGTTGCGTCATCGCGCCGTTCATCATCTGTCGATAATACTCAGCCTTATAGGCATCTTTGTTAGGCAATATGCCGAGTTCTACGAGTTTGGGATCGGCAATGTAATATAGTCCGAAAAGGTCGGCTCGTGCTTCCTCTATGGTAGAGCCATGTTCTTTGAGGTTGTCTTTGGTTACGCCGTCAAGCAGTTTGCCGGAACCGTGTCCGAGGCACTCATGCAAGTCGGTATGACAGTTGTCATCGAGCGAGCCGTATTGGCGTATCATCTCAATCTCGGTTTTAGACAGCACAAACTCTTCGTTGAAGCCGTTGCCTTCGGCTGCCTTGTCATAGGCATCAGTGATATTCTGTATGGTCACCGACTTTGAACCGTACTCCTTGCGTATCCAGTTGGCGTTGGGCAGGTTGATGCCGATAGGCGTCGAGGGGTAGCAGTCGCCACCGAGTATGGCAGCATTGATAACCTTGGCGCTGACACCTTTCACGTTCTCTTTCTTGAATTGCTTGTCGGTGGGGCTGTTATCCTCGAACCACTGTGCGTTCTCAGCGAGTATGGTGGTGCGCTTGGTAGCCTCAAGGTTCTTGAAGTTGACCATTGCTTCCCATGCACCTGTAATGCCAAGCGGGTCGCCATAGACCTCGGTAAAGCCGTTGACGAAGTCAACTCGCGAGTCCAAGTCTCTGACCCATGCAATGCAGTATTCGTTGAACGTTTTCAAATCACCGGTCAGGTTATAATCGATGAGTTTGTCGATTACAAGTCGCTGCTGGTCGTTCTCTGCCACCTCGCGTGCTTTTTGTAACCAATATACCACTTTCTCAAGAGCCTCGCCGTAGAGTCCGCCCACCTTGAATACTCGCTCCTCGATGCTGCCATCGGCATTCTTGACGAGTTTGGAGTTGAGTCCTATCCACAGCGGCTCGGCGGAGTCGTCTTTGTGAGCCTGATACCATGCTTCTGCCTCTGCCTGTGTCAGACCGCCGCCATAGTAGTTGTTGGCAGAGGTGAGCAGCAGGTCAACACCTGCGGCTTGGTTGGTCTTCTTAGCCAGCACTGCGGGATCGAACATTACCTCGGTGAGCTCGGCAAACACCTTGTCGGCTCCTTCACCTGCGCGGCTGCCAAGAATGATGTCGAGGTCGGCTGCGGAAATAGATTTTATGGCCTCGGCAAACCATTCGCGGGTGAACTCAGGCAGGAACTTATCCTCTGAATAGTGGTGGTGAATACCATTGGAAAACCATACGCGCTTGAGGTACTTCTCTAACAGAGCGAACTGCGGGTTTTGCTTGTCGGGGTAGTTGCAATAGATGCTTTCAAGTGTGCGTCGGATAGCGAGGTTGTAGCGGCAATTCTGGTCATAGAGAATGTCGCGTCCCCAAAGAGCCGCCTCCGTCAGGTAATAGACGAGCGACTGCTGTTGCAGGGTGAGTTGGTCGAAGTCGGGCACATCGTAGCGCAGAACTTCGAGGTCATAGAATTTGTCCACGTTATAGTTGATTTCCTTGTTTGATTGCTTGCAGCCCATTAGCGCAGAAAGCACCAAGAGCATGATGAATGTTTTTTTCATAATGCTTAGATATTATTAGTGCGGCAAACTGTTCCAAGAGAATGTAAGTTTGCCGCACTAAGATTTATTATATACGTTCAAGTACGGTCTTTACGAGTTGCTTGATACGCGGTTTGTAGTCGGTGTTGGCGGCTTCCACCTTGCGCTGTGCGATGACACAGCAGACGGTCATGGCGCGGTGTCCCATCAGCAGACTCAATCCTGCTATAGCCGAGCCTTCCATTTCGTAGTTGGTGATGCGCTGACCCTCATAGCGGAAGTCAGAGATCTTCTCGTTGATGTCGCTAACGGCGATGTCGCAGCGCAGCACGCGTCCTTGAGGTCCGTAGAAGCCGTTGGCGGCTATGGTGCAACCCAGCGTCATGTCATCGCCTGCGATACGCTTAACGAGTTCTTCGTTGGCTTTGACGATATACGGAACAGCAGCTTTCTTGGGGTAACCGATGAAGTCAACAAGTGCTTTCTCAAAGCCGAGGTCGGAAATCTCGTCGCGTCCTTTGTAGAAAGAGAGCACTCCGTCGAAACCTATCGACTTGACACTGACGAGGAATGTTCCGAGGGCAATGTCGTCCTGCATGGCGCCGCAAGTGCCTATGCGCACAATCTCCATTGATGTCTTTTCTTTTTTCTCGGTACGTGTTTCGAAGTCGATGTTTTTCAGAGCGTCAAGCTCGTTCATCACGATGTCGATGTTGTCGGTGCCAATACCGGTGGAAACGCATGAGATGCGTTTACCATGGAACTTGCCGGTTATGGTATGGAACTCACGCGACTGGATGTCACATTCTATTGAGCCCTCGTCGAAGAACGATGCTACCATGTTGACACGGTCCTGATCTCCTACAAGAATGACCTTATCGGCAAGATGTTCGGGGCGAATGTGAAGATGAAATGCACTACCATCAGCATTGATGATGAGTTGCGAGGCTGGAAATGTTTTCATAGGATTATTTGTTTTTGGTTAATTTATCTTGTTTTTGTAGGTAGCAAGTAGCGTGCGTTGTGCAACTCCTTGCAAAGATATGCAAAATTAGCAAAATTCTTTGATTTGGCAAATCTATTCCGCCAAATCTGTGTTTTCCGCTATCGCTTTTTGGCATTATTAGCAGTTTTGCCTGCGTTTTTGGGCTTCAACTCCCATAGATAGGCGAAGTTGACCGACAGGTTCATATTGTTGGAGTTGGCGAAGTAGTCGGTGGGTGAAGACGGAAATATGGTGGAGAGCGAGTAGTTGAATCTTGCTTCCAATTGCCACGTTCCTGCTACACTGCGGGCATAAAAGCCGAGACCGGCGGTGGCTCCGTAGTCGAAGCGTTGCAAGTCGGCTTGGTGCTGATAGGCGTCGGTCGCGACTGTGGTTTTGGTGTCGTAGATGAGTACTCCTATTTGCGGTCCGAGGTTGATATATCCGCGGTATCTCTTGCCGAAGTAGATATGTGCCATGAAGGGTATCTCAAGGTAGTCGGCTCGGCGTGAAAGTGCTGCCCGTTGTGCTGTAGCAGGTTCCCGCCATCCGCGCTGCATGTAGTTGAGTTCGGCTTGCAGTCCGCAGAACTTATGTCCGTTGTAGCGGAATACGAAGCCTGCATTGGCTCCCCAATGCGGTTGTAATGCCGATTGCTTTACCGAGGGCGAGAAATGTACCATCGAAGCGAGCACACCGGCCTGTCCTCCGATGTATATCTCAGGGACTTTGAGTCGGGGTTGTGCTGCTGCGCCCGTGAAAGCCAGCAGCAGTAGGAGCGGTATGTATAGTCGCTTTGTCATTCTTTGGTAACTACGATGCATGTGTTGATGGCGCCGGCGCTATTCGACTTGGAAACGCAATGAATGTCAGATTGTAGTCCTTGATAGCGTGTCATGGCGGTGCGTTTGTGCAACGGGAGCTCTGACCCTTGTCGGAGTATGTCAACGAGGTAGTGTGTCACGTCGTAGCCGAGCAGGTCGTAGCGCGGCTTGGCTGCTTGTGGCTGAGTATGATAGTAGTGACGGTAAGTGTTGTCGTAGTCGTCAAGGTGACCGTTGGCTGCAAATACTGTGGAGTAGATGACCGGTAGCGATATCTTGTTCAATTGCCATGTTTGTTTGCCGAAGATGCTGATTTTATAGTCATTGCTCTCTGCCTCCAATCGGCGCATGTAGGTCATGGCGGCGGGCTGCTTGTCGGTATCGAAGAAGATGATGTTCTCGCGGTCTTTCGACAAGTGCGCTTTTATCGAGTCTCCCAAAATGACATTGGCTGAGATGGTGTCAAACTGCAACTGTTTGTTGCTGAGCAGTCGGCAGAGTTCCGGCAGGTTGGTGTCGGAGTCGGCAAAAGGTGTGCTGACGAGTATGCTGCGGGTAGTCAGCTCACGCTCGGTCAGGTAGTCGATGATGGCGTCGTTGATGAGTTCGTCAGTTGGGTTGAACTGCAGCAGGTAGGGGTTGTCGCTCAGGTCGCTGACTTTCGAGGTAAACGGTACGAGCAAAGGTATCTTATTCTCTTTGGCAAAATCGGCTGCTATGTCAACCTGACGTGGGTAGGCCGGACCTATGATTGCATCTATGTTACGCATCTCGGGCCGTGCAAGGATACCTTTTATGCGGTTTTCCGACTTCTCAGTGTCATATACGTAGATGTCGAATGTCTGTCCTTCATCCTGCAGTTTCTTTAGGGCAAGCAGTGCTCCCTGATAGAACTCCATGAAGCGGTTGAGGTTGTCGTCGCGTTTTGCCGTCTCGGTGCAGAATGGCAGAAGAAAAGCTATACGCATCGGAATGGCAAGCATGTTGGAGTCAACGGGTAGCCCGCTCTCAGGCATGTCGGTGCGCTCTATCCTGACTGATTCGATGTCGGTAGGGCGTATGAGGATATGCTCAAGCTGACGCGGAGTGGTGGGGTGAGTGACGGTGTCACCGGATACGGGGGAGGGTACTGCCTTAGCCGCCTCTGAGTGCGGCTTGGGCTCTGCTTTTGTGCCCCCGGGCTGCTTAACGTCTTGACTTTCATTGTTTTCTTTTCCCTCTTTAGCCTGTTTCCCCTCTTTGGTCTGCGGCGCCTCATTCTCATTCTTCTCAGCCTTTGGGCGAGGTACGATAATCACTTGGTCGGCTTTGAGTCCGCGCCGTTTGACGTTGGGGTTGAGGCGCTCCAACTCCTCTACTTTCACTCCGTAGCGGCGTGCAAGCGAGTAGAGCGTTTCCCCTTTGACGACAAGGTGAGTGGTGGTGCTGTCGTTGGCAACCTGCTCGGGCTCGGCTACCGCTTCTTTCACGGGGATGAAGATTTGCTGACCAAAGCGCAGACCGGTGTTTTGCAATTCAGGGTTGAGGGCTATAATCTCGTCTTGGGTGACGTTGAAATTCTTGCTGATACGCCATAAGCCCTCGGCTTGCTTGACGGTATAGCGATATACCTTCTGTCCGTTGACCATCTCCACAGGGTATGACTCTTGCGACTGCGACTCCTGCGACTCTTGAGGCGTTGCTGTCTCTTGTGCCGTCATGGTTAGGCACATAAGACTCATACAAAGGAATATAAAGAGTTTGTAGGTTTTCATTGTAACTGTATGTTGTTAGTGTATTTTCTTTTTCTTGTGAGCCCTACGGCAGCCGCAGCTATGGCAAGCAGCGACAGAGGAAGCAGTATGCTTACTATTCGGTTGAGCGTCAGTCGCTGACGGGTCAGTTGGCGGTTGAGTAACCTCAGCGTAAGGCTCTTTTGCCGAAGTGAGAGCAACTCGTGGCGGTCGGTGAGATAGAGTATGGCATTGACGAAGAAGTCGCGGTTGCCAAACTGCAGTTTCGATACTCTGTCATATCCTAATGGTAGCGGTTTGCCGCTTTGAACCTCATTGCGGATGCTATTGCCACATGCTACCACCACTTGTCGGGCATTGCCTTGCGCAAGGGTCTGACGGCTTGTAGTTACTGAGTCGGGTACGAGCCGGTGTGCAAACAGCGACGTGAACTCGCCGTCGATACTTACCGCCACAGGCAGCAATTGCCGGTTAAAGGCGTTGAGGTCAGGTGATAGGTCGCCCAAATCCACTCTGGCAGGTGCTGCAGTGATACGCGAGTTGGACGATGTGGCAAGCAGTAGCCGTCTGTCTTGACCTTCGCTGTCACCCACAAATTCCACTGTCGAGGCGAAAGGTGCGCTTACCTGCGGTAGGTTGCGGGTGATAGGGTTATCGGTGGCAGTAAGCAGCAGAGGTGAGTAGGTGAAAGGCAAGGTGTGGTAGTCGTGCTGATTGGGGTCGGCTGACATGTCAACCGACAGTGGCAGACACTGCAAGTCTTGCACGAGGTCGGCATTGATGCGGATTCCGTATTTGAAGAGCATGTCATGTATGTTGAGGTCAAGCGGCAATACAGGAGTGAAGCCCTGAGTGGAAAGTACCTGCTCCGAAAAACGTACCCCGCTAATTGCCCATAATACGTTGCCTGAGTGCATGATGTATTGGTCGATGATGTATTTGTCGCGCTCTGAGAACGGCTGTGTGGGGTCGGCTATCACAATGCAACTGAAGTCGTCGAGGCAGCCTGCATCATTGGTCAGCGAACCGTAATAGACATCGCAATAGCGTGAGAGGGCTTGCTGCAAGTCGAGTGTGTATATCTCAGGCAATTCTCCGTGCCCTTCGATAAACGCCACTTTGGGGCGCT
Organism: uncultured Bacteroidales bacterium; assembly: GCA_946184695.1. Classification (GTDB taxonomy): domain Bacteria; phylum Bacteroidota; class Bacteroidia; order Bacteroidales; family Paludibacteraceae; genus Colicola. The sequence continues at coordinate 13,672 of CAMHGK010000008.1, read as the reverse complement.
TGTCGGTTCTCAGTTCTGACAGTGCCCGCATCAGCGTATATTCGAGCGACTCAAGTGAGTGGTTGAGGTTGTCGGCGCCTGACTGCGTAGGGTCGTTGAGCAGCAGCGGCACCACGACCGACCTCTTCGAGTCGGCAAGGCGGAGGAAGGGATATACGATAGTTTGGCGGCGCTCGGCGTTGCCGGTGTTCTCATAAACCTGCACGGGGTGGTAGCCGAAGTCGCTCAACTGCTTTATGATGGCCTCTTGCTCGCTGTCCGACAATTCGTTGGGCGAGTAAGTCGATATCTCTATATCCACCCACTCCGACATCTCACGTAGCAGGTCGGCTGTGGCGCGCGAGAGCCCGGAGAAACCCGCGTTGAGTCCGCCGGCAAGCCAAAGGTCAGCTTTGAAAGTCGCGCCTTCGTTGTCGAACCCACGAAGCATCGAGCGCGAGGTCTCCGACAAGGTGTAACGCTTATCGGAACTCAGGTCTGCTCTCAGATGAACACTCGTAAGCGCTATGTTAAGCACCACAAGGCAGAGTATGGTCAGTATGTAATAGTTGGTTTTCAAAATTTCTTCTTTATATCTTCTAACACTTCTTTGTTGACCACTACCTGATATTTCTCATGCAGTCTGCGTAGCCACTCTTTCTCGAGGTAGTCCTGATAGTCGGCCACTACTTTACCGCGCTCATCCTCGTATTCCTCGGCACCCTTGAGTGTCTTTCCTATTACTGCAACGTATGGGAAAGCGCTGTCAACCTCGCATACCGTCTTCTTGAGTTTGAAGCCGTAGCGGTCAATCTCAGCGTTCTCGGCTTTCTGCCATATCTTGTGGTCGTAGTGTACAAACAGCTGTTTGTCGATATTGACGCGTTGTGCCACAAAGTTGGCAACTGAGTCGGCAGGGCTGTTCTTGATGATGCTCTTTGCCGCTTTGAGAGAGCGTTGGTCTTTGGCATGAATGAGCCAGCCCTTGAAACGTGGTTCTTGCCACAGGTAGTCAGATTTGTGCTCCTCGAAATAGCGTGTGAGTCCGGCAGTGTCTTGCGTAGCGCGGTCCCAAACTTCTTTGAGTGAGATATCGAAGAGCATTATGCCGTCGTGGTACTCGCGTACCAGATTTCTCAGTTCAGGATATTTCTCTTCCAAGTGCGAGTCTTCTATCTGACGCATTTCGCGTTCTACGAAAGCCTCGTATTTGTCGTCGAGCGAGAGTTGCATCGAACCGTATTTCTGCACGGAATTCTCCTTGAGGAACTGTGCAAAGTCGGCTTGTGTGAAAGTCTTGCCGTCGGCTTTGAACATGAAAGCCGACAACTGTCCTATGCGGTTGAGGAATAGACTGTCAGTGATTTTCTGGCAATCCTGAGCAGCGGTATAGAAGTCCCTTATGGCAGCGGGGTTTTCAGCAAAGCCGTATTCTTTCTTGAGTCGGCTGACAAAGGCCTGTTCGAGTTCACGGCGGCGCTCATCGCGCATGATTTTCTTGAGAATATCGTCGTGCGACTGCTCAAGCGGCGCAGTGCCACGTGCGCCGTTGTACTGCATGATATGCCAGCCGTAGTCGCTGCGGAAAGGTTCACTCAGGCTGCCTTCTTTGTCCATCGAAAAGGCTACATCCTCAAAGGCTTTTACCATCATTCCTCTTGAGAACCAACCGAGGTTGCCGCCGCGCTGTGATGTACCGCGGTCATCTGACAGGGTGGCTGCCAATGTGGCGAAATCCTCGCCCGACTTGGCACGCTTGTAGATGAGGTCGATCTGCTCTTTGGCGGCACGGATGACGGAGTCGTTATGTGCAACTGTAACGGCATCGTCACCTTTGTCAAGCGGCGTCATCTTCATTATGTGTGCTGCCGACACTTCCTTATGAGGCACTTCGTTTTCCACTTTCAGAATGTGGAAGCCGTAGGGTGTACGGAATACCTCGCTCACCTCGCCGACGGGAGTCTGGTAGGCGGCTTTCTCAAACGAATAGACGAAACGGAATGGCGATACCCAACCTACCAAGCCGCCGTTCTCTTTGGCGGTAGGGTCATCGCTTATCTCTGCTGCCACTGCCGCGAAGTCCTCCGGAGTGTAGGTGGTGCGACGGTTGCGACCCTTGCCTGAAATCTTGGCTATGCCGGTTGTGACGCGCTCTCGGGCTATCATTATTTTGCCCATGGCAGCAGCTATGGTCGAGTCGTTGGCGCTATAGGGGCATTGAATGGCGATATGGCGCACATAGCGATCGGTGAGCATAGACTGGTAGGTGGCGGCAATGAGTGCCTCTTGTGCAGCACTGTCAACCATATAGCGGGGGATGGCTTGCTTGCGATAGCCGATGAGCTCTTTTTGAAAACTGCTCATAGTGTCCAAACCCTGCTCTTTGGCGGCTGCCACTTTGAGTTTGAAGTTGATGAACATCTCCAAGTACTCGTCAATAGACTGGCGGTTAGCAGTGTCCTGCTGGTTCTTGTTGTAGATGTACAGGAATTCGCTTACTGTCGATGGTTCGCCGTTGACGGTAAGCAGTACTCGCTCATCCTGAGCGCTTGCTAATAATGCTGATGTTGCCAAAGCAACAAAAAGAAAAAATCTTTTCATGTTATAATGTTATTGTTATGATTATCTATTGTAGTATCTCTCTTACTTGTCCGTTGGTGACTTCAAAGAGTTTCTTGTCGGCAGGGGATAGTTGCAGCAGTTGGCTGATGTGCTGTCGGTCGGTGTCAGTGATGAATATCTGTCCGAAGCGGTTGCTGCTGACTATTGAGATGATGCGCTGCACTCGTTCGGAGTCGAGCCTGTCGAATATATCATCGAGCAGCAGTATGGGTTTCCTATTTTGTGATTGTGTGTTGCTCAGCTCATTCCTGCTATGTTTGTCGGCAAGCAAAAGGGCCTCTGCAAGTTTTAGAGAGAGCAGGAAGGTCTTCTGCTGCCCTTGGCTGCCTGTTTGTCGGAGCGGATAGCCGTTGAGGGTCATCTCGAGGTCATCTTTGTGGACCCCCTGAGTGGTCCAGCCGAGTATGAGGTCGCGCTGGCGGTGCTGAGCGAGTGCGGTGAGCAGGTCTCGATTGTCGAGTTGCGTCAGGTAGCTCAGACCTGTATGTTCTTTGTCGTCGCTAATCTGCTGATATATCTGGTGGAAGTATGGTAAAAACGACTCTACAAACTGCCGGCGTTGGAGGTGGATATATTGTGCATGGTCAGCGAGTTGCTGTTCGAGAATGTCGAATAGGGCGTTGTCGGCTTCAGTGGGTTGCTGCTGGTCAAACTGCTTGAGCATGGCGTTGCGCTGCTTTAGCAATTGCTGATAGGCGGTCAGGTGTTCCAAATAGATGCGGTCGTACTGCGAGATTACGCTGTCCATGAAACGTCGGCGCTCGTCGCTGCCTTCGCTTATGAGTTGTTGGTCGGCAGGCGATACCATGACAAGCGGTATCAGTCCGATGTGGTCGATGTTGCGTTGATAAACTTTCTGCTGACGCCGGAACTGCTTCTTTGCGCCCTGTCGGAGTGTGCATGATATGACTATCTGTCGGTCTTCAGCGGAGTCAGTTGTGCCGGCTGTCTGATTGTCGGCATCGGCAGGGTCAGGCATGTAGGTGCCTCGGAGCATTGCCGCAGGAGCATCATGACGGATACAGTCAGTGTCATGGCTCGTCAGACTCGATTTTGTGAAACTGAGCATATAGACGCAGTCGAGTATGTTGGTCTTGCCCATGCCGTTGAGTCCGACGAAGCAATTGACTTTAGGAGCCAAAGCAATATCCGCCTCAGAGAGGTTGCGGTAGTCTAATATGTAGAGGTTGGTTAGATACAATTCTGTTAGTGTTTTATTATACGCTATTCGCCCATAGTACATGGCAGACTCTCCTGCTTATATCTGTTGACGGAGGTGATGCAGATTTTGTATTGTCGCGGGTCGATGCTGAGCGGTATGGTGGTTTTTGTTGTGAGTGCGATAATGGCGTGCGGGTCGTCGAAGTTGATGTCGGAGTTTTCGGGGAAAGCATACACTACGTAGTATGCTGTTTGTTGTCCGCCCTCGCCTGCAGCAGCTGTCCATGTGAGGTTATATGTTGTGCCGTCGGAAGTTTTGCTCAGTCGCGGGTTGGTTGGAGGAATGGCTATCTGTGCAGAACTCAGGCAGGCTATGGGTTGCAGGGCAGGGTAGCGATAGAAGGTGTTTTGCAAACTGTCGCAAATACCTTGCGGGTTTTTCAAGAGTCCGGCAGCAGAGAAATAGACTGAGCCCTGTATCTGCTCGATGCGCCGGTTGAGCCTGAGTTGCCGGCATACCTCGTTGGGTGTACGCCATGCGGCGGCAGCCTTCGGATTTTGCAGTCCGAGCAGCGAGTGCCCTACGTAGTAGTTGCGTCCTGCGGTATGCTCTGCCCACCACGGGGCTAATACCTTGTAGTCTGCCACCCGCTTGCCTATCTCCCAATACAGTTGCGGCACTACATAGTCAATCCAGCCTTGTTCAAGCCAGAGCAGTATGTCAGCATAAAGCTCGTCGTAGTTCTGCAGTCCGCTGGTCTCGCTGCCTCGCTCGTCGTTCTGCTTGTTGCGCCAGATGCCGAATGGGCTGATGCCGAACTCTACCCACGGCTTCAGGCGTTTGATGGTGTCATGGAGTTCCTTGATTGCAAGGTTGACGTTGTTGCGCCGCCAGTCGCCGATGTCGGTGAACCCGCGCGGGTATGCAGCAAAAGTATTCTCGTCGGGTAGTGGTTTGTTTTTGACGGGATATGGGTAGAAGTAGTCGTCCATGTGGATGGCGTCGATGTCGTAGCGGCTGACGATATCAGCCACCACGCGGCAGAGAAAGTCGCGAGTCTGGTCGAGCCCGGGGTCGAAATACCATTGTTTGCCATAGTAGAAGAACCAATCGCGGTGCTTGTGGAAGATGTGCGAGTCTGCCAAATCAGCGCTACCAACCCCGAGACTCACCCTATAGGGGTTGATCCATACATGCACGTCCATGCAACGCCGGTGGGCTTCCCTTAGAACAAACTCCAAAGGATCGTAACTCAGGTCGTTGTCTTTGCCTTGCACTCCTGTCAGCCATGAACTCCACGGCTCAAGTTCGGAGCGGTAGAGGGCGTCGGCTGTAGGTCTGACCTGAAAGACCACCATGTTGATACCTATCTCATGCAATCGGTCGAGCATGGCTATGAGTTGCTGCTGCTGTAGTCGGGCATCGCCTACGGCGTCCTCCGTAGGCCAGTCGATATTGCTGACAGTAGCAATCCATGCACCGCGCATCTCGCGCTTGCTCTGAGCGGCGATACAGAGCGGGGTAAGCAGCAAAACCAATATGATAAGACGGCGTCGCATGTGTGGTTATTTGATTTCGAACACTGAGTCGTCGAACACGGTCTTCACGTCAGGCTCTACCGTTTCATAGATGGTATAGTTGCCGTTGGCTTGTTCTAATTTGAGCGATATGAGAGCGCCGGTGGCCTTGTCGTAGAGCAGTGTCAGACTATTGACACCTTGCTTTTGCTCGATCTTGCGGGTAATTACGAATTTATATCGGACAGCACTTTCTGTACCTTGAATGGATGCCTTGTTGTCTTTGGCTATTGCCTCCACGTTGCCTTGCAGAGCGTTGAGCAGTGAGTTCTTGAGCAAGGTCATCTGGCTGTCTTTGTTGCTCCCTTTGAACTTCTGAGTCTCTGTGCCTTTCTTTACCGTCATCACGCCGTCTTTGATGAGTGTGTAGTCGCCTTTTGGGTCGGCATAGCGCATGATGAGGCGCTGACCTTCGTTCTTGAAATGCAGAGTACCTTTCTTGACTGTTTTTTTCTTCAGTTTGGGCATTACTTTGGTCTCGGTATAGTCGGCAATCATGGAACCGTTGCGCTGGTTGAGGCGAAGTACATGTGCCTCTAAACTCTCGGCGACACAAAAAGACGTAGCAATAATCAATGCTGCTGTCAGAGAAAACAGTTTTTTTATCATAGTGTTACAGTGAATTATATGGTTATGCAAAACTCGGATTTGAGCAACAAAAAGCACGACTTTTGTCGGAATACAAAAATCGTGCAAATGTAATAAAATATATTCAATTGAGAAAATGTATTTTTTTAGACCGCTTCGCTGAAGTAATTATCAATTGTTAATTATCTTGTTGAGTCTCCTGTTCTTCTACTTCCTTATAGAGTCCGTTGTAGTTGGTGGGGTATTTGCCGCAAAGCATATCGAAATAGATGGCAGCCGGCTTACCGTCTTCTTTGAAAATGACTCTGCCGCTGAGGTTGCGGATGGTGTATTTGGGGTATTCGCCCAATAGTCCTGCGTATGGTACGATGCTGTCGCCTGAAATCTGCCCCTGCGCTGAGATGTCAACGCCCGGTATGGTCATGTCGATATTGACCGGCATCTTGCTGGAGAAGTTTACTTTATAGAGGATGATGTTGTATTTGCTGTTTTGCTCGTCGATGAGAGTAAGTTCAGCCTTGACGTTTTGTTTTTGATAGTCAATACCTTCTCCATCGCCGTTTGTGACGGTGACATTGCCGACGATATATCCTGTGGGAGTGCCCTCTTGATGTGTGCCGCGTTCAGGACCGCATGCTGCAAGAGCAAATACAGCAAGCATTAGTAAGGGAAAAATACGTTTCATTGTTGTCTGTTTATTAAAGTTAGAAATAAGAAATTAAAAATCCGCAATCACCATTTAGAAATAAGAAATCAGAAATACTAAATGTCAACAGTCAGTTTGCCTCCGAATTGCAAGGGTTTGCCTGACTGCATAAGGCTGTTTCCCATTGAGACGAACCGAAAGACGTTGTAGCTTGTCTGTGTGAGGTTCTTGCCCCATAGTTGCAGCGTCAGGTATTTCATTTTGAGGCTGATGTTGGCATTGAACAGTGCATAGAAATCTTGCTTCTCGGTGTTCTCTTCGTTCCAATAGACCGGTCCTAAAGCATTGGTGTTGACATTGAGCGACAATTGTCTTACTATGTCATGGTCGAAAGAGAAAGTGTAGGTGGCAGAAGCATGCAGAGTATGTTGCGGAGCGTATGGCACAAACTTGCCTGCGAAGTCCTGTCGGCCGTTGTAGTAGCGTGTAAAGGTGGCATGCGTATAGCCGTATGCTGCGGCGAGTTCCAAACCTTTATAGTTGTACTGAACTGAGAACTCGGCGCCCATGCTGCGGCTATGTCCGGCGTTGGTCATCATGCGTCCGGTGCCTTTCTGGGGGAAGGTGGTCAACTGCTGGTTGAACACTTCGAGTTCGTAGAGAGCAAGTTGCGATTGCCATGTGTGACGATCGCCTATTAGACGTCTCCAGCGGGTGCCGACTTCAAAGTTGAGACAGCGCTCAGGTTTGTAGGTTATCACCTCGCTTACCTTATAGTCTTGTGTGGTGGAGAACTCCACTCCCATGTCCTGCATCATGTCTTTCATCAGTTGGTTTTGCAGGATATCAGAGAAAAGCTGGTTGTTGAAACCACCTGCCTTGTATCCTTCTGCCACGGATGCATATACCGTCAGGTCGTTGCGGTTATAGCTGATGGCCACTCTTGGCAGCAGTTCTATATACGAGAGCGGGTCGTTGCCCTCCACACGGCTGCTCACAGGGCGGTTGTTGACCGTTGTGCCGCTGATGTTATAGTGCAGTGTGCCTTTCGAGAGATAGCGGAACTTCATGTACTCAAAGTCGAGCCTGAGGCCGGCTTCCAAGAGCCAGTGCTCACCGAAGTTAAGATAGGATGTATGGTAGGCGGCAAGATTAACACTGTTGGTAAGAAAGTCACTGCTGATAACAAAACTTTGTTCCGTCAGGCTGATAAGTATGTTGTCTGCAAAGCCGGCACTACGCAGTCCGTTGTTGGCATTCTTGAGAATCAGCGAGTCGATACCGTCTTGCATGAAGGTGACGGGTGCCGTCATGTTGTTATAGCGGTAAGAGGCTGTCAGCCCGTTGACAGAGTGCCAGCGTACACGTTTGTCGGCGGTATAGTAGGTGCCGGTGCGGAGCACAAGCTCTTCTGACAGATAGTGCTCTTGCTGCTGCTGCATGAGGGTGAAATAGCTGAGCGGCATGTAGTCTTGGTCCATCTTCATACGGTCTAAAAGCAACTGGTATGAGGTGGTGCTTTGCAGAGTGGACTGCCCGACGGGAATACTCAGTGAGAATCCCTCCACAAGGTTGTGCCTCAGATAGCTGCATTCGTCGTTATGGTTGACCTGCTGACCTGCAAAGTGGTATGGGAAACCTTGCTGACGGGTAAAATTATAACTGATGACATTGTTGAATTCACGCCCCGTACCGCTGTCGCGCCAACCGACTTTAAGGCGTGTGCTTGCCTCATCGATAGCGTCGGCTTTAGAACCGTCGTATGCATTGCGGAAAAAACCGTCGCAGTGATGATAGTTGCAGGAAAAGGATACTCCTGTTTTGTCATTTGGCTTGGCATAGTAGCCGACAGTTGCTTTGGCGTCTTGTCGGTTGCCGTAGCTGACGGATGCCCTGAGTCCGGTAAACTCGAAAGCAGATAGCGTCATCAGATTCATTACGCCGCCTATGGTGTTTTTGCCGAAGAGTGTGCCTTGCGGACCTCTGAATACGTCCACCCGCCTCAGGTCGAACAAATCGAAGTCATAGCTGTTCTTGCCGGCGAGCCCGATGCCATCGACATACATTCCCATAACGGGGTTGTCGATGCGCGCCCCCATTCCTCTGAGATATATCGAAGATGTCATGCGGGAGCCGTAGTCAGGCATATAGAGATTTGGAACGATAGCAGAAAAGTCCTTGGCTGCATTGATCAGCTGTCCGTCAATCTTTTGCATACCGACGAAAGTAGAAGCTACGGCCATGCTCTGCTTTACGGTGCTCTGGCGAATATCTCTTACTTCAATCTGTGCTATGGTGTCGCTTATTTCTGCCGACGGCGCCTCACTGACGGAAGAGTTGGCCGTAGAGGCAAAAACAAAAAGCAAGAGGCTGAATACTATATGTTTGAATTGTTGTGTGATAATCAGTGATAGTTAAGAAGCAATCGTTGTTGTGTAGCCGACTCGGTTTTGCAAATAGTGATATTTGTGTTCCGTAAATGCGGCTGCAAAATTACTACCATTATTCTTAACCGACAATCCTAATTTATTATGATTTGCGTAGTTTAACGCTCTGCGTTATCTTCTGTGTTGCATGAGTCGGCTTCGATTTGAACCTTCTTGAGCCATTCTGCATAATAGTCGATTTCGAAGGCCGCCTTTTGCGAGCGATAGCGTGAGAGTGAGGACGTCGAGAGCCATGTTATATAGCCGCCTGTCAGTCCGTTGTCGTAGAGTGCACGCACCTCTTCGCTGATGGCGTGTGCGTCGTAGTCGATACCTCGGCGGTCAACGTATCTGAGTACCTTGTATGCCTGTACCCATGTGCGGGCGATGGCAGGGGTCGGACATTGCTCTTGTCGGGCAGCGGCGCGCTGAGCCCAGTTAGAGAGAGTATGGTAGGGGTGGTTCCACGGGTCTTTCTTGCCAAACGAATATGGAGCAAAATGGTCGGGGTAGGGCATAGCACAAATAACATCTGCCACGTTGCTAAGTGCCGGCCAGTATTGTGCATAGGCAGTGGTGTAGCCTTTGTTGGCAGACTCTCCAAACACGTCAATCGACACGTAGGCTCCTACCTCGTGAATCTCGTCGGTGGCATATTGTACAAAGCGCTGTATGGCCTGAACCATCGACTCATTGTATAGATTGTGGTAGTCGATTTGGTCTGCTACCGACTGCATGCGGTCGGGGAAACGCACATAGTCGAAGTTGATTTCGTCGAAGCAGAAGCGCCTTACTGCCTCTTTGGCAAGACTGACATTGAACTGCCAAACACGGCGGTCGAAAGCGCTGGGCCAGTGGGCGTTGTTATGAAAGAACGGCTTGCCCGTCTCGCGGTCGGTGATTGCCACTTCGGGGTTGTCGCGAACAAAATACGAGTCTTTGAATACCGTTATTCGGCCTACGGCATAGAGCCCCTCTTCGTGCAAACGCTGAACGGCATACTCATAGAGACGAGTGCGGCGGTGCTGACCGCCCCACTTGTAGTTGGTGGGCGAGTACAAGCGGAACGTCTCTGCAGGAAATCCCGGACATTCGTTATCCTTGATGTCGAGGACAATAGTGTTGATGCGTGTCTGCTTGGCAAGCTCTATGAAACTGTCGATACGCCCTACGGCGTTGATATTCAAGTAAAGGGCGTACGAGGGATTGGGTATGGGAGTCTGAAAGACGGGTTTGCTGACCGGATAGTAGTCGAGGTCGATGGCATTGCCTGCACCGTATTTGTCGATTATGGCAGAGTGGATAGAGTCGTAGTAGGCAGCTCGGTAGTTTTGCGTGGCGCTGAGGCTGTCTAAGGTGAGGTATTTGCCAAACACATATCCCACGCAGCTGTCCTGTGAGATGAGGTAGCGGTGGACATGCCCATCAGCCTGCAAACTGTCGAACCCGAGGATATTCACTCGGCTGCCTTTGGCTACCAGTCCGCAGATGTGCGAGGTGGCTAATGTGTCAATAACCGAAGCCGCGGTGCGAACAAACATGGTCGTCTCGCGTACGGCATCGCTTATGTCGAAGGCTAAGTTGCCTTTTGGCACCATCAGCTTTTGCCCGCTCAAGTTGATAGCGACGAGGTCTAATCCGCAGCAGCGCTTGGTTTTTGAAGGATCGGCTTTTACAAGAGTGCCGCGTGCGACTGTGTCGGCAGGGGCGAGTGTGTCAGCTTTTATATCGTAAAGAGCAATCTGCGACTCGCTTCCGGCAATATACATTTGACGGACGCGAGTGGGGCGACTTGGTTTTGCAGCGGTGGCAGTTGAGTCGGAAAGTTCGTTAGCGGTGGATTGTCCTGAGGTTTGCTTGTCAGACTTGTTGCCGAATTGGCATGAGCAAAGGGCACACGCAAAAAGCAGAAGAAAGAATCTGTAAGTCATAGTTAAGTTAGGCGATTTCTTATTTTTTATTTCTAATTTCTTAATGGTGCATTCGATGGTGCATTGTCATTGTATCGTGCAACCCGCCCCCTGCCCCTCCCTTGCAAAGGGCGGGGGAGACGATGCCGATAGTTTCACCGCTATTTGTTGCAGAGACGGTATATATACCGTCTCTACCTGAGATAGATGCATCGTTTGGTGTGTTAATTCTCTATTCTCTATTATCTATGCGAAACTGTCAACGTCCTGTTTGGTTATCTCGTTTCCCGACAGGATGATAAGTCTCTCAATTACGTTGCGCAGCTGACGGATGTTGCCGGTCCATGAACGCTGCTGGAGGGCCTCTATAGCATCCTTGCTCCATTTCTTCTGTGCCCAGCCTTGTTCTTGGCATATTTGGGCATTGAAGTATTCAACGAGTAGCGGTATGTCCTCTTTGCGGTCGTCTAATCGGGGTACGTTGATAGGAATTACGTTGAGTCGGTGGAAGAGGTCCTCGCGGAAGCGTCCTTCGGCAATCTCTTTCTGCAAGTCTTTGTTGGTGGCGGCAAGCACTCGCACATTGACCTTGATGGTCTTGTCGGCTCCTACGCGGGTTATCTCGTTTTCTTGCAGTGCTCGAAGCACTTTGGTCTGAGCTGCAAGCGACATGTCGCCTATCTCGTCGAGGAAGAGAGTGCCGCCGTCTGCCTGCTCGAATTTGCCGGCTCGGTCTTTTACGGCACCGGTGAATGAACCTTTGATATGACCGAACAACTCCGACTCAATCAGCTCCGACGGTATGGCGGCACAGTTCACTTCCACAAGCGGTTGGGCAGAACGGGCACTCTGCTCATGTATAAGGCGGGCAACAACTTCTTTGCCCGTTCCATTCTCGCCGGTGATGAGTACCCGCGCTTCTGTAGGAGCCACTTTCTCTATCATCTGACGCACTCGCTCAATTGCCTCGCTTTTGCCTATCATCTGGTTCTTCTGTGCCACTTTCTTTTTGAGCACATTGGTCTGTTGTACGAGGCTCTTGCGCTCGAGAGCATTCTTGGTGGTGATTAGCAGACGGTTGAGGTCGAAAGGTTTCTCGATAAAGTCGAAAGCACCTTTCTTTATACACTCAACGGCAGTCTCAATGTTACCATGACCCGAAATCATAATCACGGGTGTGTCAACTTCGGCTGCCTGAAGTGCATCAAGTAACTCTATGCCGTCCATCTCGGGCATCTTGATGTCGGAAAACAAAAGGTCATAGCGTGCCTGAGTGGCTTTCTCAAAACCTTGTCTGCCATTCTCCGCCAACTCGACGGTGTAGCCCTCAAATTCTAATATCTCCTTGAAAGCGTTGCGGATAGAACGCTCGTCGTCAATGATAAGTATCTTCATCTTTGGTGCAATAACAAGTGATTTCTAATTGTCGCACAAAAGTACTATTTTTTTTGTATATCGGCAAAAAAAAGTAATTTTGCAGACTTTAATTGTTTCGCAAATGGTCACATTATATCGTTTCTTTCGCAGAAATCGTTGGTTGCTGTATATAATTCTCGTCCTGACAACGGCACTTTTTGCTTGGACAGGATCTAAGTGTCACTTTGAGGAGAATATTGCCAAGCTGCTTCCCCCTACTGACAATACTCTTAGTATCGACCTCGCTTTCTCCGATTTGAAAGTCAAAGATAAGGTTTTTGTGCAGGTAGTACCGCAAGACAGCACTGCCGTGGAAGACTTGTCGGAGTGGACTTCGGCGGCTATCGGCGCTATTGACCAACTGATGCAGACCGTCGAGGTAAACGACCACGATTCGGCGGTGCTCAGCACCTTCTATGAGGTTGACCCCGAGCTGCTGTTCGATGTGGCAAATTGGGCAACGAATATGGCTCCCGCCTATCTCGACTTTACCGATGAGCAGATGGACTCGCTCGTCTCTGAGGAGCATATAAGAAAGCAGATAGCTTCATACGTGGAGTTTATGGATACCGACCTCGGTCAGACTCTGTACGACTACATAGGCTACGACCCCTGTGGAATACTGCTCTCGAAACTGCCGTTGGAACGCTTGCAAAGCAACAGCGACTCGCTGCCTAAGTCGTTTACCGGCAACCATTTCTTCGCCGGCTACACCTGTTTCGGATTTATCACTCCCCATCTGAGTTCGATGGACTCCGGACGCTCAGCCAAGTTGCTCAAGAACTTGCGCGATGCCATCAGTGAGGTGGAAAAGCAGTATCCCGAGGTGAAGGTCTATTATCATGGCACCATAGTACAGTCGGCTAACAATGCAGGACGCATCAAGCGCGACCTGCTTATGACGATGGGAATCTCGCTTGCCGTCATTCTGCTGCTGCTTGCCGTCATACTCAAGCAGCCGGGCGACATCGTACTATTGTTATTGCCCTTGGGCTACGGAGCACTGTTCGCCCTGAGCTGCATGTACCTCATGCAGGGTGGCATGTCGCTGATGGCTATAGGATTGGGGGCTATAGTGCTGGGGGTGGCGTTGAGCTACTGCTTGCACGTGATGATTCACTATAAGTATGTGGGTAATGTGTCGCAGACTATCCGCGAGCAGCAAAAACCCGTCATGCTTGGTTCGCTCACTACTATCGGGGCATTCATCGGATTGGTGTTTACCGAATCTGCTCTGCTCCGCGATTTCGGTTGGTTTGCTTCTTTTGCAATGGTCGGTACAACTATAGGCTCGCTTGTCTTTATGCCGCATTTCTTCCGCCGTAATGTTCACCGCAACGAAAGGG
>CAMHGK010000007.1 GCA_946184695.1 uncultured Bacteroidales bacterium | reverse complement strand
TAGATTGGCTTTTACATCACCACCTATTGGAGTATCATAGCATATTTGTATAGCATGAGTCACAAACTCGTCTGCAAGATGCATGAAACCTTCTGCGCCCATACCGAGATACTTCCTGCCATAATGGTCATTGCCGCGGTTGATTAGCCACAGGTAACGTGCCAACTCAGCAGGAGTGGAGTTGTTTATCACTTCCGACTGCAAAGATACATCTTTTTTGTTATATTTATGCTGCATCTCATGAACAAAAAGCGAACGGACGCTTTCAAGGTCGGTAACACCGTTCCCTTTTATTATCAAGAAATCTCCATTAAGATTGACGGCTGCCGTCTTATCACCTCCTATTTCTCTAATCAAATCTTCTATCACTTCTTTGTTCTGCATACCCATCACATGTTTGCAGAAATCTCTTATGTCGTCATCTGTGAAAGTAACTTCATATTTCTCATCCGCTGCGCCTATCTCATTAAGGTAAGCACGCATCACATAACCGCGCTCCTTGTCGTTTTTGGCATTGGCAAGCATCGGCTGATATTTTCTATATACCTCCTGACCTCTCGCCTCAGCCATTTCTTTGGCGATACGCTGTGCGTATTGTATAGCAGTCTCATTCTCAAGCGGTGCTGATGGAGTATATACATCCTGTTCCGATGTATAATAATCACCTATACTCTCTTGTACGTCCACATCCATATCTTCGTCGGTGTCTTCGTTGAGTTGGACGGTTTTGCCGCTTGCAAGGTTGGCATACTTGGCTTCTTTTGCCGCGAGTTCCTCTTTCATCTTCTCGGTGTACTCGTCCACGAGTTGTTGCGCTTTTTGCAATTCCTCTTCGTGAGCAAACGGCTTGCCCTCACGCTGACGCATCAGTTCGTTTTCTTTCTCCAAACGCGCGATGTAGTCCTGCGAGTACTTAATATCTGTCCGTGCCTGCTTGCCGGACAAGTGCTCCTGCTCTATATGCTCAACTAATTTATCAAGCACCTTGGTCGGCGAAACAATACGCTCACCACCTTGCACACTATAATGAACCTCTTTATCCACGCTGATGATACGGCTGCCGAAGTTCTTGATATTAAATAGATGTTCGCCAATCCAGTCCCATGCCTTTTTGAGCAGGGCTTTCATCCGTTGAATGAGCGTTGCGGTCTGTGCTACTTTCTGCTTTGTTCCGTTTTCTATAGCATCGTCTATCATCGCTTGTGCCTCTTCGGTCATACGCTGCGCACCACGCTTGCCACTAAAGCGGGCAAACACCTCACTCATCTTGCCCTCTTCCTTCAAATTTTTGTATTTGGGGTCGTTGTCCAACTCCTCATACATCTGCGGCAGGTTCTTACGGCTGAACAAGTCCATAAGGTTGTCGTAGAGTTCGCGGTTGTTCTTGCGTATGGCTTTTATCCATAAGTGCGAGTACTCGTGTACAGGTGTGTTTGGGTTGAAACCGTCTTTGGTCAGATATATCTTATCCCAAATCGCCCAACCATACAGCCTGCCGTTAGATTTCTTTAAGATTTCGGGATGTTGGTCGTGAAATACTGCTTGACTATCTGATACATTTCCTGCTCGGTCGGTTTGCGCTGTGTCAGCATCTCCATTGTTTCGTACAGAAAGTTCTCGTCCTCTATTGCTATCAGCATTAGCGGAAACTTCAGTTCTTTCTCGTAGCCGTAGGACTTCAACAGCGTCAGAAATACTTCTTGTGGTTTCGACAACTTGAGCATTGTTATTATTATTAAGCAGTGAGATTAAGTCCTCATTACCATTGATAGGTATTTGAGTGTGAACAGTCAAAGGTTCACCATAACCATTGGACGTGCAAAGGTAATAATTATTTGCGGAATATACACCAAACTCATCGCCTTTTTTTGCATTAGGCTTATATGTATCTACATAATGTTGTATTGTTCCATATTCTTGCCTATCAAGTTTTGGATTCTGCTTTATGCCTTTTTTGCTAATCCAACTATTGCGAGCGAACTCTGCATCATTCGGCATCTCTGCCTCGTCCGCATCAAGTGTTACTTGCAGTCCGGCATTGTTGAGCAAAGACTCCACCTCTGCCTGCGCTGCCAATCGCTCCGCTTCCGTCAGTTCACGACCGGAATACTCCAACTCCTCGTACTGGACTTCGGCTGACATAGCCTCATCTAAAATCTCCGCTCCACGCCTGCCGCTGATACTGAACATCGGCTGTCCCTGCATAACGCTCTCACGCATGGCATCGGTAACATCAACGCTGTGCATAGTCTGATAGCCCTCTTCCAACTGCGGCATCGTCACCTCACCAACCTGCACACCCCATTTCTTGCCGTATTTCTGCATGAACCGAGGCAGTATGTCATCATAGAAACCACGCATACCCTCACCGCCAATACGGAGATTGTTGCCTTCCATTATGTCACCTTCTTCCATCTCCAGCATCCGTTTGGCTACATCTTTGCCAACCACATCCGAGAGGTTCTTCCCTACAAACTCTTCTTGCCCTGCGTATATCTTTCCATCCGGGTTGGTAATAATCTTATAGTCCAGACCTTTGAGACGGAACATCTTGCGACCGTTATTACCCACGTGCTCCAGTTCAATACTATCTATCACCTTGCTTAGGTCATACCGCTGTGCCTGTTGGTCGCCGGTTGTCCATGCCACTTTGTCGTAGCCGTTCTCGGCGGCAAAACGCAAGATACGCTTCATCATGAGCTCATGCCAGTTCTTCTCAAACGGAGCAGCGGGAACAGCATCGCGGATAGACTTGTTATGGTCTTTCACATCATCCGTAATAAGTTCATGGAGATATTGTCTTGCATCCTCTTCATCACCTACCCATTTGCCTACGCTATATGTCTTTCCTGCAAAGTCAGTATGATACTGGTATTCATCATCATACATTTCAAGCCAAGTAGCATCAGGTGTTAAATGATACTCATTCGCCACAAACGGTTTTTGCATCATTCTTTCTACCTCTTGCGCTTCGCTGCTATACAAGGAATATCCATCTTGTATTTTGCTTTCGAGATACTTGATCCTTTCTGTATTCGAAACATCCACATACCCTTTCTCTCTGCCCTCTTGGTGTCGATTACTTTGTATCTCGTCAATAACAAGAACCTTATTACCTTGCTCGTCGGTAGCATCACCAAACCGAACCCAAGCAATAGCGCGTCCCTCTCCGGCATCGCCGAAGTGAATCTCATCGTTCTCGTTCCAACTCTCGATAGTCGGCACAGTCAGCGCAATCTCACGCTTGTTCTCCAGACCATAAGTCGTATAGGTCAAACGGGTGTTGTTGATAGGACGCGCACCGCCCATACCTTCCAAGTAATAAGCCGCTGCATCATCATTGGCAACCTCCAGCACGTCACGGTAGCCGTTGAAAGCAAAACTGAAATCATCGCCGCCGTGACGCTCATTCATCTCCTCCATAGCAGCCTCGTCCAACTCGTCCGGTGTCAGACCGCCTTTGCGCCGCAACTCATCCCATACCTCGCGGTATTCCTCTGCAAGGTTTTGAAACGCCTCTTGCTCCATCGCTTCTCCATACTCCACATCCTCAATCTGTATCTTATTCTTGCGTATAAAGTCAAGTATCTCCTGCTTGGAAATCGTATGCTTGCGGTTGGCTTCCGATGCACGTTGGGCATATTGCAATGCGGTCTCGTTTGCTTGTGGCTCCGTTGTGGCATGTTGTTGGCGCAGCCAATCCGACAAGCCTAACCACTTGTCCTCACCTGCTTTCAGTCCGCCTGCTTTCTCAATCATAGCGAGCCACTGCTGTGGTGTCGCTTTTTCTTGCTTGATACCCTCAACGGCACGCTCCGCATTAGAATAGAAAATGTCGTTGTTGGCGTTGCTGATAGAGAAACGTATATCGTTCCTCTCCTCATTGAACGAACCGTCATTCTCCGTCGCGCTCTTGATTTGGTTGGGGTTCTTTACAGTTATCTCATCACGGCGAACCATTACGCCATCAAACTCTGGATAATGCTCATATACATCGGGGTCAATGGCTCTTGTTCCGTCATTATTGATAGCCTTGTACTCGTCTGTCTTAATCAGTTCGCTCGTTAAAGGATTGCGGACATTCAGAAATACCTCTATTCTATTACCTCCGTATGAGGGAACTCCCTCACCTGGTACTGCAAAGTATATCCCTTTTCCACTCAAACCGGCACGCTCTCCACGCTTAAAAGTTGTGAAATTATTAGGTGTTGTGTGATACAAAACAAGCGGCTCACCATTTTCGTCAACAATTTTTGATGCAGATTTGGCAGTTACAATTTTTTGTAGTAATTTTGCAGTGTCTCCAATGAGAACAGGCTGGTTTTGACCAGTATTAGAACTGCTATCTTGTTGGAGATTTTTTTGTGCTATTACCTCATGTATATGAAAACGATTTTCATTGATATTTCTTTTTATAGTTACATAGCAAATATACTTTTCTTTTGCGATTTCAATAGGTGCTGCAACTATTGCGGTATTATACCCACGTCCTTTATGATTTTCGTGATAATCAAGTAATACACCATTCTCTATAACTTCTTTAACGGAAGCATAAGCGATAGCCTTATTTCTGCCCATACCGTGAGCAAGACTATCGTCAGCACCACTTCTATCAAGAATAACATCTCCATATAATGGTGATTTTGCTATTCCCCCTATTTGTTTGAAATAATCCTCTACTTGGTCTGTTAATGTTTTGCCAGCAACCTTACTAAATTCATTACCTGTTAGTCTTGCTACTACACTATGATTTAGAAAATAATCTTTCAGCCATACCAGCTCCCAATCACCGAACCAATCCTTAAACGCTTGTGTGCGTACTTGCAGCCATGCTCGCTCGTCAAGGTTTGTCGGCTTGCCGTTGGGGGCTTTCATAAATATGCCGTTGGCTTTGGTCTGCTCTTTTATACGGCTCATCTCCTCTGCCGCAGCAGGGCGCAACGACTTGTCCTCTGCAGGGTTGTAACTAACAGAGAAACGAATACCATCACCCTGTGTAGCTTGAATGGTGGCATCGCGTCTGCTGCCTTCCGTCTGCGGGTCGTACTCATAGAGTTGCAGACCGCTCTGTTGCAAACCGTCTTTCAGATCTTGTGCCAAGTCTTGCGGAACAACGGCGTTGCGGAACTCGTTCAGATAAACAGGTCGGCGGAACTTCGTCTCAAAATAACTGCTCGGCAGATTCTTGATACGCTTCTTGATGTCTTTCAACCGCTCAATAAACTCGCTATCCTTGTCAAGCGAATAGCGATATTCACGATTGAGATATGCCGCAGGGTCGCGTTGAAGCATCGCCTCTTGCAGGCGTCCCAATGCACTATCGGCTGCTATGAATTGATTGTCATCAAGACCGAACGCACCGCTACCTTTGGTGTACTCCATAAAGTCCCAACCTAATTGACTCCAGTCTTTGCCTACGGCTTCAATGGCTGCGACAATCTTTTCATCGCTTCCTTCAAGCAGATTCTTATTCTTGCGTATCGCATCAAGTGTCTTGAAACGGTCAAGCAATAGCGATTTGGTTGCATTCACACCTTGGGAATTGAGCCAATTGGTTTGGTCTTTCTGATTCATGATGCGGCTTGCATTCTCTATCGTGTTCGGCAGATAACGACGGTTACCACTCGGCGTATAGCCGTTGAAGATAACTTCCTCGTAACCCAATTCGTCTATTTTGCGCAGTTGCCAATCCTCAAACTCTTGCCGCAAACCTTGCTTGTCTATCTCGGCTACTGCATTGTCAAGTGTCTGACCATAGTTTTCCTTGCCTGCCTCACGTTCATCAAGACGGATAGAATTAAGCGAATAGCCAAAGTCACTATAATACATGCGCTCCGACAATTTCTCCCGCTTGCTTTTGGCGAATTTCTTGACAGCATCATTGCCCTCATCCATGTGTTGCAAGCGTTGCTTGAATCCCTCAATCTCGGCAGGGTCGCCCTTCTTCTGATACCACAAGTTGAAATCAAAGAGCCGGTCTTTCGGCAGACGCTCGTATGCCTTGTATAACTCACCGTCTCTTACTTCCTCCTCTGCGGCATTTAGCCGCTCGGCTATCTCCTGAATGCTGATATGTGGATATTTGCGCTCATTGCGGGCGATAGGCACTTCCATGCCTTTCTCTTTAAGGAACAGATATTCCAAACCGCTACTTTTCGAATTGGAATCCATATATGCAGCCACTCTGCGTTGTATAGCCCAACCGAGTTCTTCAGGCAGTCCAGTTGTCAGTGCTTTTAACCGCTTTTGTGTCTCTTTGCCTTGATGGTATTCTACAGGCGGATACATAGGTGTATAAGCATCACCTGCGTATGTACCTGCGTTATCACCTGTGCGACTGTCAACCAACGATGACGGCATAACAAGCGACATCTCACCATAAGCGGTGTGGTCTTGTGTTGCCAAGTCTATCACCGCAGCGGACGGATTAGCCAGACCGCCTTGCTTGAGTACCTTGCGAAGTTTGTCAGCGGTGATATTATGCAGACCGACTAATGTTCTGCCGCCAAGATTGACAACTTGTGTACCGCTGATAGAAAATCTTGCATCTTTTTCGCTCGGAAGTTTGGGATTTACAAAATGCAGCGTCTCATTGCTACTAAGATGGTTGTCGGTCGGTGCTATTTCTTGGCGTGCATTCTCCGCAAAGTCGAGTGCTGCTTGCATGTTAAAGAAGTAAACTGCATCACTCTCGTCCATCACGGTAGCAAAACCTGTCTCTCGTGTCCTTTTCTTGTTAAACTCTTCCGCTAACCTATCTGCTAAATCCCAATCCCATTTTTCCAAATCCTCACGCGGATAGAACTTAACCATATTAACTGGGTCAAAACCACCTCTCGCTCCTAACGACTGATCAAAGATGGTTACGCTGAAATCGGACGGCTTACCATCTATCAGTAACCGTGCGGTCATTTCTACGCTATTTGGGTTATCATCAATGGTTCTTATATCAATGGTTATGTTCTGCGGAAGATTATCTCCAGACTTACTAATAACCTCTTGCAATGCCTCATTGAGATACTGTGAAGCCTGTTCATACTCTGCCGCCGGTGTATCGGACAAATTTACTCCTTCTCCTCGTTCAGCTCCTTCTGTGCCTGCTGATGAAGTTCCATGTCCCTCTCCGTCCAAGTTCCCTCGGGGTCGCGTCTGCGGATTTCGCCCATCTTGTCCGCTTCCGCCTTTGGCATCTGTACTGACATTCGGAACCCTCCTTGCGAGAGATAAACGCTCACTTTTTCGTTGCTCATCGTTGATTCGTTTTATAATGTTAATAAGACTATTGTTTGCCACTCCATGCTTTCTCAGAGCGGCTTCTAATTCTTCATCGGTTTCAGCCTTGTAGGCTTCTTCCATTCCGAAAGAGATAAACTCCTCTGCCAATTCGCCAAGCTGCTTGCCACTGTAGGCATTGGATTTGCTCATCGAACCGATAGCACTCTCCAACTCCTGCCGCGAAGCTGTCTGCATCACCTCTTTCCAATACCGGGCGTCCTGACGGGTGAGGATATGCTGGCGCTCATGGACAAACTTGGTGCGTATCTGCTCTAAATCACCAAGAGCATCCATATTCAGCCAAATACCTGCACCCGCACTGAATCCCTCAATAGAAATGCCGAGAGCCAATTGCTGCTCGGCATACGCTATCGTCTTGGCATCGGCTTTCAAATCACGCAATGTCTGTATAAGGTTCGAGTTGTCAATAATAGTAACCTTATGACCACCCTTGTTAATCCTTTCAATAAACGATTGAATCTGCTCTAATCTCGCACTTTTTTCGCTCCCCTCTTGCGTTGGTTGCTGCTCTGCTTGAGGCTTGATTGCTTTCGCTCCCACACCCTTTCTTACAACATCCGCATCAATAACAGAAACTGCACCATCGGAACGAACGAGCACATTGCGTGGGCGCACATCGCTAACTATATACTCGTCATTCTCGTATTCTCCGTCAGTTTTTCCTGTGGGGATGAAACCACGTGCACGCATATATCGGTCTATCTCTTCTACGGTTGCCGTGCGTGCATCAGGTATGTATGTTTGTGTGAAAATAGGATAAACGCGATTGCTATTTCTTTCACCTAACGTGTCAAGTGCAAAAAAAGTAAGTTTTGTACTCGGAAATAATTGGTTATAAAGCTCTACTCGTTCAAGTAAATTACCAATCTTATTAGCAGAATGCATCAGGTTATTCATCTTGTAGATGATACCCTGCTTTGTATCTACCCAGTTGGTGCTCTCATTGCCACTTTTGAATGGCAACCAACCGCGTTTTGCTGATTCATCGAAAATATCGAACAACAAACCATTTTCTTCCCCCCATTGGTGGGCTAATTGGTGTTGCTCATCGGACGATTTGTCCTTTAGGAGTTCTCCAAGGCTGCGTGCATCTGCTCGTGGTGTTTCTTTTCCCACTCCCAGTCCACTTTGCTGTAGTCTATCTTTGCGAGACTGTCCTTCTCTAATTGTAGATATTCTTCTCCTGTCATTGTTGGAACTATTATTCTTTTCGCCTGCAAAATTACCATTATTATTTGAATTTTGCAAGTCTTGTTCAACATTTTCTGCTACTTGTTCCCCATCACCTGCTTGTGTGCTTGATACAGCAGGTTCAGTTTGCGGTCTTGCAGGTTCTGTTGCCGGTTCGCTTGCTGAAACGCTTGCAGATTCTTCTCGTCCACTATCGTTACTTGTGGCTGCTGGTTGTTGTTTTGCATAATAATCGAGTATTTCTTGTTTTATATATTCTGCCGTACGCGGCTCAAACATACCTATTTGTCCGTTCGCCTCGTCTTTGGCTGATTGGTTATATATATTCAGTACCTTACGGAACTGCTCCACGCCTGCCTGCATCTCCTCTGCAAGCAACATTTCAAAGGCTGAATAGCGGTCGGCTACTGCTCCCTCAAAAGCATTGGTCTGACGGATAAACTCACCATAGGTCATTCCCGCTCTGCGTGCCTCATACAGCAAGCGTATAGCCCGTCTAATTTATTTGTCAGCGCATAGTCACTGAGGCGGCGGTCATAACCGCATGATATCTGTTTTCCATCTGAGAACCTCGTCTATCAAGTAATAACATGACATCATTCTCGAGACCTAAATGAGGTAATCTTTTTTAGTCTAAATAGCATTTATTTTTTTTTGCATATTCAACTGCTTATTACACACAACTTTTATTTCACTTTTTGGCATTATTATTTTTACTCAGTCTAAAAAGAGCTGCGAATAAATACCTGCTTAACATCAAACATTTAGCCAAAACCAGCACCTACAATACACTGCTACTCTGCAAGTTATACATAAGACGTTGAAACATAAAGATATGTAATATATCAACATTTTTTGCCGAGTACGGAAAATTTGTGTAGTTCAAAAAAAAGTCCGACCTTTGCACCGCGAAACAGAAAAAAAACCACATACAATTCAACATGTCGCCAATTCGGAATTGACTTGTCAGGAGCATAAGTGAAATTGCACGGCACGAGCGAATTTGCAACATCGAAACACAAGAAAGACCCATATTTACAGTATGAGTGTTTTTTTTAGCGCAAAAAAACAAAACCGCCCTCTGCCCCTACCTTAAATAAGGAGGGAGAACAAACGGATAAAACATAAAATTAAGAACCCCGTACACTCTTTTTGCAACCCAGTGACTGACTCATTGCAAACATATTGGAACAACTGCTTGGACATTCTGCGAGACAACCTCACCGAGTCGGCTTTCAAGACTTGGTTCTTGCCGCTTGTGCCGCAGTCGTACTCCGACCATATTCTCGTGCTGCAAGTGCCGAGTCAGTTCTGCGTGGAATATATTGAGGAGAACTATATAGACCTGTTGTCGAAGACTCTGGTCAGGGTGTTTGGCAGGGGCATACAATTGGAATATCGCGTTCTTATTGACAGCACCTCAGGCAGGGGCACCGTCATTCCGAGCGATTCGCCAGTCTGGACCACTCCCACTGCCGACCCGCATATACAGCACGACCTCAGGCCCCAGACTGAGCTTCCGGCTTTCGACTCGCAGCTCAGCGAGCACCTCAACTTCCAAGAGTTTGTTCAGGGCAACAGCAACAAGTTGGCATGCACTGCCGGCATGAGCATTGCTCAGAGTCCGGGCAGAGTGCCGTTCAATCCCTGTTTTATCTACGGTGGCTCAGGCGTGGGCAAGACCCACCTTGCCAATGCCATAGGCAACCGCATCAAGCGGCTCTACCCTTCACTGCGCGTACTCTACGTTTCAGCCAACACCTTCCAGATGCAGTATCAGTCGGCTGTGCTCGACAAACGCACCAACGATTTCTACGCCTTCTATCAATCTATAGATGTACTCATAGTTGACGACATTCAGTACTTTGCCGACAAGAAAGGTACACAAAACACTTTCTTTTTCATATTCAACCATCTGCACCAGCTTGGCAAACAACTCATACTCACTTCCGACAAACCTCCATTGGAGCTCAAAGGCTTGGAGCAACGACTGCTCTCACGTTTCAAGTGGGGACTGTCGGTGGAAATAACCAAACCCGACTTCCAGCTCCGACGCGATATCCTCAAGAGCAAGATCCACCGCGACGGCTTAGACATCTCAGAAGAGGTTATTGACTACATAGCAGAAAACGTCAGGGACAACATACGCGACTTGGAAGGTGTTCTTGTATCAATGCTCGCCCACTCCACCTTCATCAATGCTCCTATCGACCTCAATCTTGCCCGTCAGATAGTAAGTCAGGTGGTTGACGTTGCACCGACAGAGGTCTCTATCGACAATATCGTTGACAAGACATGCCGCTATTTTCAAGTGGAGCAGCAAGAGGTGTTCTCGCGTTCAAGGCGCAGAGAAGTGGCAAATGCCCGTCAGGTGTCGATGTATCTTGCCAAGCAGCTCACCGACCGCTCGCTGTCGGACATTGGCAAGGCCATAGGCAATCGCGACCATGCAACGGTCATCCATGCCATCAAACTTGTCGAACAAGCCATAGTGTCGAACCCCGGGCTGCACCGCGCAGTGAAAGAGATAAAAAACGAACTGCTCAGATAAAACGAACCGCTTGGGCAATTATTGAAAAAACTAAGCAGTACCAAACGACTTATTGACTTTGGAATGTCGTTTTAGCAATAAAATGACTCAACTGATTTGCATATTTAAGAAAAAAACAATACCTTTGTAGCCACTCTTATAAGAGTGGCTATTTTTATAAATATTTTTTCAACCGCAACATAATTTTCGTTTTTTCAACTACAACATAATGGAAACCTATATAGTCTCTGCCCGTAAATACCGTCCGATGTCGTTTGCCTCGGTCGTTGGTCAGAAGGTGCTGACGCAGACGCTACGCAATGCCATCAGAACAGGTAAACTATCGCATGCCTACCTATTCAGCGGACCGCGTGGTGTAGGAAAAACCACTTGCGCCCGTATCCTTGCAAAGGCCATCAACTGCCTTAACCCGTCGTCCGATGCCGAGGCATGCAACGAGTGCGAGTCGTGCAAAGCCTTCAACGAGCAACGCTCGATGAACATACATGAGTTGGATGCCGCTTCCAACAACAAGGTGGAGGACATCCATGACCTGATAACACAGGTATATATCCCCCCACAGATAGGCAAGTACTCGGTGTTTATCATCGACGAGGTACACATGCTCTCCTCTGCAGCTTTCAACGCTCTGCTCAAGACCCTTGAAGAGCCGCCCTCGTATGCAATCTTCATCCTTGCCACCACCGAGAAGCACAAGGTGCTGCCCACTATCATCTCGCGCTGCCAAGTGTATGATTTCTCGCGTATCACAATAGACGATATCATCGATCACCTCAAGTATATAGCCCGCGAAGAGAAGGTAAACATCTCCGATGACTCACTCGCCGTTATCGCACGCAAGGCAGACGGAGGTCTGCGTGACGCGCTCTCGATTTTCGACCAGTTGGTAGCTTTCGGGCAAGACAACATCACCTACGAGAAGACCATCGAGGTGCTCAATGTGCTCGATACCGACTACTACTTCCGCATCTGGGACGACGTGATGAAAGGCGACATAGCCGACATCTTCGTGCTCTACGATGAGATACTTCGCAAAGGGTTCGACTCGCAGCAGCTGCTCATAGGCCTTGCCCAGCACCTGCGCGACATAGTGGTAGCCAAAGACGAGCGCACGCTGCCGCTACTTGAGACGAGCGAAAACATCCGCCGACGCTACCTTGAGCAGGCAAGCCGCTCAGTCGCCACCGAGGTGTTCGAGGCACTGCGTATCATCAACGAGGCTGAGTACAACTACCGTACCGCCAAGAACCAACGACTGACAGTCGAGCTGATGTTCGTCCGTCTGTGCAGCATGCATCAAAGGCCTGCCGAAGCTGCCACTCCGCTCCGCGCCGCTCAACCGCAGCCGCAGGCTCAACCCCAACCGCAGGCTCAACCACAGCCGCAGGCTCAACCCCAGCCGCAGGCTCAACCCCAGCCACAGGCTCAGAGAAATCGCGCAGCAGCAAATCAGGCTATGACCTTCTCAATATCTGACGCTCTCAATGTGACACCGTCTGCCAATGCTGCCAAGACTAATGCCACAGCCGAGGCAACGGCTACAGCACAGGTAGCACAAGTCATTGAAGACCAGCCGCTCAATATCGAACAGGTGAAAAGCACATGGCTCTCGTTGATAGGCACGTTTGCACAAGATAAGCGTGTGGCGTCGATCTTCATGGACGCCAAGCTGCAACTCACAGACCTGAATACGGTGCAGGTGGAAGTAATCAACCAGATGCAGGCAGCAGAACTTGAAGCACGAAAACCGGCACTAACAAAAGAACTCCGGCAACGGCTTCACAACAGCCATCTCACACTCACACTTGCGGTGGCGAAAGAGGAGTACTCTACCAAAGCCTACACCTCAGAAGAGAGGTATGCCGTACTCTCGAAAAGCAACCAATCGCTCATCGACTTCACCGAGCGCTTAGGACTGCAACTCGAATAGCCGTTTGCGAGTGCCAACTTCCAGTAGCACCTAAGAATAGAATCATCTTATAGGTACAAAATATAGCTTCGCTATAATTCTTTCATTCAAGAATCCAACACCCTCCGACAATGATCCGATGCCTTCATGTAATACTTGCATTGCTGCTGTGTCTGACGGCAGCCCGTGCACAGTTTGAGCCTTTTCGTTTTGCGCTGCTCACCGACATACATGTCTCACCGACCTCGCCATCAGCCGAGCAAGACCTCAAGAACTCAGTTGATGATATCAACCGGCTTCAAGGCATTGATTTTGTCATCGTATCGGGCGACGTTACCGACGGCGGCGACAAGCAGTCGATGCTGGTTGTCAAAAGCTGTTTAGACCGGCTTCGCGTACCCTATTACATCACCTCAGGCAACCATGAGACCAAGTGGTCGGAATCAGGTTGCACCGACTTTGCGCGGGTGTTCGGGAGCGACCGTTTCGAGTTTTCGCATAAGGGCGTCTATTTCATAGGGTTCAACACCGGTCCGGTAATCAAGATGTCGGACGGTCATGTGGCGCCGCAAGATATCAGTTGGCTTGCAGAAAATCTCAGCAAGCGGACAGCCGGCGATGACAATATCAGATTCATTATCCCCGTCACACACTACCCACTGCAGACAGGCGATGTGGACAATTGGTTCGACGTTACACGTGTGCTGCGCCGTTACAACGTGCCATGCATCATCGGCGGACATTACCACCGCAACATCATCTTCAACTGCGACGGCATACCTGACGTGCTTTGCCGCTCTAACCTCCGCGGCAAAGCTAAGGTCGGAGGCTACACCATCGTCTCGCTTGCTGCCGACTCCATTCGCTTTAGCGAAAAAGTAATAGGTCAGACTGCTACTCAGTGGCTCTCGCTGCCGCTTGCCGACGTCAGCTACGGCGATGGCGATGCTTCGCTGCTACCCGACTACTCATGCAACAGCACCTATCCTGAAGTAACCCACCGCTGGCAAACCGACCTCGGCATAGGACTATATGCGGCTCCCGTAGCCGACAAGAACAACGTGTTTATAGGCGATGACGAAGGCAACTTCTACTGCCTCAGGAAAAGCAACGGCACAATTCGCTGGCGGCAGAAGACAGGCTCGCGCATCATCGGAGCCGCCGCCGTAAGCGGCAACAGCGTCGTCGTAGGCTCGACCGACGGAGGAATCTATTGCTTCGACAGCCGAAACGGGACGCCCCGCTGGCACAGGCAAACAAGCATGGCGGTGATGGGCTGCCCGGTGATAGAAAACGAAGTGGTGTATATAGGCGGGTCGGACAGCTGTTTCCGCGCTCTCAACCTCACTGACGGATCCGAGCGTTGGACCTTCAGAGGCGTAAGAGGATATATCGAAACGCGCCCATGCATCTCAGGTAACAGACTCTTTTTCGGGGCATGGGACTGCTATTTCTATTGCCTTGACAAACGAGACGGCACGCTACTCTGGAAATGGACCAACGGAATGGCAAGCGACAAGTACTCACCTGCCGCCGTATGGCCTGTAACGGCGCACGGCAAAGTTTTCCTGACCGCGCCCGACCGCGTATTTACTGCACTTGACATCGAAAACGGTAGCGTAGTATGGCGCACCAAGCAGCATATAGTACGCGAGACTGTCGGACTGAGCGAGGACGGTTCCACTGTCTTCTCACGCTGCATGTGGGACAGCATAGTGGCAATGGACGCCACCGCCGACCACCCCGTCACCCTGTGGAAGACCAACGGAGCATACGGCTACGACCACAACCCCTCGATGCTCATCGAAAAAGACGGCACCGTCATCTTCGGCACCAAGAACGGACTGCTCTTCGGTGTGGATGCCATGACGGGCGACATAATCTGGCGGCACAAACTCGGCAACAGTGTACTTAATACCATCTGCCCTATCAGCGGGCGTCAATGTATAGTCTCCGCCTCCGACGGCAAGGTGACCTATATCAAAGTCAAACGCAAAGCAAGAAAACACTAATCCGCCCTTTTCACACACGTCACCATGCTCACCGACTACCTACCCACAACAAAAAAAGAACTCGACCTGCGAGGTTGGGACAGCGTCGATGTGGTGCTGTTCTCGGGTGATGCCTATGTTGACCATCCATCCTTCAGCTCCGCCGTGATAGGCAGAGTGCTTGAAGCTGAAGGGTTCAGAGTGGCTCTTGTGCCACAACCTGACTGGCACGGCGACTGGCGCGATTTCAAAAAACTCGGTGCCCCGCGGCTTTTCTTCGCCGTATGTGCCGGCAACATGGACTCGATGGTCAATCATTACACTGCCAATCGCCGTCTGCGCAGCAACGACGCCTATTCGCCCGATGGCAGAGCAGGACTCCGACCGGACAATTGCACCATCACCTATTGCCGCATCATCCGACAGCTATTCCCCAATACACCTCTCGTTATAGGCGGCATAGAGGCTTCTATGCGCCGCCTCACACACTACGACTACTGGACCGACACCGTACGCCCGTCGGTGCTCGCTGAGTCGGGAGCTGACCTGCTCGTGTATGGCATGGGAGAACTGCCCGTGTGCCAAATAGCCCACCGCTTGGCGCAAGGCGACAGCATCGCACAGCTGACCGACATACCCCAGACGGCATACCTCGCAAACCGTGCTCCCGAAGGCATCATGCTCGCCTCTTATGAACAATGCTTGAAAGACAAGACTGCGTATGCCGACAACTTCCGCCTGATAGAGGAGCAGTCGAACCGCTACAGCGCACAGACAATCGTTGAGCCTTATAAGAATAGATATGTGGTGGTCAACCCGCCATTCCCGCCAATGACCACCGAACAACTCGACCATACCTACAGCCTACCCTACCAGCGGCAGCCACACCCCAAATACAAAGGCAAGACTATACCCGCCTTCGAGATGATACGCTTCTCGGTCAATACACACCGAGGCTGCTTCGGCGGGTGCGCCTTCTGCACCATTTCAGCACATCAGGGTAAGTTCGTCAGTTCGCGCAGCAAGCAGTCGATAATGCAAGAGATAGAAATAATCTCCCGACAAGACGACTTCAAAGGCTACCTCTCTGACCTTGGCGGACCGTCAGCCAACATGTACATGATGCACGGAAAGAACATCGACCTATGCCGCCGTTGCAAGCGTCCCACATGTCTGCAGCCGACAATCTGTCCAAACCTCAACCAAGACTTCCGGCCACTCATTGACCTCTACCAAACAGTTGACCGACTGCCATACATCAAGAAGGCTTTTGTCAGCAGCGGCATACGCTACGACCTGATGAGCGAAGAGTACGCCCTGCAACTCATCACCCGACATGTATCCGGACGACTCAAGGTGGCACCCGAGCATACCGCCACACACGTGCTGCAACTGATGCGCAAACCTAAGTTTGAGGAGTTTGTCAACTTCAACCGCCTCTTCAATAAAATCAACCGTGAGTACCGGCTCAACCAGCAACTAATACCCTATTTCATTTCCTCGCACCCGGGCTGCACCCTCGAGGACATGGCAGAACTCGCCGCCGAGACCAAACGACTCAACTTCGAACTTGAGCAGGTGCAAGACTTCACGCCAACGCCCATGTCACTCGCCACCACAATGTACTATACCGGCATCAACCCCTACACACATGAGCGGGTGTTTGTGGCACGCGACAAGAACGCCAAACTTGCACAGCGACAGTTTTTCTTCTGGTATAAAAAGGAATACCGACAGACTATCCTGCAAGAGTTACACAAGCTTCACCGACCCGACTTGGCACGAATATTGCTGGAAAAATAAAGGAATCGTAAAGCCGAGATACCGTAATCCCGAAAAATCGGAATGTCGAGCCCTACAAAAGAAACCACTCAGAACAATGGCAAAGAATAAATATCACTTCAATCCTCAGACCTTGTCGATGGAGCCTGAGCGTCGTACACCTCTCTATTGGCTCAAGCAGACAGGAACTTATGTCATAGGCGGAGTACTGATTGGCATAGTGCTGCTGTTTGTCTTTTTCTCGTTCTTCCCCTCTCCACGTGAAAAACAACTGCGCCGCCAGAAAGAGGCATTAGAGAGTCAGTATGTACTACTCACCAAGCAGGTTGACCAGATGCAACTTGTGCTTGCCGACTTGCAGCAACGCGACGAGAACCTCTACCGCGTGCTATTCCAGGCTGACCCCGTCAAGCGCGACGGCTACAACTCCAACTATCGGGTAGCCTACTATGACTCGCTTGCCGACATGACCAACTACCAGCTTGCTTCCACCCTGACGCGTAAAACCGACATTCTTGAGCGGCAACTATACCTGCAAGCTCAGTCCTACACCGAGATAGTGGGCTTTGCAAAAGACCGAACCACACGTTTAGAAAACATACCCGCCATACAACCGGTGCTAAACAAAGACCTCAAACGTATGGCATCAGGCTACGGCTGGCGCAACGACCCCATCTACCATACACGGCGCTTTCATGCAGGCATGGACTTCACTGCACCTGTAGGCACCGACGTCTATGCCACCGGCAATGCAAAAGTGGTGTTCACCGGTTGGAAACAAGGTTATGGCAACTGCGTCATCATTGACCACGGCTACAACTACCAGACCCTCTATGCACACCTTAGCCGCTCGCTCGTCAGAAAAGGGCAGAAGGTTAAGCGAGGCGACGTGATAGCACTCGTGGGCAACACCGGCAAATCCACCGGTCCGCACCTGCACTACGAGGTACACTACAAAAACAAACCCGTCGATCCGCGCAATTTCTACTTCTTAGACCTATCACCTGAAGAATACGACCAGATGGTACAACTCGCCAACAATCAGGGAAACTTGCTCGACTGATTTAACGTATCTTATACAACAAAGAGGGTGTGTCAAAACTATTGGCACACCCCCTTTATATCAATAATTGTTGATAATTTTCTTTAATTGTTGACCTATATAAATAATTTTTGGATAATTTTGGGTAATTTTGGACTTATAAAAAAATCAACTTCGATTTTTGACACACTCTCTTTTTGTTCTAAGCAATCGCTCAACCTCTTTGCCTGAGCCAAACGAAAAAGCGCAGGTCAGAAGCTGTCGGAAATCTGATAGTTGTTGCGTTCCTGCGAGTTGCGAATGATAAGTTCGCCCAAGAAGCCTGCAAGGAAAAGCATACAGCCGAGCACCATCATAAGAATAGCAAGGTGGAAATACGGATTATTGGCAACCAACATAGCCTGCACTCCCGCGTGCAACGCATGCAGCTTCATGGCTCCCACCACCACTATAGCAACAAAACCCAAAAGGAACATCAGACTGCCTATCAGCCCGAAGAAATGCATGGGTTGCTTGCCGAACTTATTGAGGAACCAAAGCGTCAGCAGGTCCAAATAGCCGTTGACGAACCGGCTCATGCCGAACTTCGACGAGCCGAACTCACGCTTGCGATGCTGAACCACCTTCTCGCCAATCTTCTCAAAACCGGCATTCTTAGCCAGATAAGGAATATAGCGGTGCATCTCGGAGAACACCTCGATATTCTTAACCACCTCACTGCGGTAGGCCTTCAGACCGCAGTTCATATCGTGCAATTTGATGCCTGTTACGCGGCGAGCCGTCCAATTGAATAGTTTAGAGGGCAGGTTCTTGGTCAGCTTATTGTCGTAGCGCTTCTGCTTCCAGCCCGACACCACATCATAGCCCTGCTCACGTATCATTCGGTAGAGCTCGGGAATCTCATCGGGCGAGTCTTGCAGGTCAGCATCCATAGTGATGACCACATCGCCCTTAGCAGCCTGAAAACCGCAATACAGTGCAGCCGACTTGCCGTAGTTGCGGCGGAAACGTATGCCGTGAACCGCAGCCGACGACGCGCGCAACTGCTCCACCACCTGCCACGAACCGTCCGTCGAGCCGTCATCAACGAAAACGACTTCGTAACTCAGACTGTTAGCCTGCATCACTCGGTCGATCCATTCATAGAGTTTTTGGAGCGACTCATGCTCATTATACAAAGGTATTACAACTGAAATATCCATATTATTAGAAGTTAGACCGATGCGCTGTTAGAAATAAAAAAATAAGAAATAAGAAATAAAAAATAAGAAATAAGAAATTATAATTTAGCGTCTCTGCGTCGCGTCAGGAAGGGCTTGAACAGCAGACCGAGCACCATACCTATCATACACTGACTGACAATACTGCTCATAGCCATCGTCTCGGGCGTCATGAGCTGCTCAAGCATGCCTTCGGTATAATTGGGATTCTGCTTGAACATAGCCTCAAAAGCAGGTTTTGACTTCTCAAGAAGCTCAGTCAGATACTCTGGCGCGATGTACTTATAGTAAATAACATTGAACAGAGCACCAATGAGCGAGGCAAAGAAAAATAGGTTGAGCGTGTATGAGAAACAGCGCCAAAGACTTATCTCGCCCTGCAACTCGGTGTCGCGGAAGTCCTGCACTGACCGGAATGCTCGGAGAATAATATAAGCCTCTATCAATATATCCGCCACTCGGGCAAACGACGACGAGCGTGAGCCGACGAAGGTGTCGAGCGCAAGTAGCAGACCTATCGTAAGACCCGCCCACATGGCATGCTGTATGGTATTTGGTGATTTCTCTGACATATAATAGTTGTGTGTTGGCGAGATGTATCGAATGAGGCGCTTTTAGCCGGTGACGACACTCGCACTTCTAAGCGCGGCAAAGGTAATAATATTTTCTTGAATGTACAAACAAAACATCATCTCCACACGGCTACCTGATAGCAAAACGATAGCTATTCCCGCAAAAAAAGCAAACCTTGTTTCAAAATACAAAAGAAAAAGTGTCAACTCTTGCGTATTTTTTGCAAAAGTAGTATCTTTGCGACAAATATCGGTCAGCCTTTTTCTCCTACTCTGACAGCTGACGGAGGAAGCATCAGTAGGTTGTCACTATGCGATGCACAATCAGGGAATCACCCTTAAATCAGAATATATGTACCAAGATTTTCAGAATCATCTTAATGCCGAACTGCAGCAGATTCGCGATGCCGGTCTGTATAAGAACGAGCGCGTGATTATCACCCCCCAGTCGTCAGGCATTCGCGTGGCTACCGCCTCGGGCGAAGCCGAAGTAATAAATTTCTGTGCTAACAACTACTTAGGTCTTGCCAACAATGCTGAGCTCATCGAGGCAGCCAAAGAGCGCATGGACTCGCGCGGCTACGGCATGGCATCGGTACGTTTTATCTGCGGCACCCAGGACACACATAAGCAACTTGAGCAAGCCATCAGCGACTTCTTCGGAACTGAGGACACCATTCTCTATGCTGCTTGCTTCGATGCCAATGGCGGTCTGTTTGAGCCTCTGCTAACCGAAGAAGACGCCATCATCTCAGACGCACTCAACCATGCATCTATAATCGATGGCGTAAGGCTATGCAAGGCAGTGCGCTACCGCTATAGCAACGGTGATATGGAAGACCTCGAAAAGCAGCTGCAAGCTGCTCAGAAGCAGCGTTTCCGCATCATCGCCACCGACGGTGTATTCTCTATGGACGGCAATGTCTGCCCGCTCGACAAGATATACCGGCTCGCTCAGCGCTACAACGCTGTAGTCATGGTTGACGAGAGTCACTCCGCCGGCGTGGTAGGCAAGACCGGACACGGAGTAACCGAACTCTATGACCTCAGAGGCAAGGTGGAAATCATAACCGGTACCTTAGGCAAGGCATTCGGAGGCTCGGTAGGAGGTTTCACTACCGGCAGAAAGGAGATAATACAGATGCTCCGTCAGCGCTCAAGACCATACCTGTTCTCTAACTCCATACCCCCGATGATAGCAGCCGCAGGACTCAAGACCCTTGAGATTCTCACGCGCGACAACAGCCTGCAAGACCGGTTGCACGAGAACACCGACTACTTCATCACACGCATGAAAGCTGCCGGATTCGACATCAAGCCTACGCAGTCGGCCATCTGCGCCGTCATGCTCTACGACGCCCGACTCTCGCAAGACTTTGCAGCAAAACTTCAGGACGAAGGAATCTACGTCACCGGTTTCTACTACCCCGTAGTGCCCAAAGGTCAAGCCCGCATCAGGGTGCAACTCTCAGCAGCACACACCAAAGAGCAGCTGGACAAAGGCATAGCAGCTTTCCGAAAAGTAGGCAAGGAGCTTAACGTAATCTAAACAACACCCGATAAATGAAAGCCTTAGTAAAGAAATACCGCGAGCCCGGTATATGGATGGAAGAAGTACCAATGCCAATGGTTGGCGTCAACGACGTCCTGATCAAGGTCAGGAAAGCCGCCATCTGCGGCACCGACCTGCACATGTATAAATGGGACGAATGGAGCCAAACCCACGTCAACCCGCCTTTCATTCAAGGACATGAGTTCGTCGGTACTGTCGTCTATGTGGGTAGCGGTGTACAACGCACTAAAATAGGCGACCGCGTCACTGCCGAGGGACATATCATCTGCGGTCACTGCCGCAACTGCCGCCGCGGCTACGGCCACGTATGCGAGCATACGCTGTCGGTGGGCATAACGCGCGATGGTGCCTTTGCCGAATATGTGGCAATACCCGAAAGCAATGTCGTCAAACTGCGTGACGAGATATCCGACGACTTCGCCGCCATCATGGACCCCTTTGGCAATGCCACTCACACCGCACTCGCCTTTCCCCTCTTAGGCGAGGATGTGCTAATCACCGGTGCCGGGCTCATAGGCACCATGGCTACGGGTATATGCCGCTTTGCGGGTGCTAAGAACATCGTCGTCACCGACCTCAACGACCTCCGGCTCGACATCGCCAAACGTATGGGAGCTACGCTCACCGTAAATGCCAAACGAGGCGAGACGGTGCAAGCAGCAATGGACAGACTGGGCATCAGAGGATTCGACATCGGACTCGAGATGTCTGGCGCACCTGCAGCCTTCAACGACATGGTGGCTCACATGTACCGAGGCGGCAACATCGCACAACTCGGTATCTTGCCCTCCGACACGCAGGTCAACTGGTCGGACATCATCTTCAACGCACTGACCGTCAAAGGTATCACGGGCAGACGCATGTGGGAGACATGGTACCAGATGGAGCAGATGCTACTCGGCGGACTCGACCTCTCGCCCGTCATAACGCACCATTTCCACTTCGATGACTTCCAAAAGGGATTCGACGTGATGGTATCCGGGCAATGCGGAAAAGTCATCTTGGAATGGTAAACCCCACCCTGCCACCTTTTAGGCACGATATTTGCAACAGACAACACAAAAGCCCCTCCATAGGCATATTATTCATCAAATAACAACTACAATGAAACTTAGAAACTTTTTGCTGACGCTGGTGCTTGCGGTAGTAAGCATCGGTGCTTTCGCCCAAAGTCGCGAAGGACTCTCAACCTACACTCTCGACAATGGTCTGACCGTCTATCTATGGGAAGACCACGACATGCCCGACGTGATAGGTTACGTATCCGTAAGAGCCGGCTCTATCGACGAACCGATGGAATATACCGGTTTGGCACACTACCTTGAGCACATGCTCTTCAAGGGTACCGAACGTATCGGCTCTGTCGATTGGGAGAAAGAGAAACCGCTCTACGAGCAAATCATTCGCCTGTACGACGAGTTCTCTGATGCCACCGACCCCAAAGTGCGCGAGGAACTCACACAGAAGATCAACGAGGCTTCGCTCGAAGCTGCCAAGTATGCCACCACCGAAGACTTCTTCGCCCTGATGGACTACATAGGTGCTGAGGAAGTCAATGCCTATACCTCGTATGACCTCACCTGCTACCACAACCACTTCCCTGCCAACCAGATGCAGCGCTGGCTCACCATCTTCTCCGACCGCTTCGACAAGCCCGTCTTCCGCACTTTCCAAGCCGAATTGGAAAACGTGTTTGAGGAGTACAACATGTACGAGGACAACGTCAACTCGCATATCCGCAAGGCTCTGTTTGCAGAGAGTTATACAGGTCATCCCTACGAGCGCGACGTGATAGGTGTGCCCGACCACCTCAAGAACCCGCGTCTGTCGAAACTCATAGAGTTCTACAACACATGGTATGTACCTAACAACATGGCGCTTATCCTTGTGGGCGACTTCGACTCAGAGAGCACCAAGCCACTCATCGAGCAGACCTTCGGCAAGATGCAGTCCAAACCCCTACCCGAGCGCAAGCAGTATCCCAACAAGCAGTTCACCGGTAACCCCAAGAAGAACTTCAAGATAGGCTACACGTCGCAAGCCGTATGGGTATATAACGGTGTCAACATGAACGACAAAGACCTCATACCTATTGAGTTCACCATCTCACTGCTGAACAACAACAGCAACACCGGTCTGCTCGACAAACTAACGCTCGACGGCGAAGTAGGCGAAGCATCGGTTATGCTTGATGCCCGCCGCGACATCGGACGACTGATGATAATGGCTCAACCCTCATACGATGTAGCACAGCAGCGCTATGAGTCATTCTCGACAACTGAGAAAATCATACAGAAAGAAATCGACAAACTGCGCGAAGGTCAGATCGATGATTGGCTGTTCGACCTCGTCAAGAGAGAGCTCAAGCAAAACTACAAACTCGCCTTCGAGAACGAAGAGACTAAGGTCCAGAGTCTCATTCAGTGCTTCATATATCAGCAGCCTATCGACAACATCTTCAATGAACTCGACCGCTACCTTGCAGTCACCAAAGAGGACGTAAAACGTATAGCCAATACCTATTTCACCGGTGACCACCTCACCTTGCAATTCGAGGAAGGCACACCCAAGAAGAACAAATTGGCAAAGCCCAAAATCAAACCCCTTGAGCCCGTACAAGGCGTCGAG
Source organism: uncultured Bacteroidales bacterium (assembly GCA_946184695.1). Taxonomy (GTDB): domain Bacteria; phylum Bacteroidota; class Bacteroidia; order Bacteroidales; family Paludibacteraceae; genus Colicola. The sequence goes on along the minus strand of CAMHGK010000007.1, from coordinate 8,934 downwards.
ACCGAGTATGCCAAGGCTTTCAAGCAGATTCCGGCAGGCAGTCCGAAAGAGGAGTTTGTCAACTTCGCTGACGTCAAAGAGGAGCAACTCGATGAGAACATCAAGCTCTACTATACCCCCAATCCCGACAACGACATCTTCTCGCTCACATTGCGCTATGGCGTTGGTACCGAGAAAATGCCTATGCTCGAGTATGCAGTCAACCTGATGAACAAAGCCGGCGTCATGCCTGAGACCACCCCGCAGCAATTCCGCCGCCAACTGGCAGAACTCGGAGCCCGCTGCCACTTCTCGGTCAACAGCAGCTACCTGTTTATCAATATCGTGGGTGAAGATGCCAACCTTGAAAAGATTTGCGAGCTCATCAACCGCCAGATCTTCATGCCTAAGCTCGACGAGAAGCAGTTCGAGAGCGTCAGAAGCTCGGCATGGATTTCTCGCTACATGATATCCAAAATCGACGATGTTCAGGCAGATGCTCTCTACGAGTACTTGGTATATGGCGACAAGTCGGAATACATCGACGTTCTGCCGTTTATGGACATCTACAAAATGACCTACAATCAGGTCAACTCATCGTTCATCAACGCCACCAAATATGCACTCGAAGCCCACTACGTAGGTACTCGCACCATCGAGGACGTCAAGAAAGCCCTGCCCTTGCAAGAGGACGTCAAGTCATCTGAGTCGCCCTACATACGCGACCGAGTAAAGCACGACAAGACCGAGATTTACTTCCTTGCCAACTCCAATGTTCAGCAGGCATCCGTATATTTCTACTTCGAGGGCAAGCCCTACAGCATCGACCAGGCCGTTGACTACCAAGCTTTCGACCAGTACTTCTCAGGCGGCTTTACAGGTCTGGTGCTCGATGAGATTCGTGCTAAGCGCTCAATGGCATACACCGCTACAGGCTACGCCATCCCGCCTGCCGTGCAAGGAAAGAACAGCTACTTCAGAGGCTACATTGGTACACAGTCGGATAAGGTGGCAGACGCTATCGACGTGTTCATGTCGCTGCTGGCTGACATGCCCAAATACCCCGACCGCTTAGTAGGTCTCAAGGCATCGTTGCGCCAGTCAGCATTGTCCAATAAACCCGACTTCCGCAACAAGAGCCGCGTCATCTCAAGCTGGAAGCTGCAAGGCTACAACGATGATCCCGCCCGACTGAATCTGCCTAAGATCGACGCCTTAGAGTTCGATCAGATAACACGTTTCTACGAAGAGAATATCAAAGGCCAGCCCGTCACCATCATCGTTGTGGGCGACCCCAAACTTGTTGACACCAAGCAGCTGCAAGCCAAATACGGCAAGATAATGAAGGTAAGCAAGTCGAAACTCTTCGCACCCCTTGAGATCGACCTCTAATCTCTGCTCCACAGCTATCAGCCTGCTCAGCTAAGCAGAGTCGGCTGTTAGCCCTGAGGCAAACAAAATCGGTCATTAGAAAATATCTAATGACCGATTTTGTTGTAGATTACACGAAGATCTTTTTGCAAGTCTGCTTTTATGCCTTCGACTCTGCCTCGGCTGATACTGTCTCGTTTGCTTGATTAACCAATTCCTGATAACGCTCTATAAGGCGGTTGTGGCGTAGGAATCCGTAAACACCTACTAAGAAGGCACCAATGAAATCCAAGATGAGGTCGCCCATTGTATCATTGAGAGCCTCATGACCGCACAGAGGCTTATCGTCGGCAGTATAGATAGAGCCGGTGGTGGTGGCCATGAACTGCTGAGTATTGGTGCCCATGAGCGAGTCGTAGGTATATTCTATTATTTCCCAAAAAGCACCCACGCCAACTGAGAACATCACAAGGAAGAGCACAAGGAAATAGCGATTGAAGTAGATGTACTTATCGTTCTCTGCCATGATGATATGAATAAGCCACAATGCTAACATCGAGAGCAGTATGCCCGACTCGGCATGCAGCAACTTATCCCACCAGTGTATCTTGCCGTAAAGGTCTAAGCCATCGCCGAGTATGAGTGCCGAAAAGCAGAATATGACAATGAAGACCGACAATGGCCAGGGCACCTCTATGCGGAATCTGAGATGCAGCATGTAGGGCAAGCGCAAAATTAAAAGCATGGCTATATACTGCAACGCACGAAACGTTATCTCGTCCCATGCCTTTCCCTGCCATATCAAATATGCCACGTTGAGCACTCCCAATAGCAGAGTGAGAGCAAATATGACATTGTTTACTCGATGAAGCTTCCGCCTCGTCTTTTGCTTATCGGTTGACATAAGTTCTATTGTTTAGAATGTTGAGCCTGCTACCCTATCCGATCATCTGACCAAATAGAGTGCAATCAATTTGTATATATAGCATGACGTCCGCCATACTCAGAAATGAGTATGGCGGACGTGAAGTAGTATCAGCGTATTACTTTGAACACTTCGGAACGTTGGTCGTGACTGACGCGAACGAGATAAAGTCCGTTGCCCGAAATGCTTACTGTGCATAAGCCTGTGAGATTGTCTGCCGCAAAAATCTTTGCTCCATTGACATTGTAAATCTCAACCCTTGAGCCCGCCTCTATGCCGCGAAGCTCAATTCCGTCAGCCGTAGCAAAGCACTCAAGCGTTGGGAATGCTACAAACTCGAATCCGGTCCAGCCCTCTTCGGTAACAAAAGTATCTTCCTCCGATGACTTCTGACCTTCGGGAGTTACGGTATAGAAATACTGCTCGTTCTGCTGCAGTCCGTCAACTCGATATTCGAGCACATTGCCCACCGAGCGGGGATAGCCTGCAAGACGAGTCTTAGTCACCTTCTCGCCTCCGGCATACGCCTCAACGGAGTTGACGTAGGCACGCAGTTTCTTCTCTAAGGTAGCAATTGTCAGAGTGTTATCTGAAGTAGGTTCAACAGAAAGTACATATTCGGCATAGCTGTCTGTCAGCTCGAACACCTGCTTCTGCCCGCCTACTGCCACCGAGAGCGACGAATGGTCACTACCATAGCTCTTAGCGGAAACACGCACCACTCCACCAAGAGTGAAGTCGAGACCTGAATAGATGATACCGCCGGCCTTGCTGCCTGAACCTAAGCGGATTGAGTTGGTTCCGCCTTCTTTCTCGCCAACAGCTGTGTAGCTGTCTTCTGCCACCTTATACTTGGTCTCTCCGTCGAAATGGTCGGTCAGGATATTCTGCGACTCGGTACCCTCCACCTGCTTGGTATATACATCCACCTGATAGTCTTGCACCTTAGCATCTGTCCAATGCAGCACCACCGAATTGGCATGCACGTCGGTCACGGGCAACAGACGGAACTCATCTTTTTCGGGGTCAACCGGATCAACGGGGTCAACCGGCTCATCGGAAGCACATTCCGAGAGGTTGGCAAGCGAGACGGTCTGTCCTTGCTTGTCGCCCCAAATATATTCCACAAGGCACGGATAATCGACAAAGGGGTTGCGGTTGCCCTGAGCATTCTGAATAGCATCGTTGCGAGCTATCTCCTTGTCGGACACGGGGTCCTGACGGTGCCACTTGAGAAACAGGTTGACAGCGTAAGACGTCAGTCCGGTTTTGCCGCCCGAATAGGTAAACACCGCATCGGCATTGTTATCTTGCGTGAAATCGCGACTCAGATATGTTGCTACCATATAGAAATAGATACGCGCAAAGTCGCCTTTGAACTCGTCATCAGGTTCAAACACTTTGCCAGAATAGCCTGAGAAGGTGGAGCTGCCGAGTTTGCCTAATGCCTTAGAGGTCAGACGTGTGCCGCCGGAACATTCGCCAAAAGGATAGTTATTGCGCTGGTTGTTCACCTTACCGTCGGTAGGCACCACGTGCATAGCGTCGGACACCATAGGTGAAGACTTGCCAAACCACGACTGCGGGATGGAGTGCTCGCGGTTGTAGCAGTCGCAAACGTCTTTGTAGGTACCACATTGGTCGCGTTTTTCATGATTAAAACTGCACGTTGAGTACATATCCCATACTTTGCCGTCGGAACGCAGGTCTGCGGTTTTATACACTTCATACAAGCCATCATAACTTGGAACTTTCGGATTGCCCACTATGCTGTTCAATGCCTGTAGTATGGCAGCCTGACCCGACTTGCCGTCAACTTTGGAATAATAACCGCTTGGCGCTGAAGCCATCAGCGGCAACAGACTGACTGACACAAGAGTCAGCATGATAGTAAATTTTCTTTTCATGGTGAATGTTTTTATTTAGGTTTATTTTAGAGGTCTTAGAAGTCTTTGAAGGTTTTAGATTGATTAACATTCATATATCTCTTGCGGATACGTGATATCAACGAGAAAAAGTCCGTCACTGGGAGCCGATTCGCCTGCAGCTGTTCGATGCTTGCGGCTTAGTACATCGGCAAACTGCTCGACCTTCATCTTGTGACGCCCCACTTCAAGCAGCGTCCCCACCACCGCGCGTACCATATTCCTGAGGAAGCGGTCGGCAGTGATGACAAAGACGTAGTGTCCGTCATCGTCAGTTTTTTGCCATTCAGCCTGAGTCACACGGCACAGAGTAGTCTTGACGTCGGTATGCAGTTTGCAGAACGAAGCGAAGTCATCGGTTTTGAGTAGCAGACTTGCAGCCGTGTTCATCAGTTCGAAATCCAAACCTTTCTGTACCCTGACAGCCATGCCCACGGAGAACGGGTCCTTGTGGTCAACCACATGATAATGGTAAGTGCGACTCGTGGCATCGAAGCGGGCGTGCGCCTCGTTTCTGACGGGCGTTATACTGCGGATGGCAATGCGGCGGTCCAAATAGCTGTTGAGTCGGGCGGTGAGGCGAGCGAGTTCGTCAGTTGTGAGTCGCGGACGGGAAGTCAGGTCGAAATGTGCCACCATAAGCCTTGCATGCACACCGGCATCGGTCCGTCCTGCTGCAGTCAGCTCCACAGGCTCTGAGAGTATAAGCGAGAACGCCTCCTCCATCACCTGCTGCACCGATACGCCATTGGGCTGACGCTGCCAGCCGTGAAACCCTCTACCATCGTATGAAAAACTGACGAAATAACGCACTTTATTATTTTTTATTTTTTATTTTTTATTTTTAATTGATAATTTTTAATCGATAATAATACATTTGGCATTGAATTCTATCAGCATGTCTAATCTATGTAGCGAAGCGGTCTTTGCTCCTTCAGCGAAGCGGTCTTTACTCCTTCAGCGAAGCGGTCTTTGCTCTGCAGCAAACCTCGCTTTTATCGCCTCGTTGATATCAGGAGCGAACCTACCCTTGTAGGCAATAGCAACCACTGCTGCGAGTATGACCACAGAGCGCAGCAGCGAGTCCACCCAGACGGAGCCAACAATAGGCGTAAGCCAACGCTGCCACAGCATATTGACAGCCAATGCAGCCAAGAGCAGCAACGCTATCTTCAGGTGCGACCACGACAGCACCCGCACCCTAAGTATCAGCGTCATCACTGCTATCAGAAAGGCGAAATAAACGCTGTTGGCTATCACTGCCGACAATGCAGCTCCTTCTATGCCGAGCTTAGGTATGAGCCGGTTGTTGAGAAAGACGATGCTCAGTGTCAGCCCAAGCGAGAACACAAGAGTCAGGTAGTAATAGCGGGAATAGCTGATGGTTGGGATGGTGATATTGAAAGCAGTGATAAGCAGCTGGCTTATGCATAGATACAGCACTGCCGTGCGCGCCACCGAGTAGGTCGAGCCGTTAGGCAGAATATGATAAATCAGGTCAATATTGAGCCATATAGCCAAAAAAATCAGCGACCCCACAAGTAGCAGCGAGGTGGACACCTGCCGGACAAGCTGCGAGGTACGCTCGCGGTCGCCTTCCTTGATGGCAGTGGCAAGCTGCGGCTGTGCCACCGCCGACATCGAACGTGACGGTATGCTAATCATCACCGCCATATTAAAGGCAATGGTATAGATTCCCGTATAGTCGAGTCCCATCTTAGCCGACACCATAAACGAACTGAGTAGCGGAGCGAACACCGACACCGCTGCCGACAGCACCAAGAAACCCGTATAGCGCATATACATCTGCCTGAGTTCGCGCGAAGGGGAAGCCAAATTCGGACGAAACGACACATGTTCCGTCAGTGTCAGGTAGCAGATATTGAGCAGTGCTGCAACGGCATAAACCAAACACAGCCCGACAACGAAGCCGTCCATACTGACCACCCGGAAAGCGTACAGCAGATACATCACGAGCAGCATCACGCGAACCAAGAACTCGCGGACTACTGCGCGGGGAAACACCGTGCGCATCAGTACTGTAGAACTCGTCTCGAACACCGTCTGATAGAGCATGAAGAAGGCGAGAGGCAGCACAAGGTAGTAGTAATCGACAAACAGCGGCGACTTCTCCTGAAAATAATGTGTCAGCGGCACCTTGCATACCACATAGATTAGGGCGAACAAGCAAAAACCGACCAACGGCACCAGAGCGGTCCAGAAGAAGAAGCCGTTATACGGATCAGCCGATCCTCTCACGCCGGATGGCGAAGAGGAATCGGCTGAACGACGACTGTTGAAATAAGGGAAGAAACGAACAATAGAAGTGCTCGTTCCGAGTTGGGCAAGACCGATAAATAGCGTGGCAGCATCGATGAGCACGCGTGCGAGTCCGATCTCCTCAGCGGTCAGGAAGCGGGTGAGCACGAAAAACGTGGTCACCACACCTACAAAGACACCCATATAGGTCCATACGGTGCCTCTTACACTCTGACGCGCTATCACACCCATATCAGGCTGTCAAGTTGCGATATGCCATGCTGTTATTTGACAATATCCAAAAGCTCCACCTCGAATATGAGCATCGAGAACGGAGGTATCTTACCTGCGGCGCGGTCGTTATACCCTAACTGATAAGGTATATACACCTTATACTTAGAGCCTACCGGCATCAGTTGCAGCACTTCCACCCAGCCCGGGATAACCTCTGTCACGCCGAATTCGGCAGGCGACTTGCGCTCAACACTGCTGTCGAACACCATACCGTCGAGCAACGTACCGTGATAATGAACCTTGACGCGGTCAGAAGCGACAGGCTTCGGACCCTTGCCCTGACGAAGCACCTCATACTGGAGCCCGCTCTCGGTAACAACGACGCCTTTCTTCTTGGCATTCTCAGCAAGGAAAGCCTCTTCGGCTGCTATGCGGTCGGCATATTTGACTTTTGCCTCCTCAGCGCGCTTGCGAGCCTGCTCCTCCTGCACACGAGCCATCTCCTGATTGAGTATGTTATTGGCCTGAGCTGCTGCGATGAACAATGTGTCGCCATAGATACCGTTTACCACACCCTGGCGCAGAGCTTCGTAGTTGAGGTCGGTGTCCTCTATGCCGAGGAAGTTGCGGTCTTTCTTGGCACGCTTGAGCTGCTCGCCGTAGTTGCGGAACATCATCGACTCACGGAAATGAGCGCAGGGGTGTGAGGCGCCCTCGTTCACTTTGGCAGCAAACTTGCGAACTATCTGGTCTTTGTCCACATCGGTATCGGCAAAAATCATGCGCGACACATCATAGCCGTTGAGAAATCCTGCAAGGAAGTTAAGGCTGTCGTTCTCGTCTTTGAGTTTGACGGGCTTAACCTCAGTGGGGCACTTGGCTGAGATGAGTTTGAGCGCCTTGCCTTCTTCGGGGCGCATAGCCTGCATCTTTTCTCTCATATACTTTTCGGCAGCCTCGCGGCTAATCATCAGTGTATCTTCATACAGACCGTTGATGATTCCTTGGAAGATGAGTTTCTCGTTGACTCTCCAGCGCGGATTGCCGTTGAGACCTTTGTCGCCCATGCTTGCGAAGTAGCAACCTATCTGGCTGCCTAACTCCTCGTACCGCGGCACCTCTTTGTCGATGTCGCGATTGAAACCTTCGTCCAATGCATCTACGAGCTCTGCAGCTTCGGCGTCAACAACGCCTTCGGCAAACAGCTGCTTCGACAGGAAATCACCATTAACCATACCGAGGGCAAAACTCAGACTGTCCTTCTTGTCTGCCAACTCCACTTTCTTCACCTTGTAAGAGTTAGAACACGAAATCATTGCCAATGAGGCAAGCAAAATAATACTTAGTTTTTTCATTTTTTGTTTGTTTATTATTGATTAAAGTTTTTTAGTTTAATATCTTATATATAAGCTCTTGCCAGAGGGCTTTTTCATCGGCGGAGGTATTGTTAAAGCCCTTGGAGCGGTAGTCGGCTTCGCGGATGTAGCCGATTATCTTCATCGTCTTGCCGGCGCTGAAACGGCGGGCGGCTGCCACGTAGTCCTTCACGAAATACGGGTTCACTCCAAGCGCCTGCGACACGTTCATCTGCGACTTGTCGGATAGGTAGTGATATACCATTATGTTAGCGAAGAACCCGAACAGCACTGCCACTTCTTTCTGCAGCGGGTGCTGCTTGTTGTCGGCGAAATAGTCAACAATGCGGTAAGCCTTCAGTGCATCGTTGCTGACAAGTGCCCGCTCCAGTTCAAAGACGTTGAAGTCCTTGGATATACCTATGCAGCGTTCCACCATCTCAGGCGTTATCTGCTCGGTGTCGGGTGGCAGGGCAAGCAGCAGCTTGTCGATCTCCGACACTATCTTCTGCATATCGGCACCTATATTCTCGGCTATGATGGTGGAGGCGGGATGCACAAGCATGAGTTTTCTGCCGTGCTCCTTAGCATAGTCAGCCACATACTCTCTTATCCACGGCTCCACTTGGTTGTCGCGCATCTTAGGCGACTCCATCATCACCCCACCCGACTTCTCTATCTGCTTAAACTCTTTCTTTCGCGCATCAGGCTTGCCATAGCGATAGCAGAATACGAGTATGGTGGTGGGCATAGGCTTCTCGAGATACAGACTCAATGCTTCCCATTTCTTTATGTTCTGTGCTTCTTTGACAATGATGACCTGCCTTTGTCCCATCATCGGGTAACGGCGTGCCGCAGCTATCACCGGCGCCACGTCAGGCGAGGT
>CAMHGK010000006.1 GCA_946184695.1 uncultured Bacteroidales bacterium | reverse complement strand
GACCATGTCGCAAACCATTTCGAGAGCCATTAGGAAGAGTATGATAGCACCGGCAGCGGCAAACGACTCTTTACTAACTCCTAAGAAATCAAGTACCCACTCTCCGCCAAACTGAAAGACCATGAGTATAAAAAACGAAACGATGACAACTTTCGCGGCATCGATTTTCTCGCCTTTGTTTTCGATGTTGAGAATGATAGGTAGTGACCCTAAGGGGTCGATAATAGGGAAAAAGACAATAAAAGCGCTGAGTATTTTCAGCCAACTGAAATCCCAAGTCCAACTCATAGTGTGTTTGTGTTTTTGAAATTAAAAGAAGGTATTAGTAGGTTTGCGTGAAGAATAGATGTGCATCTATTCTCCTACAAGAATGGGCGCAAAATTACTATTTTTTTTTGTTGCGGGCAAATAATTATTTAGTTGGCTTTGTATATTTGAAAAAAATTCCTACCTTTGCGGCGTTTTCAGTAAATTAGTAATCAAAACCATATTTTTTTATGATCAACTCACAAGACATTAAGAACGGCGTATGTATTAGAATGGACGGCCGTTTGTATTTCGTGATAGAGTTTCTTCACGTAAAGCCGGGAAAAGGAAACACTATTATGCGTGTTAAGTTCAAAGACGTAGTGGACGGCAGGGTGCTTGAGCGTCGTTTCAACATTGGTGAGAAGTTGGAAGATGTGCGTGTAGAGCGTCGTCCGTACCAGTTCCTCTATCAGGAAGGGACCGACTATATCTTTATGAATCAAGAGACTTTCGAGCAGATTCCTATTTCTCATGATTTGATTACGGGTGTTGATTTCCTCAAGGAGGGCTTCATAGTAGATGTCGTTAGCGATGCATCGACAGATACCGTGCTGTTTGCTGAGTTGCCCACAAAGGTTGAGCTGACCGTAGCATACACAGAGCCCGGTCTGAAGGGTGATACTGCCACCAACACTCTCAAACCTGCCAAGTTGGAGACTGGCGCTGAGATACGCGTTCCGCTGTTTATCAACGAGGGCGAAGTGATACGCGTTGATACGCGCGACGGCAGCTATTGTGAGCGTGTGCGCTAAATACATCCAACGCAGAAATAGGCAAAATGAAGCGACCTCGAAACGGGTCGCTTTTTTTTGAAAAAACAATTTTATTTGCGTACGTCATTATTAAATTGTAATTTTGCGCGCATTGTATTATTTAGGGCAAGAGGCTTTTGTGCCGGCAGCTCAAAACACAAATAAAAACAGATGGCGCGGATAGACCATTCGGTGATAGCTCGGATATACGACACTGCCAACATCGTTGATGTGGTGCAGGACTATGTCTCGCTCAAGCGGCGAGGGGCTAATTATATCGGTTTGTGTCCGTTCCATAATGAGAAGACCGGTTCGTTCACCGTCTCACCATCGAAAGGTATATTCAAATGCTTCGGCTGTGGCGAAGCCGGCAACGTGGTAAGTTTTGTTGAGAAAATAGAAGGGTGCTCGTTCCCCGACGCCATTCGCAAGCTGGCTCAGCGTTATCATATTGAGGTAGTGGAAGAGGAGATGAGCGAGGAGGACAAGAAGCGTGAAGATGAGCGCCAGACGTATTTCCGCCTCAATGAGTTTGCCATGAAATGGTTTGAGAGCCAGCTTTGGGACACCGACGAAGGTCGGTCGGTCGGGCTTTCGTATTTTCGTGGCAGGCAGTTGCGCGACGATATAATCCGCAAGTTCCATTTGGGCTATGCCCCTAATAAAAATGTCTTCTTGCAGGAGGCTCTAAAGCAGGGTTTCACGCAGGAGTCGGTGCTCAAGTCGGGCTTGTGTGCGCAGAGCAGTTACTCTGATGACAAGGCAGATGCCAAGCCTACTATATTCGACCGTTTTCGCGACCGCGTCATCTTTCCGTGGTTCAATCCTTCGGGCAAGGTGGTGGCATTCAACGGTCGCTGGCTCAGAGAGAAGAAAAATGCGGGTAAGTATGTGAACACTCCCGAGGTGGAGAACTTGTTTGAAAAGCGTCGCGAGTTGTTTGGTTTCACTATAGCGCGCAAGGAGATAGAAAAAGCCGGCTTCTGCTACTTGGTCGAGGGGCAGATGGACGTTATCTCAATGGTGCAAGCGGGAGTTGAGAACGTGGTGGCATCGTCAGGAACAGCTCTTACAAACGAGCAAGTCAGGCTCATCAAGCGCCTGACTCCGAATGTAGTATTACTATACGATGGAGATAATGCCGGTGCAAAAGCCACTCTGCGAGGTAACGAGATGTTCCTGCGTGAGAACATGAATATCAAGATACTCACGCTGCCTCAAGGAGATGACCCCGACTCATTGTCGCATAAGTTGTCAGCAGAGCAGTTTAAGGAATATCTTGAGAATAATCAGATAGATTTCATTCAATACCACGTGGAGCGTGCAAAAGTGGCAGTTGAAGACAACCCGTATGAGTTTGGTCAGTTGGTCAAGTCAATAGGCGACCTGATAGCTTTCATTTATGACCCAATTAGCCGTCATGCTTATATCCGTTCGGCAAGCAAACGTCTTGAAATAGAGGAACGAGACCTTGAGACATACGTCAATCGTAAGATTACTGAGCGCATACAGGAGGAGGAAAAAGAGAAAGAGCGGGAGAAGTTTCGTGAGGCATATAGCAAGCAGCGTGAGCAGACAGCAGCCGACGGTGCGCATCCAGACGCTGATGATATTGAGTTCCGCCGCTCTGAGGCTTCCGCCCAAAAGCCTGTAACGACGTCTGCACAGCAGAAGATGCTTTCAAAGCGTGCAATGGTCGAGCGTACGATAGTAGGGATTCTGGTCAAATACGGCAGGCAGACATATCTAACATACGAAGATGGCAGCGTGGAGACCATCGCAGAGTATATAATTCAATGTTTGGATGCCGACAATATAGTTTTGTCGGTTGACGGCTATAAAAAATTGTTTGACGACTATCGTCTGCATCTTGGTGAACCGGATTTCGATGCCGAGCGTTACTTCGCCTCGCATAGCGATCCCGAGGTGGTAGAAGCAGTAAGCGAACTTATTATAGAGCGTTACCAGCTGAGCAAGATGTTCTTTAAGGAAAATGTTTCAGAAAATCAGACTCGTCAGTTGGAGCCGCCGGACGAAGGGGCACAAGCCGCTTTGGCACTGCCAAAGATAATGCTCCAGTTGAAGGTAGCGATAATAGATGAATTGTTAGATAATATTAAGCAAACCATAAACAGTAATGATAAGCAGAACCTTGCTGAGGAAAATACTCTGCTTATATCGAAACAGATGAACCTGCTTCATCTCAAGCAGCAAATTCTGCAAGCGATAAAAGGCATGTAGAAATCAATATATAAACTTAAGTACTATTTACGTAGCGGATGTTGTTTTCAGAAATCATATACGGTCCGATTCATTCACGTCGGTTGGGAGTGTCGTTGGGTGTGAATCTTATGCCCCGCGACTCCAAGTTGTGCTCATTTGATTGTATATATTGCGAGTGTGGTTTCAATCGCCGTGTGATAAAACCTCAGTTGCCCACAGCAGAAGAATTCAGACAGGCAATGCTTTGCAAGCTCGAAGAGTTGTCTGAGGCAGGCGTTGTTATTCAGACCATTACTTTCTCCGGCAATGGTGAGCCCACTATGCATCCTGACTTTGCCAAGATTGTAAGTTCGTGTGTTGAGTTGCGTGACAGCTATTGCCCTCAGGCGGCAGTGACAGTGCTGAGCAACTCCACTCAGCTCTACCGAACAGAGGTCGTTGAGGCGCTTCGGAAAGTTGACAACCGGGTTCTCAAACTCGACTCTGCCATCGATTCTACCATGCGCCTTATCGACCAACCGCTGAATCCTGAATTGACAGTGGCTGATATAAAGGGCTATCTGAGTCAGTTTGATGGTGATTTTACTCTTCAGACTTGTTTCCTGAAAGGCGAGACAAGAGGACAGGTGATTGACAATACAACCGATGTAGAACTTGAAGCATGGTATTCGACCGTAGAGCAGTTGCGACCACGTCAGGTGATGATATATGTGATTGACCGTAAGACGCCGGTAGAGACTCTCAAGAAGATACCCGCTGAGAAGATGAATCAGATAGGTGACGTGCTTCGAGGTAAAGGTTTCGATGTGGTTGTAAGTGCGTAGAGATATATGACAAAAATCTGATAATTATCCGATATCTATTTGATATTTATAAAATACTAAAGGCTGAAAAGCAGAAATTAAGAATAAACATGATAAGTTTGGTATTTGCAACAAATAACGCCCATAAACTTTCTGAAGCGCGTGCTATCCTGGGGTCTGATTATACAGTGCAGAGCCTGAGTGATATAGGTTGCCATGAAGACGTTGATGAGACGGCAGACACCTTAGAGGGCAATTCACTTTTGAAAGCGCGGTATGTGGCAGACAGTTATCATTGCAATTGTTTTGCAGACGATACAGGTCTTGAGGTGGAGGCTCTTGGCGGAGCACCAGGGGTACACACAGCTCGTTATGCCACCGGTCATAACGACCCCGTTGCCAATCGCAGGAAACTGCTTGCTCAACTGCAGGGGAATAACAACCGCAGGGCGCAGTTCAGAACAGCCGTTACGCTGATTATCGACGGTAAAGTGTATCAGTGTGAGGGTGTGGTTAAGGGGAGAATTGCTACAAGTGAGCATGGTGAGCAAGGCTTCGGCTACGATCCGCTGTTTATTCCCGAAGGCTATGACAAGACTTTTGCTGAACTTGTGCCTGAAGTAAAAAACAGCATCAGCCATAGAGCACGTGCTCTTCAAAATATGATTAACCTGCTTGAGCAACTGCAAACTGACAAGCAAATGAGATAAAATAAAACTAACAAGAATTAAAAACAAGCTAACATAAGTATAGTCACATGAAAAGATTTTTATTATTCACAGCGCTCACAATCTGTGTTAACCTGCTTGTGGCTCAGCAGCCTATCGGGACATGGCAGGTACATTTTAGTTATAATGCTGTCAATCAGATAGCACAGACACCACAAAAAGTGTATGCACTGAGTGAGGGATCGTTGTATTCAGTTGACAAATATGATCAGACTATAGAGTTCTATAGCAAACTTAGCGGACTCAATGGCAACAATATCGTTAATATCAGTTACGACGATGTGACTAAGACTCTGCTTATTGCTTATAAGAATGGACTTATAGATTTGCTTCGTGAGGGAGGTGTGGAGTGTATAAGCGATCTTTATCAAAAACAGCTCAACACTACCAAGGGTGTTAACGGAGTGTTTTTCTACGACCAGAAAGCATACTTGGCAACCGACTTTGGAATAATGGTGCTTAATTTACTGAAGAACGAGGTGCAGGGCACTTATTATGTGGGTGAAAATGCTTCTGAGGTGAAGTTGCTTTCAGTAGCCATCGTTGGTGATTATATTTATGCAACTGACGGGGTGGAGATTTACTATGCAAATATAGTTAAAGATAACCTTATCGATTATTCATATTGGAAGCGTTTGGCATCGCCTGTTTCAGCTGATGTCAAGGCATTAGTGAATTTCAACGACAAGCTTTGCGTTCTTTGCGGCAGCAAGATATACGAGTATGCCGATGCAACATGGACGGAGCGGTTTGCTGAGCGTGAGCTGACCGGCATTTCGGCTTCCAACGGCTTCTTGTTTGGTTATACTGCGCTCAATGTTTGCGTAATCAAATCCGACTTCTCATTTACAGAGCTGCCCGTCTTTTACGGCTCGAAGCAGGTGTTCTATGATAGTTATGCTGACATGTGGTGGTTGGCAACAGGACCCTATGGTCTCGCCAACTATTCTGATAAAACAAAAAAGCATGAGACGTTTTTGCCGAACGGACCAGCATCGAACAATTCCTTCCGTCTGAAATATGACAACGGGCGGATCATATCTGTTCCGGGCGGACGTTGGTCAGACCGCGAGACACGTCCGGCATATCTGATGATTTATGAGAATGGACAATGGAGTAATACGGATTACGGTGAGCTCGTCAAGTTTGCAGGTCAGCAGGTTTATGACTTTATGAACGTAGCAGTTGACCCTGCCGACAAGAATCATCTGTTTGTCACCTCGTACGGATGTGGAATGTTTGAGTATCGCGATATGCATCCTGTATTCCGTTACACATCTGATAATTCGGGTCTTTCAACTCCTGTTTCTAATCCAGACTTCTATACACGTACTGATGGTGCTGTGTTCGACCAATATAAGAACCTTTGGGTTCTGACCACGGGTTCTAACGGACCAAATATCCATATGATGACTCCGGCAGGCGAGTGGTTCGCAACCAATATTACTAACAGCGGTCAGAGGGTGGTTTATGCAACTCCGCAAGAGATTCTGATAGACCAAAAGCGTCCTAATTACAAGTGGATACCTTCTGCAAGGAAGGAGCCGGGGTTGGGCTTGTTAGATGACAACGGTACCCCTACCGATTTCAGCGACGATCGTACTATCTTCCGCACGTCGCTTCATGACCAGAACAACAACGATATACCTATAGAGCTCGTCTATGCATGCACACAGGATACGCACGGCAACATCTGGCTCGGCACTCTGACCGGTCCGCTCTGCATACCCTACGGTACAGATTTCTTCCGCTCGGATGCTTGCGAGAGAGTGATTATCAATCGCACCGACGGCTCTGGTCTTGCCGACTATCTGCTCAATGGCGAGCGTATCAATGCTATTGCAATAGATGGAGCAGGGCGTAAATGGATGGGAACGCAGAACTCAGGTGTGTACCTGCTGTCGGACGACTGCACCGAGACAATTTACCACTTCACCACCGACAACTCGCCCCTTGCATCTAATACGGTGCAATCCATAGTGGTAAATCCGCTGACAGGCGAGGTGTTTATAGGTACCGCAGCCGGTCTCGTCTCTTTCCAGGGAGATGCGACCGAGGGCGACTTGAGTTACAAAGATGTCTATGCCTTCCCCAATCCTGTCCGTCCGGATTTCAGCGGCGTAGTATCCATTGTGGGGCTGAAAACCGATAGTAAGATTGTAATTACTAATGTGGCAGGCCATGCTGTTCACACCACAACATCAAACGGTGGAATGGCTACATGGGACTGCACCGACGGCTATGGCAGACGAGTGCCTACGGGAGTCTATTTGGTTCAGGCAGTTGACTCCGACAACAAAGAGCATGTACTGACAAAGATACTCGTAATTAACTAAGTAAATTGAACAATATGAAAAATTTACATTCTATTTTTATCATTGCAATTGCTATGACCATTATTTCTTGTAATAGTGAGAATCCTTTTTTCTCAGAGGAGCACACTCCTTATGATGCGCCTGCGTTCGACAAGATTCAGACCAAGCATTACATGCCTGCTTTTCGCGCAGGTATAAGAAGCGCTAACAAGGAGATAAAGGCTATAGCTAATAATCCTGAGCCTGCCACATTCGAGAATACCATAGTGGCATTGGACCGCAGCGGCATGATGCTTAGTCGGGTTTCATCAGCATTCTTCAATGTGTTAGAAGCTGACGGTAATGCAGAGCTTGATGCTATTGCAGAAAAAGTAAGTCCGAAACTTTCTGCTTACAGCGACAATATAATGCTCAATGAGAAACTTTTCAAACGCGTTAAGTCGGTATATGACAAACGTCATGAACTCTCGCTTACGCCTGAGCAAGAGCGTCTGCTGACGGAGACTTACAAGAACTTTGTGCGTAGCGGTGCCAATCTGAGCAAGGAGGATAAGAGCAGACTCAAAGAGATTAACCAAGAGTTGGCAGTGCTGTCGCTTAAATTCTCGCAGAATGTTCAGAAAGAAACCAACAACTATGAATTGTTTATCACTGACGAGAGTAAGCTATCAGGTCTGCCTGAGAGTGTGAAGCAGGCAGCCAAAGAACTTGCTCAGGCGGCAGGCAGAGATGATGCATGGAAATTCTATCCCACTCGCACCAGTTTTGTGCCCGTATTGCAATATGCCGACAACCGTGACCTTCGCCGCGAATTGCTACTTGCCTACACTACTCGTGCCAACCATGACAACGAGTTTGATAACAAACAGATAATCAACCGTACGATGCACCTTCGGGTGGAGAAAGCCAAAATCTTCGGTTTTGACAATCCTGCCGACTATATTCTTGAGGAGTGTATGGCACACGACTCCAAAACCGTGGACGCATTTCTACAGTCGGTGTGGGAGCCTTCACTTGCCAAAGCCAAAGAAGAGGCTGCAGTGCTTCAGCAGTGGTTGGAAAAAGATTTTCCGGGCGAGAAGCTGCAACCCTGGGACTGGTGGTATTATGCAGAAAAAGTGCGCAAGGCAGAGTTCGATATCGATGAGCAAGAGCTCAAACCGTATTTCGAACTCACCAATGTCCGTCATGGTGCTTTTGAAGTGGCACACCGACTCTACGGACTGAACTTTGAAAAACTATATGACATGCCCGTATATAACAACGATGTCGAGGTATTCCGCGTGACCGATGCCGACAATCATTTGATAGGTATTCTCTACACCGACTATTTCCCGCGTGCAGGCAAGCGCCCCGGTGCATGGATGAATAATCTCACTTCTCAATGGGTTGATGACAATGGTGTTGACCATCGTCCAATTGTTATCAATGTGGGTAATTTCACGAAGCCGACAGCC
Organism: uncultured Bacteroidales bacterium; assembly: GCA_946184695.1. Classification (GTDB taxonomy): domain Bacteria; phylum Bacteroidota; class Bacteroidia; order Bacteroidales; family Paludibacteraceae; genus Colicola. The sequence continues at coordinate 24,213 of CAMHGK010000006.1, read as the reverse complement.
ACAGAGCCTTCGCTGCTTTCAATGGATGATGTCGAGACGTTGTTCCATGAGTTTGGTCATGCTTTGCATGGTCTGCTTTCGCGCAGTAGTTACATCTCTTTGTCAGGGACCAATGTTCCTCGCGATTTTGTGGAACTTCCTTCGCAGTTTATGGAGAACTACTGCTACGAACCTGAGGTGATGCGCATGTATGCCAAGCACTATAAGACCGGTGAGGTTATACCTGATGAACTCATTGAGAAGATCAACAAGGCCGGCAAATTCAATCAGGGATTCGTAAAGACAGAATTACTGTCAGCTTCAATACTCGATATGGATTTCCACGAGCTCACAACCACCGATGATTTCGACGTTAATGAGTTTGAGAAGAAGAGTATGGAGAACATGCGGATGATACCCGAGATCATAGTTCGCTATCGTCCTACTTTCTTTAACCATATCTTTATGACCGGCTATGAGGCAGGGTATTATAGCTATACGTGGTCAGCAGTGCTTGATTCAGATGCCTTCTACGCTTTCAAAGAGACAGGTGATATATTCAATGCTGAGGTGGCAGCACGCTTCCGCCGACTGCTTGAACAAGGAAATACCAAAGATGCTCAAGAGCTTTATCTTGAGTTCCGCGGGAAGCAAGCCGATCCTAAGTATATGTTGCAAAAATCCGGCTTGATAGAATAACAGTCGCGACGACATGACAATATGGAACTGAGGTGACACATTGAAAAGTTTTCTAATACATATCACAGAACTCAAGCTGCCGCTTGCAATAATACTGACTATGGCATGTCTTGTCTGTTGGGTTGGTAGTATTATTGCGGAGCCGCTATCAGCATCGCTCACGCTGGCGCTTGCCATGGCTAATTCCGTAGTACTGATGCGCTTGTGCTATAAGACTAACATGACCCGCACCATGTCGTATATGCCGATGCTGATGTACCTGTTGCCGATAAGTGTTGTACCGTGGCTACACACATGTTGGTCCGGTCAGATAGCATGCATGGCATTGCTGCTGTGTGATATACAGCTGATTGGCACTTATCGGTTAGATAATGCTGCAGAGCAGGCTCTGCTTAGTACACTGCTTATATGCCTGGGCGGTTTTGCGTGTCATGATATGATATTTTTCATTCCGTTGCTATGGTTGTTCTTTATGTTTCAGCAGTCGTTCAATTTGAAAGTGTTTTTATCATCGCTGATAGCGATAGCGGTAGTGGTGATTTATATGGCTGTGGTTGTCTGGTTATCGCCTGATATGCTTGGTTATATTATTGAGCCTTCGCCCCTGAGCAGGCAACTGATGACATTGTCGGCAGAGAATTGGACCATAGTGGCTGCTATGCTGATGTCGTTGGTTATGATGGTATCGGCGTTGATGCGTTTCAGCCGCGAGAGCGTGTCGGTTCAAACGTATATAACATTTTGCTCTGTACCGTTAGTGGCGATAATAGTATTAGTGATTTGGCAATCTGCTGTCACAAACATCTGCGGTTTGTTGTTTATGACGCTCGCCATGTTTGCCACGCATTTTTTCTTGGCAGAGCAGAACCTTGTACGCGGAATAGCTTTTGTGGTTTATGTGGTAGTTTTGTTGTCCGGCTATGCAATATATGAGTTTCTCTGAAAGCGATTTTCAAATGGCATTTTTAGAGTAAGCCAGTAGTTTTTTAGATGTGCCCCTATAAAGAAAATATAAAAATGAAACGGAATTTTTTATCGGTCTTGCTATTATTTTCGGCTCTGTTACTGAGTGCACAGGAGTCGAAGTACGATTTTTTTGAAACTAAAAAAGAAAAAGTCAAGGTGGATTATCACCTGACGACAGCATGGCGTTTGTATGCAGGATATGTTCAAGACTGGCAGAATAGTCCGAGTGTATCGTATCCGGATATGTATCTGCATGGCGGTAAGTTGGGAGCGGCCATCGACTTCAATCTGCCGTACAATCTTGCTTTGCAGACGGGGTTGAGTTATGCCTTGACCTATGGCCGGCATACCCAGCATTGGGCGTCGGCGTCGAGTGAATACGTGCAGGTGGAAACTATCGGTCACAAGGTATTGAAACATACATTGAACATCCCGGTGCTGCTTTTTTACCGCCAGGAACTTTGGGAGAAGCTGGCGTTGGTGGCGTATGGCGGACCACAATTGCAAGTGGGGCTGTTTCAGTATGACAATCAGAGCCTCAATCTCTCAGAACCCACATTGCAGCATTTGCATGACATAGGGGTGGGCACGGACTCGTATAACAGGTATGCCGGCGAGCAGTTGCCCGTCAACCTGCAGATGTCTGTGGGTTTAGGATTAGAGTGGGACCGCTACCGGCTACAGGGAGGTTATGATTTCGGATTGCTCAATATGGTACGACGCTACCCTGTCAATACAGCCGGTGGTAACTCGTATATGAGAGAGTGGAGTTGGAATGTGTGCTTTGTTTATAAGTTCTGACACCTTGTATCGGTGCTATAGTAAAGACACGTTATACAAGCAAAATGCTTAGTAGGACAAGAGCCATAGTACTTCATCTCGCTCATCACAAAGACAATGCCGACATATTGCACCTATATACCAAAGATTTCGGCAGGGTCAACATGATGATATATGGAGTAGGCGGGCGGAAAAATATGCTTACGAAGGCCGTTCTTGCACCGCTGAACATAATAGGCGTCGATTCGCATTTTGACAGAGCCGAGGCGATACAGCGAGTGAATGCTCAGGCAATAGACCTGATATACAGCAATGCCCAGACGGATATAAAACGCAATGCTCAAATCATATTCATGGCAGAGATGCTTTATCGCCTGCTGCGCCACCCGCTTGCTGACCCGCAACTGTTTGACATTTTGGAACAGCGCATCAGAGAGCTTGGCAACGCCAATCAGAATTGGCACTTGTCGTTGCTTGTGGAACTGATGATGTCGTTGGGTATCACCCCGCAACTCGATGCAAAGGCGACGATGCTGAACATGTACACAGGCGAGTTGAGCCGGTCAACGTCTCATGATATAGACCACTTTGAACCGGAGGAGACTGAGGTGCTCCAGCAGCTTTTGTCTGGCTCTGAGGTTAGTCTTAGCCGTACTGCACGGCAGACAATGCTGCGCAAGATATGCAGGTACTACGAGATACAGATTGACGGGTTCGTCACTCCCCGCTCGCTTGAAATACTGCAGGAAGTGTTTGATTGAAGCTGCTCGTCGTGAGCATGCCGAATAATTTTTAGATATATCCTAACAGAACAACCAATTTTTTATTATATGATACTTGATAATTTAGAGAATGCTGATCGTTACTACGATTGTGCCGAGGGTTTAGAGAAAGCCTTTAAGTTTCTCACCGATAATGACCTTGAAAATTTGCCCCCATGCAAAATTAAGATTCAGGGCGACGATATTTATGTGGTGATAGCCGATGTAGAGGGAAAAGAACAGCAGGAATGCCGTTTGGAGGCACATCGCGACTACATAGATATTCAGCTTGTCATCAATGGTACAGAGCAACTTGGTTGGAGTGCTACAGAAGATTGCAAGGATGTGATAAAGGAGTACAACGAGCAGCATGACGTGGAGGTGTATGCCGACCAGCCCGATACTCTGCTCACACTTACAGAGGGTAAGTTCGTCATATTCTTCCCCGAAGATGCACACATGCCATCTATAGCTCCCGGACAGCGATATCGCAAGGTGGTGGCTAAAGTAAAGGCATAATGTCCACGGACGTTTAATCAACCAATACTGATACAGTAACTTAAAATAATAGTATTAACCTAAATATTCTCCTGCCATGCTAAAACTCATCCAATCTGATCCTTATCTTGCGCCGTATGCAGATGCAATCAACGGTCGATATGATTATTTCCGTCAGCAAGAGAAGAGTCTTGCAGGCGAAGGCAAGCTCAGTGACTTTGCTAATGGCCATCTGTATTTCGGGTTGCACCATCTGAAAGCTACCAAACAGACCAAGAGCGGCTGGTTGCTTCGTGAATGGGCACCTAATGCCACAGCCATATATATGATAGGTGACTTCAACGGCTGGAGCAAAGATGAAAACTTTCGTCTTTGGCCCGTCGAGTCAGACCCATGGAACGGTTGTTGGGAAGTTCGATTGCCGGAAAAGGCCATTCGTCACGGTCAGCATTACAAACTGCTTGTAGAGTGGCAAGGTGGCTGTGGCGAGCGTATCCCGTCGTATGCACGGCGCGTGGTGCAAGACAATGCCACTAAGATATTCTCCGCTCAGGTGTGGGCTCCGGAACCGTATAAATGGAAAGTGCGCAAGTTCAAACCGAATACCGAACCGTTGCTGATTTACGAGTGCCATATCGGCATGTCGTCGTCGGAAGAGAAAGTGGCGACCTACGAAGAATTCCGCCTCAATGTGCTACCGCGCATAGCAGCCGACGGCTACAACTGCGTGCAGATAATGGCTATTCAGGAGCACCCATATTACGGCTCTTTCGGCTACCATGTGTCGAACTTCTTTGCCGCTTCTTCGCGTTTCGGTACTCCCGAAGAACTCAAACATCTGATAGACGATGCCCATGAGCGCGGTTTGGCGGTAATAATGGACCTTGTTCATTCGCATGCCGTCAAAAACGAGTTGGAGGGACTGGGCAATTTCGACGGCACTCCATATCAGTATTTCCACAGTGGCGCCCGACGCGAGCACCCTGCTTGGGACAGTCTTTGCTTCAATTACCAAAAGCACGAAGTGCTGCATTTCCTGCTGTCGAACTGCAAGTTCTGGCTTGATGAGTATCACTTCGACGGATTCCGTTTCGACGGTGTGACATCAATGCTCTATCTGTCGCATGGTTTGGGTGAGGACTTCAACGGCTACGATTCCTACTACAACCTCAACGAAGACGGCGATGCCATCTGCTATCTCACCCTTGCCAATAGGCTCATTCATCAGGTCAACCCTCATGCTATTACCATAGCCGAGGAGATGTCGGGCATGCCCGGATTGGCAGTGCCGATAAAAGATGGTGGCATGGGATTCGACTACCGATTGGCAATGGGACAGCCGGACTTCTGGATTAAATATATAAAGGAAGTAAAAGACGAGGACTGGAAGGCAGGGCACATCCTCTACGAGATGACCAACCGCCGTCAGGACGAGAAGACAATCTCCTATGCCGAGAGTCACGACCAGGCACTCGTGGGCGACAAGACCATTATTTTCCGACTTATCGACGCCGACATGTACTGGCACATGCAGCACGGCGACAGCAACTTTATGGTTGACCGTGGTTTGGCACTGCACAAGATGATACGACTCATCACTGCATCCACTATCAATGGTGGTTACCTGAATTTTATGGGAAACGAATTTGGTCATCCCGAATGGATTGACTTCCCCCGCGAAGGCAACGGTTGGAGTTATAAATATGCGCGCAGGCAATGGGAACTCGTGGACAATCCCAATTTCTACTACCACGAACTCGGTGAGTTCGACAAGGCTATGATTCACCTTATCGGCGGTATTCATGAGTTTGAAAAACGTCCCGTTGTCAACCTTTGGGATAGAGAAGGCGACCAGGTGGTTGCTTATTCCCGTGGTGACCTTGTCTTCGTGTTCAACTGGAACGGCAGCCACTCGTTCCCCGACTACGGACTGCTCGCGCCGGCAGGCAAGTACAGAGTAGTGCTCAACACTGATGCTAAGGAGTTTGCCGGATTCGGCATAGCTGACGACTCGGTTGAGCATTTCACACAACCTGACCCGATCTACGACAAAGACGGCAAGGGTTGGCTCAAACTCTACCTACCCGCCCGCTCGGCTGTCGTCTTGCAGAGGTGCAAGGATTGATGCGTTCCGATAGCCGTTCTTGGCAACATTATATAGCACAAAAAAGAGGCTGTCTAACAACTAAAAGCGGGTTGCTATCGCGTGTAGAGACGGTATATATACCGTCTCTCATCACATTAAAACGAATGATATGCAAAAGCATTTATCTGCGTGCATATCCGAGAGACGCTTTGTAAAGCGTCTCTACCTGTGTCGGTTTCATCGCATGGTCTGATGATAGTCTAAAATAACGCAAGAGGCTGTCTAACATTTTTGTTGTTAGACAGCCTTTTGCGTTTGTGAGCGGGATTAGCGAATCTCCACTCCGAGAACGTTGTATTTAACGCCGTTATTGATGATTACCACTTTCTCGCCATCGAAGGTCTTGATGGTCTTGCTGCGGTCTTCAAATACGTTTTCTACAGCCGACTCCGGCGAGCCGATGGTAATAGTGAGCTTAATATCACTGCCCTTAGCTGATTTGCCGTCCAATACTACGGTATAAACCTCGCCTTCCTTAGTGATAGTAACCTTGCCGCTAACCACATACCATGTGTCAACGATATAATAGCCATCGGTAGTGAAATAGCGTGTGCCATAGTCATAGCTTGCATCGCCACCCGGGGAAGCAATGATGGTGTTCTGAGCACTGTCGGCTGCTACTACAAATTCTCCTACAGGCAGCTCTTCAGCGTTAGATACAAGCTCTATTACTGCCATCTGCAAGTAGTCTTCGGTCATTGCTTCAATTACAAAGATACCGTCAGAATTGCTTACTTCACCTGTCAGATCGGTGGCATTGATGCTTGTAGCTTCATCCGGCTCGTAGTCGAAATTGAGCTGATCGGTTAATCCTTCATAGGTAACCTTGATCTGTGAACCGAAGTACGATACACCGTTGACCTCTACCTTATAGTTATCTCCGTCTTTGCTTATTTCTACGGTACCAGATTGCAGGAAGTAGTAGTTGACCTCACCTGCTTGCTCTACAGCAAAATATGAAGGATAAGCCGACTCGTAACTGTAACTATAGCCACTTGATGCGAGAGCATATACTTCTGCTTCTTTCTGATCCGGCGATGTCTCAGGAGCTTCTTCCGACTCTTCTATTGCTTGAGCAGGTTTGATTTCGTATTTGCCTACTATACCGTCAGGATAATCAGGAGTGATTATGTCAAGAAGCAGAGCGAAGTCCTCGCCTGTGAGTTGTACATATACATCACCGTAATTCTTTGTATAATCTACAGTATTCATAGCAGTAGCAGTTCTGTCGAACTCGCTGATTTCTTGGGGTTCAACGGCAAAAGCAGCTGGAAGAACCTGACCGCTGTAAGATGCCTTAATGTTGCTACCATGAGCCGATATCGCATCAAGAGTTATGTGCATTGCCGAACCGTCCTTAACGATGTTGAGAGTACCACTTTGCAGGTAGTAGTAGTTCTCGTCATCTGTCAGCAGGTAAGAAGGTTCATCACCTTCAATTATGCCAAACCCCCAATCAGAATAATCTTCTTTATAGTGACCTTCAGAAGCAGCAACATAGGATTCATCTGCAACTCCTTCGTATGCCTTAAAGCTAAACTCACCTTCGGGAATCTCTGTGGCAGAAGTGATGAGCAACAAATCAAGAACGCCGCCATTTGCATATAATGTGAGCTCAAAGCCCTCACCATAGTAGTCTTCTTCAAACATTGCCTCGGTAACTACGAGGTCGATGGTGGTGGCTTCTGCGGGTTCCGGTGCAAACGGGTCTTCTTCCTCGTCTTTCACAACCTTGTGAGCACGGTGCTCTGCCTTGGCTTTTTTGATAAGCTCTTTCTTGTCCTTTTCCGGACGACTAATACCTTTGACTACAGGGGCTGCAGTCAAACCTAACGTAAGCAACAGTGTTGTTGCAAGAAGGGTAAATTTTTTCATAAGCATGAAATTTAGTGAATATTAAGGTGGTGTGTTGTGAATACTCCACTTGGAAATTGGCTGATTGCGAAATGTACCAATACCGCAATTTCGCTGCAAAATTACAAATTTTTTCTAAAATCCAAAAAAATCTAACAAAACTAAGCAATTTCTTTGAGTGTTGAGAAAAATTGCATAACTTTGCACTCAGAAACTTACACTTTGCTAAATAAAATTTTCTTTTTCGATGGACGTTTGGTCGTTTCTTAGGCGTTACTTGCTGAATAAGTATGTGTTGGTAAGTCTTGTGTTTGCCATAGTGCTTATGTTTTGCGGTGAGCAGAGTGTTGTCCACCGTATTGAGCGTTCTCGTCAGATCTCTGAGCTTGAGGACGAGATTGAGTTGTATCAGAAACGGTTGGAAGATACTCAGAGACGTCTTGACGAGCTTGAGGGCAATTCGGATAACCTTGAAAAATACGCGCGCGAGCGCTATCTGATGCACGCCTCAGGCGAAGATGTATATGTGTTTGAACAGTAGTATCAACAAAATGAATACCTCTTTAATACATAAAATTCTGATATGGTGCTATGGGATATTGCTTATAGCAGGTGCTGTAATGTCGCTCTTGTCGGTTCCGTATTGTGCCTATATATTCACGGCAGGCAGCGTTCTTGCTATAGCTGAGGCGTTTTGGACCGCCATCGAGAATCGTACTACAGAGCTTGCTCAGGCACGGCGCCACAGGCTGTATTTCTTTGCTTCGCTGTCGCTTGGAGTGGCGTCATGGTATATGCTTCGCGGCTCCAACAACTGGGTGCCGTTTGCTCTTATCTGGGCATTGGTGGCACTATATCTGACTTTCCGCAGCTCCGGCGGAAACAAAAACGCATAATTTCTTCCTCAGATGCTTGACCGACTTGTTCACGAACATACCATACTCGGTATTGACCCGGGAACCACAGTGATGGGCTATGCCATAATACACACTTCAGGTTCAAGGGTCCAACTGCTTGATATGGGAGTGTTGGACTTGCGCAAGTTGGAGTCGCACTATGAGAAGCTGCAAAAGATTTTCTTCCGTGTCACCGAGTTGCTCGACGAACACAGACCTTCGGTGCTGGCGATAGAGACTCAGTTTGTCGATAAGAACGTCCAGACAATGCTCAAGTTGGCCCACGGACAGGGTGTTGCCATAGCTGCGGCTCTCGCCCGAGACGTGCCGATAGCAGAGTATTCGCCCATGAAGATAAAGATGGCAATCACCGGCAACGGTCATGCCACCAAACAGCAGGTGGCAGGTATGCTGCAGCGTTTTTTGCATATTGCGGATAGCGAGATGCCCAAGAAACTCGATGCCACAGACGCCCTTGGCATAGCCTACTGCCACTACCTGCAGTTAGGCTCACCTCTTTCCGACGGGAAGAACTACAAGGGGTGGGAAGATTTTCTCAGGCGCAACCCCTCGAAACTGCATCAGCAGAACACACCAAAAGAGTAGGCGATTACCTCCAAAGGTTATCGGATAGAGTGGTGACAGGTCGGAGGTAAAGATTGTGTTGCAGGTGCTTTATCATGAACGTCAGGTTCGATATATCCCTACAAATTGGGATGAAATTTCGCTTTTTTTCCTTTTTTATTTGGTTTATCAGAAAAGTTCACTAACTTTGCACCCGAAAAATAGGGATAGGCGGCGGCTGATTTTCTACATGGGATTAGATGCGGCTCCGGATAATATCCGCAGTAGCCGATAACGGAGTAAGAATATAACCAAAACAATAATAAAAATTTACCACTATGGCATTAGTAATTTCAGACGCATGCATAGCATGCGGAACTTGCATTGATGAGTGCCCTATGGGAGCAATTTCCGAGGGCGAGAAGTATTCAATTGACCCCGATTTGTGTACAGAGTGCGGCACATGTGCAGATGTTTGCCCCAACGAAGCAATCGGCAAATAAATCTCAGCAATAGAGCCCTGCGCCATGCTTGGTGCAGGGTTTTTGTATAATTTGAACGGAAAATTTTGATAGTTGAAAGTTTTTGCTTATTTTTGCAGCATAATAGTGAGCGTATGGCGGCTGAGGCTGCAAAGATAAAGCGCATAGTAGCACGCTGATTTTGAAAATAGAGTTAATCAAAATAAAGTTAGCAATGAAGAAGTTCTTTTTTGTCTTATTGGCAGCATTTTGCACTGTAATGGTGTCGGGTCAGGTTACCACCATACCTGCCTACATCCCTATAGGCTATGATGGAGAGATAACCATTGTGTTTAACCCCAATGAAGGAAACCAGGGAATGGTTGGGGCGACAGCTTGCTGGGCTCATACGGGGCTTATCGTCGGTTCGAGCCAGTGGATCAATACTATCGGCACTTGGCGCCAGTATCCTGACAAATGTAAAATGACGAAGAATGAAGACGGCAACTGGGAACTGAAAATCACGCCCAACATAGGTGAGTTCTATGGTTATGCCACTCCTGAGAAAGTTACAGGATTGTGCTTTGTTTTCAACGATGGCAAAATCAACGGAAAGGACGGGACAAAGGAGGGTAAGACTACCGCTTGGGGCGATATATTTGTAAAATTCATCGACCCTGCCGCTAATCTTCAGGCTAAAATAAATTCGCCGTCGGGACATCAGCTCCTTGATGAGGGCAAGACGATGACTATCGAATGTGCTGCTTCGGCAGATGCCGACCTGAGTCTGAGTATCAATGGTAAAGAGGTGAAGACCGATCATGGTACGTCGCTTGTTTACGAGCATAACTTCACAGATGCCGATACGCACCTTAAGTTTACTGCTACGGCAGGCGGCAAAACCGTTACTGACGAGGCATTGATAGCCATAATTCAGCCGAGCACCAAGAAGGCTCGCCCTGCGGGCGTTGACATGGGTATCTACTACGACAAGTCAGACAAGACCAAAGTGACGCTATCAACTTACGCAGCGTCGAAGACAGAGGCGGCTAAGGCTGTGTATGTGGTGGGCGAATTCAACAACTGGACGCCCTCATCCGAGTCGCAACTATTTCAGGATGGCAACTACTTCTGGCGCGAGATAACGGGTCTTACCCCTCAGAAAGAGTATGCTTTCCAATACTTGGTTATACGTGCCGATGGAGTTAAGAAATATATATCCGACCTCTATTCCGAGAAACTTTTGCATGTGGACGACAAGTGGGAGCCCAAGACTTCTTATCCCGGCCTCAAGGCTTATCCTGAGGAGGCAGACGGCAGCTATGTGACCGTTATTCAGACCGACAAACCTGAGTTCGAATGGTCGGAGGCAACAAAGAACTTCCGCCGTCCTGACAAGAACAATCTGATAATTTACGAGACATGGATTTATGATTTCACCACCAAGCGCAATCTCAAGGGTATGCTTGAACGCTTGGATTATCTCGAGTTTTTGGGTGTGAATGCCATAGAGCTGATGCCGGTCAACGAGTTCGACGGCAACGTAAGTTGGGGATATGCTCCTAACCACTACTTTGCATTGGATAGGGCATACGGTACTGAGACTCAGCTCAAGACTTTCGTTGACGAGTGTCATAAGCGCGGCATCGCCGTTATTCTCGACATGGTGTTCAACCATGCTACCGGTCTGAACCCGATGAACAAACTCTATCCGTATGGCGATGACCTGAAAAACAACCCGTGGTTCAACGTCTCTGCACCTCACCCAGATAACGTCTATGAAGACTGGAACCACGACTTCGCTCCAGCTCACCAGATGTTCATCCGCGCTCTCAAGTATTGGATTGAGGAGTATAAGGTTGACGGCTATCGTATGGACCTCAGCCACGGTCTTTGCGGACCATCGTATAATGCTGTTGCGAATCTCAAGGATTACTATACCAATGGTGTTCAGGCTGCCTCGAAAGACGCTTACTTCATTCTTGAGCATTGGGGCACGAGTATGGGCTCCGACCGTCCCCAGCTCGTCAATGCGGGTATGCTCTGCTGGCAGAATACCTCTGATAAGTACTGTCAGACGGCAGGAGCATGGCTCAAAGACGATGACCTCAACGATGCCAACAAGGACGGCTACGTAAGCTATTGCAACAACCATGATGAGGAGCGCCCGTTCTTCAAGGCTAAGCAATGGGGCGAGGGCGAACTGCAAGACGATGAGGCAGTGCGCTGCTCGCGCGTGCCGCTGAACATGGCGTTCCTCTGCCTGCTCAACGGACCTCACCTGTTTTATCATTTCGACGAGCTTGGCTACGACAACTCCAAATGGCAGAACGCTGCAGGCAAGTGGGGCACCAACCCCTATGGTATAACCGTTCAGGTGACGGGTGAGCAGAAGATGTCGTCGAAAGCCAATCCTGAGACCTTAGGCTGGTTTGGCAACGAGGCTCGTATGGACGCCTACACCAAGACGGCTCAGATAATTCAGTTGCGTACCCGCCTGCTGCCCGATGTTTTCGAGGGTAATCCTACGGCTTCGTCATTGGGTGGTGGTAAGCAGCTTCGCACCATTCAATGGGGCAGCGATGTGTTCGTGGCAGGCAACTTCTCAGCAACCTCGAATACTGCCGTCAGTCTGCCCTCCGGCACATGGTACGACTATTTCGAGCAGAAGAAAGCCAATAGCACCGTTACACTCGCACCCAACGAGGTCAAGATATTCACCGGTAAGCAGATAGCCTTGCCTCAGCAGCAGACCGATGCTGTGGACAACATCTTTACCACCACCATCACTGCTCCCTTCGACGCCTACGTCTATACCACTACCGGTCAACTCATCGACGTGCAGATGCAAGCCGCTGAGCTCGACCGGACCCGTCTTGAAGGTGGTATTTATATTGTCCGACTCGTCAAAGACGGTGCCAGCCAGACATATAAGATAGTAAAATGAATAATCTCAGACCGCTTTTGTTGTATGACAATGGTGGTCTGATTTTATATATGTTGATAAACAAAAACAACATTAACCTTTTTTATTAACAAAATCTTCAAAACTATGAGAAAACTCTTCTTAATGGTTGTCGCACTGCTGACTATGAGTCTGTCGGTCTTTGCCGATAGGACAGTCAATGGTTTGGTGGTCGATAACAATGGCGAGCCTCTGATAGGCGCCGCCATTGCAGAAGTGGGTACCTCGCGCGGTACCATCAGTAACTTCGAAGGTCGTTTTACACTTCGAGTGGCTGACGATGCACAGTTGCAGATCTCATTCATCGGCTACAAGACCGTTTCGCTGAAAGCGGTTGACGGCATGCGTGTAGTTCTGCAAGAAGACAATGCAGTGCTCGACGAGTTGGTAGTGGTAGGTTATGGCGTTCAGAAGAAAGCCAACCTGACCGGCGCCGTATCAACGGTGGATGTTAGCAAGACTCTTGAGTCGAAGTCGCAAGCTAACCTCTCGAAAGCCCTGCAGGGTGCTGTCCCGGGTCTTACTATCACGCAGACCAATGGTGACATCAACGAAGATGCTACCATTCAGATTCGTGGTATCGGTTCGGTAAACGGTAACTCTCGTCCGTTGTATGTTGTCGATGGTATTCCGATGGACGTCACCGACAACTTCAACCCGCTGACCTCTCTCAATGCCAACGACATTGAGTCGATTTCGGTATTGAAAGATGCTGCTTCGACCTCTATCTATGGTACTAAGGCAGCTTTCGGTGTGGTACTTATCACCACCAAGTCGGCAAAGGATGCAGGCAAGTTTAAGGTGTCGTACTCCAACAACTTCGGCTGGAGCCAGGCTACTGTGCTACCTGAGTATCCTAACGTGGCAAAGCAGGCTGAGGCTATGCTTCAGGCTAACAACCGCGTAGGCGATAACAGCGAACTCTTCGGTATTTATTTCGACAAGACCTCCGATGCCGGCAAGCATTTCTGGGAAATGGTAGGCAAGTGGCAAGATAAGTACGGAGAGAACTATGCCAAAGGCTACGAACAGATGATTTACGGTGTTGACTACGACGATCTTGGCTACTATGCCAACTGGGATGTAAAGAACATCTTCTTCAACAATGCCGCTCCCTCGCAGCAGCATAACATCTCCATTCAAGGCAACTCGGGCAAGACCCAGTATTACATTTCGCTCGGCTATGACCATGAGGAGAGTCTGATGAAAATCCGTCCTGACAAGCTCAATAAGTACAACGCTACAATCAATGTTCAGAGCCAAGTGAAAAACTGGCTGACCGTAGGCGGACGCTTCTCGTATTCTGACAAGCAGTACAACTCTCTCTATGTTCGCGGTGCCGGTTCGTATCAGTACTTGTGGCGCTGGACTTCGTTCTTTGGTCCTTACGGCTATTTCGTTGACGACAATGGTGACAAGTGGGACACCCGCACCATGACCGGTGGACGTAACACTGCCGGCGACCTGACACGCCGTTATATGTCGATGCGTGCCAATGGCTTCTTCAAGATTGACTTCTCACACGGCTTTACTTTCAATGCCGACTATACCTTTGTTAACTTAACCACTCGTTACAAAGGTGTAGGTCTGCCGTCAGTAATTTACAACACTTGGGGCTTGAATCCTACCGGTCCTACTGACATCACCTCATCAACCTTTGTGGAAACCGACCGCTCGTTTGCCAACCAGCATATCGCAAACGCATATTTCAACTACAACAACTCGTTTGCCGGTGCTCACAACCTCAATGTAATGCTCGGTGGCAACCTCGACAAGTACAACTACGACTACCTCTACTTCGAGACTCACGACATCATGGATGTGAACATGCCTGAGTTGGCATTGTCGAACTCGATGTACAGCTATACCCAAGTGAAAGACAAACGTGGTTCACTCGGCCTGTTTGGCCGTATTAACTACGACTACAAGGGCATCTACCTGATTGAACTCAACGGCCGCTATGACTGGTCCAGCAAGTTCCCCGATGGTTCAAAGGGAGCCTTCTTCCCCTCGTTCTCAGCCGGATACCGTATCTCTGAAGAGAACTACTTTGAGCGTGCTAAAGAATATGTCAACAACCTCAAGGTCCGCGCTTCATACGGTACTATCGGTAACTCAGACGTAGGTAGCAACATGTTCCTTGCAACCATGTCAAAGCAGACCAACGGCGTCAACTGGCTCGGCACCGGCTCGTCGAAGTACGATACCTTCTCGCAGCCTAAACTCGTCGGCTCGTCGCTTACATGGGAGACAATAGCTACTACCAACATCGGTCTTGACCTCGGCTTCTTGAACAACTCGCTCAATGTCAGCTTCGACTGGTTCCAGCGTGAGAACAAGAACATGATAGCCCCGGGTAAAGCAATGCCGGCAGTGCTCGGTGCAAGTGCAGCTTACGAGAACGTAGGTTCGATGCGCTCACGCGGTTGGGAACTCACCGTCGACTGGCGTCAGAAATTCGGCGACTGGACAGTTTATGCTACAGCCAACGTGTCAGATTATAAGACCGTGGTTACCGAGTGGGATAGCAACAACCTCATCGGCGGCTACTACACAGGTAAGGAGTACGGAGAGATTTGGGGCTTCAAGACCGACCGCTACTTCACCGAAGAAGACTTCGTTTACGAGAACGGTGTTCGTACAGGTTATGCAGCAGGTGTGGCAGACCAAGATGCTCTTCAGACCGGTAAGTTCGTCTATGGCGTTGGTGATATCAAGTTCGTTGACCAGAACGGTGACGGCAAGATTGACGCCGGCGACGGCACACCTGAGAACCACGGCGACCTTGTACGCATCGGCAACAGGACCCCGCGTTATCAGTACTCGCTGCGTGTAGGTTTCGACTACGACATCGTCAAGGGTAAGGGCGGTGCTATTGACCTCGATCTCTACTTCCAAGGCGTCGGCAAACGCAACATGTGGACCCAGTCAGCATTCGTAATGCCGTTCATGCGTGGTGTTGATGGTATCTACGCTCATCAGATGAGCTATGTTACCCAAGAGATGATTGCCAACAACACCGTTGACCAGTCAGTTAAATATCCGGCTCTCGTCGGTGGTGGTGCAGGTCAGGGTACTATCTCGTCAAACGTATTAGAGCGTGGTCAGTATAACTTCTACCCGCAAGACAAGTATCTTGTCAACTTGGCATATCTTCGTCTGAAGAACATCACTCTCGGTTACACTCTCCCGCGCGACCTTACTCGCAAGGGCTACATAGAGAAGGTACGTATCTATGGCTCCATCAACAATGCATGTGACCTCGTAAATCACACTCGTCAATACGGTCTTGACCCGGAAATCAATGCCGGTACAGGCGATCTTAAGAATGCTGTTTGGGGACGTACAGAACCTATCACTCGTACATACAGTTTTGGTGTGCAAGTTGAATTCTAAAATGTAACACTATAGAAGAAATATGAAATGTTTAATTTTAGAAATCTCACGATTATGAAAAAGATAGCATTATTTGTAGCAACAGTGGTTTTGTTTACCGGTTGCTCAGTTCTAAATAGTGATCCGGAAACCGAGTTCACTAAATCGAACTACTTCACAAGTGAGAGCAATGTTGAGGTGTATGCCAACGCTTTCTATAACGCATTCACGGGTTATGGAAGCGGCTCGGGCGACTACTACTTCAACTTCCTCAACGACGATCAGGTTGAGCGTGGTCTGACTCCTTGGACTTATATCAACCCCAGCGCTACAAGCTCACTGTGGAACAACTCCTACACTGAGATTCGCCGCGCTAATACTCTAATCGAAGCCATCCCCGGCATCGAGTCGATGAACGAAGCCTCGAAAAACAACTGGTTGGGCGTGGCACGTTTGTACAGAGCATGGCAGCACTATAAGGTTGTTCGTGCTTTCGGCGACTGCTACTACATTGATACCGAACTCAACACCGGCTCCGAGGTGCTCAAGGCTGCTCGCCAAGACCGCGACGAGGTGATGGACAAGGTTCTTGAAGACCTCAATTTCGCAGTTGAAAATATCACTTATAACAGTGACTCACGCGTAGCGTTCAATAAGTATGTTGCCAATGCCATAAAGGCTGAGATTTGCCTCTATGAAGGTACATTCTGCAAATACCGCAGTGCTGCCGACGGTCAGAAGGCTGCCGATGTTGAGCGTGCAAACAAGTATCTGCAGGAAGTGGTCAAGGCTTCTGAAGTTATAATCAAATCAGAGAAGTTTGCTCTCAACGGCACCGATGTTGAAGGCTATCATGCCAACTTCAACTCGCTTGACCTTGCAGGCAACAACGAGATGATACTCTACAAGCACTATGTACTTGGCGTTCTTGCACACGGCACTATCGACTACACCTGCGGTTCAACTCCCGTAGTAGGTATGACCAAAGATGCTTTCGACAGCTACCTTTTCCGCGATGGAAAAACAGCTGCTGAGACCACTCTCGATAAAAACGACAAGGGCGTAGAGCTTGAACTTCTTGCTGCTGATGGTCATGTTGACACCGACCATAAGGTTATCAATATAGCCGCTGTCCTCAAGAATCGCGACCCGCGCCTTTCGGTTCAGGTTGATACTATCGTTCACTTTGTTGACCACGGATGGAAGCGCTTCGGAGGCGCAGAGTCAACCACCACTACCGGTTATGGCGTGCGCGTATTCGATACCGACAAGATTGACGACACCAACCGCCAGTCAACTTCCGGCAACTGGACCGACGCTCCTATATTCTGGTATGGCAAGTTGCTTCTGGACTATGCGGAGGCTTGTGCCGAACTCGGTGAGACCACCAAGGCTACCGACGCTATCGACCAACTGCGTACACGTGCAGGTATGCCCGGTGTATCGGCTACAGGCGGCGACCTGCTTGAGAATGTACGTCGCGAGCGTCGTTGCGAGCTTATGTACTGCATGAACGACCGCTATTGGAGCCTCATCCGCTGGCACCAGCTCGACCGTCTTGATACCGATGCCAATCCTAACATCGCCAAAGGCGCATGGGTAGGCTCGCTCGCAGGAACAAGTGTTGAGACCGATGCCGAAGGATATATCGTTACTCTCAATGGCAACAAACGTTCGTTTGACAAGAAGTATTACCTCTATCCTATTCCGACCAACGAGATTGCTCTCAATCCTCAGATTGGTCAGAACCCGGGCTGGTAATATCTACTGCATAAAAAATAAAGGCACCTCAAGGTGCCTTTATTTTTTATGTGTGTATGAAACAAGTAGGTGCGTAAGTGCCATAATGTGTCCATTGCAAAGTTATGATTTGGGCAAATAATTATCCGCAATTTGGTGCAAATTTGCACTAAATTGCGGTTTTGCGAATGAGTTATCCGTACTTTGGTGCATGGTTAACTCATAAGTGGACTGAAGCCGGACAGGGTGCACTAAATCACGTAGCGAATCTGCTTGAAGTGGTAACAGCGGCGTCCGCCTGAGCGGTCGGTGAGCAGAAGTCTGCCTTGCTCATCGACTCCCTCTATTTGTGCTTCGAAGCGCTTGGAATCCGGCAGAATGATATTGCCGGCACCGCCGCCGTTGTAGCCGGGTGTTTGGGAGTTGCTGCCGTTGTTGCCGGCTGTTTGCGACCCGTAGTTGTTGTTGGCAAACAGCGGGTCGGATGGTGCTGTGGAGCACTCGCGTTCTTCCCACTCAAACCAACCCTGCCGACGGTATAGGTGCTGCATGTACATGCTATGCAGTGTTTGAAAACCGCCTTGCTCAATCAGGGGCAATAGTCTTGCAAACGCTGTCAATATCTGCTGCATGAGCTCGTGAAGGTCGTAGCGCTGTCCTGTGAGCAAAGAAAGTGAAACAGGATTAGGAACGTTTTCGGGAAAGGCGGTCTGATTGACGTTGAGACCGATGCCTGCTACGCTGTATAGGATATGGCTGCCGGCAAGACAGTTTTCTATGAGCATGCCTGCGAGTTTACGGTCTGCCGCGTAGAGGTCGTTAGGCCATTTGATTTTCAGAGAGTCGGAAATCGGTGGAGCATCGCGGCGCAGTATGTCGCCCACTGTTTCCCACACCGCCAATGCCACCAACTCAGTTATGCGGAACTGCTGTTGTGCTGGCAGTTGAGGCAGCAGGAAGGCAGTCGAGAACAGCAGATTCTGCCCGGGTTCGCTCTCCCATTTGTTGCCTTGTTGCCCGCGGCCGGCTGACTGCGAGAAGGTGTAGATGGTAGTAAGGTTTTCTATCGCGTTCCCTGCTGCCAACTGTTGGTTGCAAAAGTCGGTTAACTGTGTGTTGGTGCTGTCGGTATGTTCGAGATATTTAAGCATGATATGTAAATGGACCTCCTACGTATAATTATGCATTGTGCATTGAGCATTGAGCATTACGCATTGTGCATTATGCATTGAGCATTGAGCATTGTGCATTACGCATTGTGCATTATGCATTGAGCATTACGCATTATGCATTGAGCATTGAATATTACGCATTATGCATTACGCATTATGCATTATGCATTGAGCATTATGAGCATTATGCATTATGCATTATGCATTATGCATTGTACATTAATTCTCTTTGTAGAGTCTGTTCAGGAAGCGTTGGATTTCCGCTTGTGCTTGCTTGACTTTGCCGTTGGGGTTGTTGATGATGATGGCAAAAGCCCATGTGTCGCCGTTTTGTGCGTTGATATACCCTGCATAACTCTTCACCTTGGAGGTGGTTCCTGATTTTGCTTTGAGGTTATGCTGCAGCGGAGTCTTCAGGCAGAAGCCTGTCAGGGTGCCGCTCTCGCCTGCTACCGGCAACGAGGCAATGAAATCCTCAGCGTTGGCTGACCGAAGCATATAAGTGAGCAGCCTGACATATATCTCGGCTGACATGCCGTCGATAGGCGACAGTCCGCAACCGTCTTGAATGATGCAGGTCGAGATGTCCACCTTGCGCTGCTTCCAGAAGTGCTGAATCACTTGTACGGAATTGTTGATTGTGGCGGGCGTGTTCTGCCGGCTGCCGAGGAAACGGAACAGCTGTTCGGCGTAGAGATTGTTGGAGTTCATGTTGGTCTCTTTGACTATCTCGCGAAGCGGCTCCGACAGGTGCGTGTAGAGCACGTCCCGTTCTACTGTTTGTCCGTTGACATTCACTTGCGGCTCGGCTATAAATCCGGCATCGCCCGTAACTTCAATTCCGGCTTGCCGGAGTGCCTGAGTGAAGTGTCGGGCAAGCAGCAGTCCGGGGTTGGGGATGTCGCCTTTTACTCCGAATATGCCTCTGTTGGACGGCACTGAACCCACCAAATAGCGGGTGTTATTGTAGGGCATGCCGTGCACGTATGCGCCGTCGTATTGTATCTCGGTACACCGTATGTGGTTTTCAAAACTCACTTCCGGTATGTCGGGTATGGTCTTCACCACTTCTGCCACACTGCCTATTTGTGCGGAGCGTAGCTGGATATTCATGGTGTTGTCCATGTAAGCAATCGAAAATATTCCGGGGGCGTAGTAGTTGCCTATGTCTTCCCATATCCATCCGGGGTTGGTTGCTTCTCCATCGAAAAACGACATGTCGGCAACTACGCTGCCGCTGATTTTTTTTATTCCGAGCCGTACCATTTGCTGTGCCCACTTGTAGAGAAACATCTGGTTGCCCACTTTCTGGCTGCCCAATGTGGGGTCGCCGGTGCCGCGTACGTACAGGTTGCCTTTCAGCTCGCCGTCCTTCAGCTCGCCGTCGGACTCAAGATAGGTTTCAAAGCGGTAGTTGCCGCCGTATAGCTCAAGAGCGGTGGCGGTGGTGAGCAGCTTCATGGTGGAGGCGGGAGGTACCACGACGTTGGGGCGGTACGAGGCAATGACCTTGTCGGTGGTTATGTTTTTTACCAGTAGGGTGATGTTGGAATTGCGGGTGATGTCGCTGTTGAGAAACAGTTCAAGTGCAGGCTCTTGTTCTGCACACGCTGACAGCACGCTAATTGAGCAAACAAAAATATAAGTGAGTTTTTTTAGCATAGGGATTTTATTTGGCCCGCAAAATTAGTTAAAAATTCCGTACGAGCGAACAAAAAACGACTAATTTTCGCTATAAAAACCAAATTATTTGTTTGAATAAAAAAAATATAGTATCTTTGCACGCTTTTTTGCAAGCACTGCTCAGAGCCGGTGCAGGTTGCTGATTTTTGTACGGGAGCGTGTAAGGGCTGACGGGGCAGGTGCGGAGATTGATAAAAGAAGCACGAATAATAATCAAAATATCTATAAAAATGCAAAACAAAGGACTTGTTAGAACATTGGCGGTACTGTTAGCATTGGTATGCGCCTTCTATCTTTCGTTTAGTTTTGTTGTCCGTCATTACGACAAGAAGGCAGCCGAGGCTCCCGAAGGAGCTATGGTCTATCTTGACAACATGGCTAAAGAGAAAGTGTGGTTCGGCTATACTCTCAAAGAGTGCCGCGAGAAAGAAATCAACTTGGGTCTTGACCTCAAGGGTGGTATGAACGTAATTATGGAAGTCAGTGTGCCTGATATTGTTGACGCATTGTCGGGTCATGACCAGTCGGAGAACTTCAAGGCTGCTATGGCTCTTGCCAAGTCGCGTCAGGCTGCTTCTCAGGCTGATTTTGTTGACTTGTTTGCAGCCGCATGGGAAGAGGTGGCTCCGGGTGCCAAGCTGTCAACCGTATTCGCCAAGTACGAACTGATTGACAAGATATCTACATCTTCGACCAATGCTCAGGTGATAGAGGTGCTGCGTCAGGAGACCGAGAGTGCTGTTGACAACTCGTTCAACGTGCTTCGTACACGTATCGACCGTTTTGGTGTGGTTCAGCCTAACATCCAGAAGATGGACCAGGCAGGACGTATCCTCATTGAGCTCCCGGGTATCAAGGAGCCTGAGCGCGTCAGAAAACTCCTGCAAGGTACAGCCAATCTTGAGTTCTGGGAGACCTATAACTTCGACGAAATATATCCTAAGTTCGCTCAGCTCAACTCTGAGCTTCAGAAGACTCAGGCAGCCACCGAGGCAGCCAATGCAGCTGAAGGTGTGGCAGAAGCCGAGCAGAAACCCGCAGAGCCGGCTCAGGCAGCTGAAGGTGATACCTTAGCCCTTGCCGACGAAGCCGAGCAAGATGCTCAGGCTCAACTCGAACAATTCAAGAAGCAGAATCCTCTGTTCGGTATTCTTCAGCCGTCAGTTAATGCTGCCGGTCAGCCTTTCCAAGGTCCGGTTGTAGGTACTGCTCATTGGGCTGATACGGCACGTGTCAACGAGCTTCTTTCTTCCAAGCAGGCTCAGGCTCTTCTCCCGCGCAACCTCCGTCTGAACTGGTCGGTTAAGGCAGTTGACGAGGCTGGCAGCTACTTCCAGCTGATAGCCCTCAAGGCTCAGCGCGATGGTCGTCCGAGCTTGGCAGGTGACGTCATTACCGACGCACGCAGCGACTTCCAGCAGACCACCGGCGAGGCTTACGTAAGTATGTCAATGAACAAGGAAGGCGCTGAGCAGTGGTCACGTCTGACCGAACAGAACATAGGCAAGTCGGTGGCTATAGTGCTCGACGGCTTCGTTTATTCGTTCCCCACCGTTCAGACCAAGATCGACGGCGGCAATTCGCAGATCACCGGTCACTTCACCGTTGAGGAAGCCAAAGACTTGGCTAACACCCTCAAGTCGGGTAAGATGCCGGCTCCCGCCCGCATAGTTCAAGAGGACGTTGTAGGTCCGTCGCTCGGTCAAGAGGCAATCCACGATGGTCTGATAAGCTTCATCATCGCCTTCTGCCTTGTGCTGGTTTATATGGTGTTCTACTACGGAGTTATTCCGGGTCTGATAGCCGATGCTGCTCTGCTTGCCAACGTGTTCCTGCTGATTGGTATTCTCTGTTCGTTCTCGGCTGTTCTGACGTTGCCCGGTATTGCCGGTATCGTTCTGACTCTTGGTATGGCAGTCGATGCCAACGTGCTTATCTATGAGCGAATTCGTGAGGAGATGAAAGCCGGCAAGAATCTCTCTAAGGCTATCACCGACGGTTTCTCGGGTGCCATCACCGCTATCGTCGATGCCAACGTCACCTCGTTCCTCACCGGCGTCGTGCTTGCTGTATTCGGTACCGGTCCTATCCGCGGTTTCGCCGTTACCTTCATGATAGGTATCATATCTTCGTTCTTTACAGCTGTGTTCCTCACCCGTCTGTTGCTCGAAGATTACGCCAAGCGTCCGAATGCCAAGCCTCTTGCTTTCACCTCGAATATCACTAAGAGCTGGTTCCAGAATCTGAGCTTCAACTTCCTCGGTGCGCGCAAGGTTACCTATATAGTATCGGGTGCGCTGGTTGTGATTTCAATATTAGGTCTTGAGCCGCATATCTTCGGTAATCTGAACCTCGGTATCGACTTCTCGGGTGGTCGCAACTATGTGATTCGTTTTGCAGAGCCCGTGCAGCCCGAAGAAATCCGTGAGTTGCTCGAAGATGAGTTTGATGGCGTAAGTGCCACTGTCATTACTATCGGCAACCCGAACCAAGTCCGTGTTTCGACGAAGTTCGGTATCGACTCGCAGGATACGAATATCGACGAAGAGATTGAGGCTCGCCTGTTCCGCGGCTTGCAGGGTAAGCTTGGAGCTGACGTTACAATGGAGCAGTTCAAGAACGGTGCAGCAGGCACTGAGGAGAACCCTGTGGGCATAATGCAATCGCAGAAGGTAGGTCCTTCGATAGCCGACGACATCAAGGTGGCAGCTATCTGGGCTATCATCATCGCCCTAATAGTGATTGCAGTGTATATCCTCATCCGTTTCCGCAATATCTCGTTCTCTATCGGCGGTATCACTGCATTGGCTCACGACTCAATCATCATCCTCGGCGTGTATGCTATATTCTGGCGCGTAATGCCGTTCTCGATGGAGATTGACCAAGCCTTTATTGCAGCCATCCTGACGGTGATAGGTTATTCAATCAACGATACCGTGGTCATCTTCGACCGTATCCGCGAGTACAACAAGCTTTATCCCAAGCGTGAGAAAGAGAGCAACATCAACGAGGCTCTGAATGCAACATTGTCGCGTACGTTCTCGACATCTATGTCAACTTTCGTTGTGCTGTTTGCCATCTTCCTCTTTGGTGGCAGCTCGATACGCGGATTCGTATTCGCATTGCTTCTCGGTGTGATAATCGGTACTTATTCGTCGCTGTTTATCGCTACTCCTTTAGCATACGATATTCAGAAAGCTCAGGAGCGCCGTAAAGAGCAGAAAGCTGAGCAGAAATAACTGCTGCGCACATATTTATAAATAAGCCAAAAACGCCACGTTGGAACCAACGTGGCGTTTTTTGGCTTTATAGCGGCGGAGAACAGGTAGAATGTATCCTAATGCATTAGTGTCCACTTAAAATATCATATTAGTTTTATAATCAACGGATATTTAGTCAATTATATTGATATTTTGAGTAAACGGATTTGATTTAACAATGTTTTATATGTTTATGTCTTTGAGCGCTTTCGCTCGTAAGAGTTGACAAATTGGTAGTAAAAACTATCTGGAAACTTGCTTACGAGGAGTTTTTAGTAGCAATTTGTATAAGAAGCATCGCTTCTAATGCACTCAAAGGGTTTTGTTGGTTTTTGTTTATTTCTTAGTGGACAGTAGTGATATTAGTTTTATAATCAACGGATATTTAGTCAATTATATTGATATTTTGAGTAA
>CAMHGK010000005.1 GCA_946184695.1 uncultured Bacteroidales bacterium | reverse complement strand
ACAAGGTACTTGTCGTCGCCTGCTACAAGTGTGTACCAGCCGAATTTCAGAGGTATCTTCTCAAGTATAGCACTCAGGTCGAACTCAAGGAACACTTCCAACTGGTCGGTGGTGTTGGTGCCGTTGAGGTAGGCTTCGAGGTCATAGTCTCTCAGGTTGAAGTATCGGCTACCATCAAAGTAGTGGTACTCAGTGGCACCTACTTTCACACCTGATATATTATACGACAATGTGAGGTCAAGTTCTTTTTGAAAATCATTTGTATTGGAGAAGTCCTTGAACGAGTAGTTCTTGAGTCCGAGGTTAGCCCATGCTTCAAGCTGAAGTCCTGCAAAACCTAACATTATGTCAGGTTGTGCTGATAGGCCGCCTATGTTCATACCACGCCATATATACGTGGAGCAGAAGTCGGAACCTATGGTCCATTCAAAACCCGGGACATCTGCTTTGGCAGATGTGGCAATGAGCGCAACAAAGCTCAGAGCTAATAAAGTCTTTTTCATTTTCAGTTTTGGATTAATTTATTTGGTTGTTATTCAATTATAAATTGTAAATTGTAAATAGTAAATAGTAAATAGTAAATAGTAAATGGGAAATGGTCAATTAAAACCACACTCCCATACCTATCATACCGCACAGGTGTGAGCTTGTCCGGTTGTCAGTAAAATCTCGCTCGCTTATTCTGACTATCAGGTTATCTTGATTGATACGGTTGGGGTTGAGTGTGACGGTGCCGAATACGTTGAGTTTGCAGATATTGAGGTCGAAGTCGCGCCTGAGTCCGAGACTTATCATGCACACGGCAAAACTTCCTTCGTAGTGCGTATAGCGGCTTCTCCACGGAGTCATGCCTAATTTGACGGGTAGCTCTATCCGGTAGGGTAGGCTGAAGTCATAGCCAATCTGTATGTAAGTGGAGAATGCACGTTTGACTCGCAACCCTTGTGCGTTGTCGGTGGGGTCTAATTGTCGCTTGACGAAGTTGTCGGTTTGGTCAACCACGTAGCCGTCTTCGCTGCCTATATGCGTGTTCCACTCGATGCTCAGCGGCAGTTTGTCGCTCACACGATAGCCTATCGTCAGTTCGGTGTTGTTGCTGTTGCCGCCGCCGTAGATATCTTTTTGCCGGAAGTCGAAAATGCGCGAGCCGTCGAAATAGTGCATGTGTGTGACCTTGAGCAGCAATCCCCAGCGGGAGAAACTAATGTAGGCATCCATCTCAGGAAAAAAACCTCTGAAAGTGTTGCTCTCGGCTCCCAAGTTCCACCACAAACCCACCGAGAGTCCGCCGTAGCCTACGCTCACTGCCGGCTGAAACGATAGCCCGCCCACCTGAAAGCCTCGCCACAGGTAGCCGCTGACCACATTGAAGCCCGCCGAGTAGGTGAAACCGATATGCTTTGGGTGCTCATCAAGCCATTCGCCGTCAATGTCACGTCCGTGCATAACAACATTGTCGGTTGATGCGCTGACCAACTGACATGCAAGCAAAGCCACAACGGCAATCACAATACTGAGTTTCTGCATTAAGCGAAAAAGATTATGAGAGCCAAAAACTAAAGCCTATGCGGCTATTACTGGTGGTTCTCCCAAGCTATTCTTAGAGCCACTTCAAGTATGCGGGTATCATCGAGAAGTACGATACCTCCGTCGGGTCCGGGTTCGATGTGAACGCCACATCCGTTTGCGGCATTACCACCAAAGTAGCTTCTTACATCATCGGCAGTAATGCCAAGTTCGTCTGCTATTACTGACATGCTTCCGTCTGGCAGACTGTCTTTAACTTCTCTGAGACGATTAAAAGTAGTACGAATCATAATATTGTGTGTTGTGTTTTATAATCTGTTTGTGCTTTAAAATGGCTCTTGCCAAAATTGAGCGTGCTAAAGTAGTACTTTTTTTTTATTCCCACAAATTTTTTGTGCGGGAAAGGGCAGAATAGACTGTTTTTGGGACCAATTGTCTATAGCTCTCGCCATTTTTGTATAGTAGTCGGATACGAGTTGACGATATATTGAACATCGGAGCACCTGCGAGAACTTTCATCTCGGGGTATTTCCCGCTGAGTTTCGAGATGTCGTCGCCTTGCCGTGGATAGACGACAATCGGATAGTTGTCGAGAATGTATTGGTAGTCTTTCCAGCGGTCGAAGATAGCCATGTTGTCAGAGCCTATGATGAGCGTGAAGCGGTGATGAGGATGTAGCTCGCTGAGGGCTCTGAGCGTATTGACGGTGTACGAGGGCTTAGGCAGGCTGAGTTCTATGTCGCATGCCCGAAGTCCTGCAATGTCCGCCACCGCTAACTCGGTCAGCTGAAGACGCAGCTTCTCGTCAAGCAGTGTTGACTTGTCTTTTAGCGGGTTGTTGGGCGAGACTACAAACCACACCTCGTCCACCTCAGGCTGTGTGAGGATATACCGTGCCAATCCCAAATGACCGTTGTGTATGGGGTTGAACGAACCTAAGAATAATCCGATGTTCATGTGCTTTTGGACTTCAGTTTCAGACTATTTGTCGAGGAAGTTATTGACGAGGTCGAGTGTCTCCGACTTGGCTTGGTCGAGCTGGTCATTGACGATAACGTGGTCAAAGAGCGGTGCGTCTTGCATCTCGATGGCTGCCTTGGCTACTCGCTCATCAATCTTCTCGGGCGAGTCGGTGTTGCGCGACAGGAGTCGCTCGCGCAATGCCTCCACAGACGGGGGGGCAATAAACAGTGCTAAGGCATCGTCACCGAAGATGCGCTTGAGATTGGCGCCGCCTTTTACATCAACGTCGAAGACGACATGGTGTCCGTTGCGGTTGATGCGGTCAAGCTCAGATTTAAGTGTGCCATAGTAACAATCGCGATAGACTTGCTGGTATTCAACGAAGGCATCGTCGTCAATGAGCTGACGAAAACGGTCGGGTTCAAGAAAATAGTACTCGCGTCCGTGCTGCTCTGCACCCCTCGGGGCACGGGTGGTGGCAGAGACTGAGAATTCAAGGTCGTCGCGGTTCTGTAGCAGGTAGTTGACCAGTGTGGATTTGCCTGCACCGCTTGGGGCTGAAAATATGAGAATCATAAGATGTCAGGATTTAGAAGTTAGACCGCTGCGCTGTTGGAATAGATGGCAGCCGTCATTTGAATATGCAGGGTAGGAACATCTGCAGGTAGTATTGCCAGTTTTCCCATGAGTGTCCGCCGGCTGACTCGAAGTACTGATACGGGTAAGCCCTGTCTTCAAGAAATGCTCTGAATTCTACGTTCTCGCGGTATAGAAAGTCATCTTTGCCGATAGCAATCCAGTAGAGAGCGGGCGGTGTGGCGAACTGCCGCTTCATGTCTTTTTCTACGTTGCGATAAACCCGCGGTGTCTCTTTGCTGACAGCATCGAACAGCGGACCGGGGTTGCCGGCATTGCCGAAATCGATGGTGTAGGTGGGTGAGAACAGACCTACATAGTCGAATACGGAATTGAGGTAGTGGCTTATGTGCATAGCAAAGAAGCCGCCACGTGACAAGCCGGCTATAGCCCGTGAGTTTTTGCGGGTGATAGTGCGGAAACGGAGTTCTGTGGCGCTTATAATCTCGGAAAAACTCTCTTCAAACTGACCGGTGGTCAGCTGGCGGGTGGCTTCTTGCTTGTCGTTGATTTGCAACTGCAGATTGGTGGCATCGTCGCTTGCAAGTTGCCACATGTTGGTGTTAGGCATTACCACTATCATCTCCTTAGCCTGGTTTGAGGCAATCAGGTTGTCAATGATATTGGCGGCATGCCCTTTCTGAAACCAGTCGGTCTCGTCTCCGTAGGTGCCATGCAGCAGGTAGAGTACGGGGTAGTAGCTGTTGTTGCTCTTGAAATAGGATGGGGGCAGATAGACGGCCATTCGTCGGTTGGCGCCAAGTGCCTTTGAATAGTACCATGTATAAAGTATGGTGCCGTGGTCAGCCTTGTCATTGTAGCTGATGGCTTTCTCGTGCATCTCGGCTGTTACTTCTTGCGGCACGATGGTGGTGCGCTGAGCTGTGGCGAGTGTCACGCACAGCGCCGTCAGGGTGAGGAAAAAGAGACGTTTCATACGTATAGTTATTTTAGTAAGTTGGCAAGTTCAGCAGCCGTCTTGGCAGCAAGGCGGGCATTGTTGAGAACAAGCTGTATGTTAGAATCAAGGCTGTCGCCGCCCGTTAGGTCTTTTATCTTGGCAAGCAGGAACGGGGTGGTCTGTTTGCCGTGGATACCGAGTCTGTTGGCTTCTGCCACTGCCTCGTCGATAGCCTTATTGATGACGTCGGCGGGCATGGAGTATTGTTCGGGTATGGGGTTGGTGACGAGCATGCCGCCTTTCAGTCCGAGGTCGAGTTTAGCTTTGAAAGCCTCAGCAAGTTCTTTAGGCGAGTCAATGCGGTAATCCACTGAGAAACCGCTCTTGCGAGTGTAGAAGGCGGGCAACTCTTCTGTCTGATAGCCAATGACGGGTACGCCTTTGGTCTCCAAGTATTCGAGTGTGAGTCCGAGGTCAAGAATCGACTTGGCTCCGGCGCAGATGACCATTACCGGCGTCTGGGCCAGTTCTTCGAGGTCGGCTGAGATGTCCATAGTGGTCTCGGCCCCGCGGTGCACACCGCCTATGCCGCCTGTGGCAAATACGCGTATGCCCGCCATAGCGGCTATCATCATGGTGGTGGTCACGGTGGTGGCGCCGTCCTCACGGCGAGCTATCAGCACGGGCAGGTCGCGGCGGGATGCCTTGATGACGGCCTGTCCTTTTTTGCCTAAGTACTCTATTTCTTCTTTTGTACATCCGGCTTTGAGTTTACCGCCTATTATAGCTATTGTGGCTGGTACAGCTCCGTTGTCGCGGATGGTCTGCTCTACGCGCAATGCCGTCTCAACATTCTGAGGATAGGGCATGCCGTGACTGATGATTGTTGACTCAAGGGCTACTACAGGCTTGCCCTCGCTGAGTGCCTGACGCACTTCTTCTGAGATAGAAAGATAGGAATTCATAGTATTTTTATTTTTTTTAATGTTTTAATGTTTTATTTGTTGGCGATGTCGCTTAGGTTGCCGTCGGAGGTGGCATTGCTCAAAGCTGTGGCACCGGCATGACCTATGCCGCCCGTTATGTTGGAAAAAATTTGCACTCCGGTCTCCACTCCAAACTCGCTGCTTGCCGTTGCCGATACCTGTTCGATGAGTTGGGTGAAGTCAATCGAGGATATATCAATATCGTTGAAGTCGATAAATGCAGCGTCGTAGTAGTCGCGGTTGTAGGCTGCCATAGTACAGAAGTAGTTGTATTTGTCGCGTGTCCACGTCTCCACGTGTGCTATTAGCTCGTAATGCTCGTCGCCCTTGATAGAGTCGGTGCTGAACTTGCTCTTTTGGAAGTTCAGATAAAAGTCTATGGGGTGATTGCCGGCTCTGAGTCTGTCGGCTCCGACGAACAGATATTCTCCGCGTACGGGATAGTAGTTGAGTGCTTCGGAGCGCAGGTTGGCGAAGCCGCCGAACAGTGAGTCGGAGGAGTGAAAAAGATAGTTGAAGACGCTGTCGGTGGTGTCGGCTCGTTGTTTGGTTATCAGGCAGCCGAGTGCTATGGCAAGCACATCGTCTCCTTCGGGCGGCACCAAGCTCAGCCTGACGCGTATCCGGTTGCCTTCGGCGTGTGTGCTTAGAATTTGGCAGTCGGCTTTATCCGGTATTTGCTGCATGGCTGTCGCCGTCCCGATAGGTTCGCATTGTGCTCTGATCTGCACAATGTCACCTGCCTTAGGCGTGTAACTATCGGCATAGTACTTGCCTAAGGGGCGCTTGCGCTTGCCTGTGCTGTCGGCTTCAAGACGGAACGTCATGGGAAGCCATGTGCCGTCGTTGACTTTGTATTCCACGGTGGCATTACTTACGCTGCCGTATGCCAATTCCGCGGTGTCGGCGTTGACGAAGCCGTGTAGGTCGCCTATGTTCTGCTCAAGGAAGAAGTACGTCTTGCCTACGTATGCATTCAGTGGCGCATCATCGCGCATATCGGCATGCATGACGAGCTCGGGTGAGGTCTGCTCGCCCGTGAATCGTACCTTTGTCTCGCATGCCATGGTGGAAACGGCGAGTAGCAGAAGTATGACTCTATGAAACGATGTTTTTGTCATTGGTAGTTCTCAGGACTTCTTGTCGGGTCTTATGACCGATTGGGTTAAAAGCGTATGCTATAGCTCAGGCTCGGCAGTATCGGAAAGATGGTGACCTTATATAGGCTGCCTCGCGATGCGTCGGCATAGAGCAGAAACGGGTTCATGCTGTTATATAGGTTATAGACTGACACATTAACCAAGTGTTCTGCGCCTTTCCACCTGCGCATAGGTATGTGGAAATTAACTCCTATGTCCATTCTGTGGTATGGTGGCAGTACGTAGTTGTTGCGCTGCTCGTATATCTCCACTACCTGTCCTCCGGCATATTCGGGGTCGTAGTATTGCTGCATGGCGAGAGTGGCACGATTGCCTGTTGAGAACACGAATGTGCCGGAAAGGTCTATTCGTCGGTTAAACGTGTACATCAATGTCAGGCTTACATCGTGTTCGCGGTCGTATTTGGCATGAAAGGGCTTGCCGAAGTTGAGTTGCTGACCTTCCCTGTCGAACAGACGCATGGTGCGGCTCCATGTGTATGACAGCCAACCGGTCAGTTTGCCTATCTTACGTTGCAGCATCAGTTCTACTCCGTAGCTCCAGCCGTTGCCCATGCATACTTTTTCCTCCCAGCCTGCCGCCGAAGCCATGAACGTGGCGCCGTCTTTGTACTCGAGTAGGTTCTTCATGTATTTATAGTAGCCTTCCACTGTCAGTTCCACCTCTCCACGGATGTCATAGGTCATTCCTGCTGCCATCTGCATAGAGCGCATGGGGTCAATATGGCGGGTAACGGGCACCCAAAGGTCGGTGGGCAGAGAGATGCTGGCGTTGCTCAGCAGGTGTATGTATTGCGACATGTAGGCATAACTCAGTTTGAATGCCAAATCGTCGGTGGCAAGCACTCGCAGACCTACTCTGGGTTCGAGAGATGGATAGACCTTCCCGCCTACGGCGTATAGGCTGCCGTGCAGACCGAAGTTCATCTTCAGACGGTCAATAGGCGTGTAGGTGTCTTCTATATATGCCGTTGCTTCGTGCGAGTTGATCACGTTCCCTGACATGGTGGTGTCGATAGCCATACCTTCTTTTATGAAGTCGGCTCCCACCATTCTCAGTGACGCCACTTGCGGATGAAACCGGTGGTATGTATATAGTGCGCCAAAGCGTATGTCGTGCTCTGCCGACGGACTCCATTCGTAGTTCTGCTGCAGAGTTAGGTCCATGATGTGCGACTTGTACGTCATGCTCTCGTCCACTTGAAACGTGGGACCGTTGTCTCTTTCCTGAAAATTGGCAAAGAGCGACTGCTTGAGGTCGTAGCGGTAGCGGGTGAAGCTGAGTTGTGTGGTGGCGAACAGTCGGGCGGAGAATATGTGCTCCCATGTCACTGCTCCGAGCAGGTTGCCCCAGTTCCATGTCAGTCCGACACGGTTGGTTCCGTTTTGCACGTTCTGCATCTCCCGCTCACGGTAGTTGACGTATATCTTGTCGTCGCCCAAGTAGAACGAGGCTGACAGCTTGTCCGATAGCGAAAAGCGGTGAGTGACTTTGGCGTTGATGTCATAAAAATAGTAGCCTGCGGCAGCAGAACCGGTGCCGTTGGTCTCACGTTGCGACAGCAGGTGCATCAGCGGAACGGTGAACAGATCAAAATAAGTGCGGCGGGCTGATATGTTGAACGATGTCTTACCTTTCCATATTGGTCCTTCTACGTTGAACTTGGCAGCAATGAGTCCGATGGTAAGGTTGCCGTGGTAGGAGTTGTTGTTGCCGTCGTTTTGTCTGACATCTATCACTGACGACAGTCGAGAGCCGAATCGGGCAGGGAAGTTACCCTTGTACAAGGTGACGTTTTTTATGGCATCGGCATTGAAAACGGAGAACATACCCATGGCATGGTTGACATTATAGAGCGGTACTCCGTCGAGCAGTATCAGGTTCTCGTCGGGGCCGCCGCCTCTGACATATACTCCGGCAGAGCCCTCCGAGCCCGACTGTACGCCTGGTAGCAGTTGCAATGCCTTGAGCACGTCAACCTCGCCCCCTAACTGTGGTATGCCCTTAATCTGACTTACCGGCACTTCCACCACCGACATCTGCGTGGACTTAGGTCCCGACAGCGACTCGTGTGCCGTGACAGTAACTTCATTTAGTTGCAGATGGCTTGTTATCTGCCAATTGACTAAGGTGTCTGAGTGGAGGGCAATATTGTACTGCTTAGGCTCATATCCTACGTAATTCAGACGCAGGGAGTGCTGCCCTCTTTGTAGGGTTAGAGAGAAGTAGCCGGCGTTGTTGGTTACGGTGCCCAAGCGGGCTATGCTGTCATAAACGGTGGCACCTATCATCCTCTCGCCTGATTCCGCATCAGCCACGTACCCGCTTATCGTCACCCGCTGGGCGTGCAGACTCAGCGTGAGAGATAGCAGAACCGATATGTGGTAAAGACGGTGCAAGGGTAACAGTGAAGGTGATTATTGATAAACGCCTGCTTGATATGTTTATAGCAGGATATTGGCTATTTCGGGGTTGACGGCGGCGGGAGTGAGCAGTGTGGCTCTGGCTGCCATCAGTCCGTATTGTGCGTTCTGAGGGAAAGGTATGCCGATAGCAAACGCATGCACCACTCCGGCAAGGAAAGCATCGCCTGCTCCGGTGGTATTGACCACCTCGGCTATCGGCAGAGCAGGGAATACAGTGCCATCGTTGCAATAGACGCCCTCGCTCGACATGGTGATATATATGTGCTCCACCCCCCATTCACGCAGCTTTTGCTCAGCTTCCTCGACCGTCTGCGACTCGGTTACGGCAAGAGCCTCCTTGAGATTTAGTTTAAGGGTATGCAGTCGGGCAAACTTGGAGTTTCTCAGTGCATTGGCAATTCTCCATGCTTTGGTTGTTGACACTGCGTCCACAAACACCGGTGCAAGGCTGTTGTCTAACAGAAACTGCAAGGTGTGCTCATGTAGGTTGGTGTCGGCTACGATAATGTCCGACTTGTTGATTTCGCCTAAGTGGTGTTGCAGGTATTCGGGCGTTAGGTGGTCGATTATTCCTGTATCAGCCACTGCTGCTATCATGTCGCCGCTGTGGTTGTTGATGCAGAGGTACATGCCGCTTCGCTCGTTTTTTATGGTGTCTGACAAGCTCAGGTCCATACCTATCAGTTTACAACTATCATGCATCAGACTGCCGAATATGTCGCCTCCGAAGAGTGTCATAAAGCGTACCTTATGCCCGAGCAGGCATAGGTTGTGTGCTATGTTGCGAGCCACGCCGCCGTGTCCTAAACTGACGTGTCCGGGATTGGAGTCGGCAGCAATAAAGTTGTTGTAAAGTTGTGCGGAGATATCAAAGTTGGCCCCGCCTATGACGGTGATGTTCATGGTGATAGTGTCTTAAGATTAGTGGAAAAGTCTTAGGTTGTCGTTCTTTTTTTAATTAAATGTCTTACGACGAGTATTGCAATCACTACTATGGTGACGGCAATGAGTGCCACAGATAACTCGTGACTATAGCGATTGATGAGGTCGGATTGTCCTTGTGCGATGTAGCCTAATAGCGCCAAGACTGTGTTCCATAGCATGGCACCAAGAGCGGTGAAGCCGATGAAACTTATGAAATTCATCTTGGCAAGACCTGCAGGAATGCTTATCAGCTGGCGAATGCCGGGGATAAAACGTCCTACTAATGTGGAGACGTTGCCATGCTCGTTGAAATACTCTTCCGCCTTGCGAATCTTGTCGGATGAGAGTAGCAGCAGATGTCCAGCGCGGCTGTCAGCAAACGCATAGACTATAGGTCTGCCAAGCCAAAGTGCAAGCAGGTAGTTGATGATAGCGCCGATGATAGCGCCTAAAGTGCCAAACAGTATCACGATGATGATATTGAGCCAGTAGTATGGTGTGACATTCAGACTGCTGCCTTCGCCTGCTGCCACGTATGCAGCTGGCGGTATGACAACCTCCGACGGAAACGGGATGAAACTGCTCTCCACCGTCATCAGTGCAGTGATGGTGGCGTAATTCATGTTGTGCGAGTACCATTGCACCACTTGCCCGATAAGAGTCGCCGGCTCTTGCGATTGGACGGTGTCAGTCGGGGTGGCGGGTTGTGCATGCAGCGTGCTGCATGCAACTATAAGCATCAGTGCTATGACTATTCTTTGGATGGTTGTGAAGTTCATGTGAACTTAGATTAGGGTTTGTAATCGGGAAATAATGTTTCCACCATTTCAGAGCAGACAATATGTGCAATCTTGAGGCTCTCGTCTGAGTATTTGGAGGCTTTCTTGAGATATTCGTGGCAGAGTCGTTCCTGCTTGTCGTACCATGCAGCCTCGGCTGCAAAGATATATGTGACGGTTGACTCGTTCTCGCGGAGGTTGCTTTGGGCCAACTCAAGAGCCTTGCCGGTCTGTCCGGTGTCGATATAGATACCCGATAGGGCTATCTTTGCGGAAAAAAGGTCTTGGTGTCGGTTGCATAGTTCGGCAGCCTTGTCGAGTTGACCAAGTTCTCTATAAGCGTCAACCGACAAACCTAAAATGGCTTCGTTTAACTCGACAAGATGCTCGTTGGCAGTGATAAAGTCGATGAGTTGCTGATAATGCTTGGTGTTGAGCAGAGTCTTACAATAGAGCTCGGCAAAAATGGGATTCTCTGTGGGCAGTTCTTCCGATTTGAGGTAATACTCGTATGCCTCATCGTATTTTTCACTATCAGCATATATACCGGCTATGAGCGAATAGTGTGATCCGTCAATGTCGAAATGACTAAGTATATATTGAGCAGTAGTCTCTGCATCTGTCTCTTGACTCAGCAACAACTGTGCTCCGAGTTTGTAGAACCATGCTCGTTCCTCTTCGGGATTGATGGCTATGGCATATTCGGCAGCTTTCAGCACGTCGGCGGGACGCTTGAAAGTCATGCACATGTCTGCCTTTTCGAGCCATAGGGTATCAGAGAATGGGTTGATTTTGATACTTTTGTCGATATAGGCAATGGCATTGTCTTCATCTTCAAGCATCATGTAGCAATGGGCTATGTCGGAATAGATTTCCGCAGATGTGTCGTATTTCTCGGCGAGTAGGTAGTAGTGGAGTGCGTCCTCCATCATGTCGGCTTCCTGAAAGCTCACGCCTATGTTATAGTAGCCGTCCGTAGGGTCGAAGTCGTCGCGTTTGCAGAGCTTATCAGCGTATGAGCGTGCTAATTTGATTTTGCCGAGTTGAGCGTAGGCTGAGATGTAGTAGTTGTCAATCATCAGATCGTTCTGGTCTGGATACTTTCGCAACAGCCTTAGTGCTTCGCTCGCCTCGCCCTGTTCAAGCATGAGTTCTATGAGCAATTGGTCGAAGAGAAGTTCGTCGGGGTGGAGCGAGCGGGCATAGCTTAAAAGCTCTTGAGCTACCTCGACTTCGTCAGTCTTCAGTAGCTCATGAAACATATCCTCAACATCATATACGTCGAGGTAAGGAGGCTTGGCACCCTCGTCTTTTTTCAAAAGGTAGTGTCTGAAAGCGGATATGTGAGTGTCGATGTCTTGTTGCATTGGCATTAAGCGAGTAGTTCTTTGACTTTCTGAGAGATAAGTTTGCCCTCAGCCTTGCCGGCGAGTTGCTTGGTAGCCACTCCCATCACTCGTCCCATATCCTTGGGTCCCTCGGCTCCGACCGATTTGATTATCTCGCTCAGTGCCGCCACGAGTTCTTCCTCGCTCATCTGCTTGGGCAGGTATTTCTCTATCACAGCCACTTGTGCAAGTTCGTTCTCGGCAAGCTCCGGACGGTTGGCTGACGAGTACATGTCGGCAGATTCCTTGCGTTGTTTTATCATCTTCTGAATGATGCGAACGGCTTGCTCATCGTGCAGTTCTCCGTCGCTGCCCTTGGCTGTCTTGGCTTCAAGAAATTCTTTCTTCACTCCCCGCAGTGCGTCGAGGGCTACTTTGTCTTTTGCGAGCATCGCTTTTTTGATGTCTTCGCTGATTTGATCGAATAGTGTCATATCCAAATTATTCTAATTATACAATAGTTTTTGCGAATCGGCTATGTGTCTTCGCGGTTGGTCTATTTCTTTCTTTTCCATGTAGGAATATCTTCCAAATCGGCAAGGTTTGAGTCGCTCAAATCGTCGATTAGTATGACGTCCTGGTCGCTTGGGCTGATGGTGAGCACGGTGTCGCGTGGAATATCAGTCTTTTGCTTTTGCAGATTGCCGGACGGAATGGTCTCGTTGGCGTCGTCATCATCGAGGTCGAAAGTGTCGCCGTCCGCAGAGTCTTGAGTTGCAGACTGTTGCTCCGATGCTTTTTCGGCTTCCGGCTCTTTGGCTTCCTCGTCCTCGCTTACGGCACCATTCTCATTCTCATTCTCATTCTCATTCTCACTTTCTGTAACTTCTTGCTGAGTTTTCTCATCGGCGTTGCCATCTTTATCTTGGCCTTCGGCATTCTCGTTGGTTATCTCCATAGGCACGGGTGCGTTGCCGCTATATAGTTTCTCAATGGCCCCGTCTATGGTAGGCGTCTGAATTGCAACGGGTTCTTTATCTTCGGGCTGTTCTTGCTCAGTCTCTTCCTGTCGGGTTACCTCGTCGAGTCCGGGTATATCGCTGAAGGGGTAGCCGGTAGCGATAAGTGTTACTTTCACCTTGTCGCCGAGAGTGTCATCGTAGGTGGCTCCCCACTTGACCATCACGTCGTTGCCTACCTCTTTGCGGAACTGATCCACCTGATCGAGTTCTTGCATGAGTATGGCGTTGTCGTGCGAGCAGTAGAAGTTAATCAGTATTCGGCTGGCACCTTTCACGTCGTTGGTGTTGACAAGCGGAGAGTGCAGAGCGTCCTCGATGGCTTTGGTGATACGCTGTTCGCCTTCTGCCTCGCCTACGTTCATTATTGCCATGTTGCCGCCCTTGAGTATGTTCTTTACATCGGCAAAGTCGGTATTGATATATCCTGGGATGGTGATAATCTCGGATATGGCTTTCGCGGCATTGCTCACCACCTCATCTGACTTGTTGAAAGCATTGGGTAGGTCGAAGTCGGGGTAAATCTGCTTGAGTTTCTCGTTGTTGATGACGAGTATGGCATCTGTGTTGACAGCGAGTTTTGAGAGTCCTATCATTGCCTTGCGAATCTGCTGTATGCCCTCAAAGGCAAACGGAATGGTCACAATTCCGACTGTCAGGATATCCATGTCTTTGGCTATCTTGGCTATTACGGGTGCCGCACCTGTACCGGTGCCGCCACCCATACCTGCTGTGATGAACACCATCTGGGTGCCATCGTTGAGGGCTTCCTTAATGCGGTCGGTCGAGTCGATGGCAAACTGACGGGCACGTTCAGGCTCACCACCTGCACCTAATCCCTTATCGCCTAATTGGAGTTTGGAGGGTACGTCCATCTTGAGCAGTGCCTGACGGTCGGTGTTACATACAAGGAACGAGACGTCCTGTATGTTCTGGTGGAACATGTAGTTGACAGCGTTGCAACCGCCACCGCCTACACCAACGACTTTTATGATACAGTCGTTCTGATACTCGATATCTTTCAGTGGTAGTAAGTCCATAGTCTTATATGTTTGAGGGGGTTGATATTTGAATTTGTTATTCGTTGTCACTTAGAAATTCTATGACTCCTTGCTGTGAGTTGGTCAGAGTCTTTTTTATTCTGACGAGCAGTCCGATAAATCCTGTAGGGTCAGGTTTCTCGTTGGTGGTGTTTTGGCGGTAGTCGTCAGCCATGGCCAGCGTACCTATCAGTGTGGAGTATTCGGGTGCTTCATACTGTTCGGGAGTGTCGTCGGCAAGCCAGTCGTAGTGTTTGCCGAAATCCACTTTGAGCGGAGTACGTTGTCTGAGGTAGCTGATGAGTCCCTGAAGTCTTGCTCCGCCGCCGGTGATGACGACGTTGGAGATGTATTCTTCGTACTGCTTGAGGTCGAGTAGTAGCGGGGCTGTTATCTCGTCGAGTCGGGGAATAATCATATCGGCTACCTCTGAGAGTTTCAGTGGCATCTTGCTGCCGTCGTTTACCGACCTTACGAGCATCGTCATATCTTTCTTGATGAGCTGTTTGTCGGCATAGCCGTATTGGTGTTTTATCTTTCTTGCATCGTTGAAGCTGATGCCGCATTGCTCAATGTCGCGTGTGATGTTGTAGCCTCCGAGCGGCACCACCTTGCTATAGATAAAGTGTGAATTATAATAGATGCTCATCGTGGTGGTTTGGTCGCCGAAGTCAATGATGGCGCAGCCCTCTTGGCGCAAGGTGTCGTCAAGTAATACGTGTGCTTGCACAACCGGTCTGACCCACACTTGTTCGAGTGTAATAGGTGAGCGGGCGAAGCTGCCGAGTGCGTTCTCCAATATGCTGGTTCCGCCCACGAAAGCTATATAGGTTGCTTCTATTCTGAGAGCCTGCTTGTCGATAGGCGGTTCATACTGCAGGTCGCCATCTACAATGAACTCTATCGGCTCGATGGCAAGTGTGGTGAGATCCTTGTCCTTAAAGTTACGGTCGATCTTATCCCGACATTCTTTCTCCATATCTTGCAGCAGCGATTGGCGGATAGGCTGCTTGCGTCCGAGCATTCGCTTTACCGGTACGCGCGCCATACGCATCGACCTGCCACCAATGGTGGTGAAGGCGGAGGTTAGCATTAGGCTGCTGCCTATGCGGTTGCTCAGTTTGGTAAGCAGTTCGCTGATAGCATAGCCCACCTCCGAAGTGTTGATTACTTGCCCGTGGCGCATGGCGTTCTTACGGATAATCTCTTCTGAGCCTAAAATCTGCAGGGTGGTGTTGTTGGGGCAGCGTGCAGCAATGGCCTTGATGCTGTAGCTACCCAAGTCGATGGCAACCAACGGCTCAGACAGGGTAGGGCGCGTCTCTTTGGATTTCGATTTTCTCATAGTGGGAATAGGTGTTTGTGTTAGGTTAGTATGTAGATGTGTTTAATGTATTTATGTCAAGTGTTATGGTCGGCATACTATTTGTTTGTCGTAGCGCAGGTCAATCTCTCTGTACTCCTTCCATCCGCTTTTTTGGAATCCTTCGGTATAGAGTCTATAGAGTCGTTGCATACGCTCGGGGTAGTAGTTGTCGGTGAGTTTGCCAAGCAGTATCTTGCCGCTTCCGACTCGCGGAGTCAACTCTATCTCCATCTGGCTGTTCACGTTGATCTGCTCTATCTGTGCGCTCCAGAATGAGTTGTCGCGCAGCCATCCGACGAAGTCGAACATCTCTTCCTGTGCCATTCGCCGGCTTATTCTGCCCGTCACCACAGGCACGTAGGCGGCAGTAGTCGAGCGTACCGGCATAGGCTGACGGTTGCGGTCGATGAAATAGTTGCCGTCCGACGTGATGATACGCATCACCGGCACCCGCTGGTGTATGATGATGCGTGTAGTGCCGTCTAAGGTCGAATAGCACTCTGCCGATTCAACCATCGGATGCTCCGACACTCGTTTTTCTACCTCATTATAGTCGATGTCTTCGCGCATCTTACCTACAGGACTCACACCCGTCTTCTTCAAGTACTGCATTATCTCCACAGCGCCTACCATTTGGCGGTCGGTGCTATCGGCGATGATGATATCCGCATTGCGGCATACCGACTCGTCTTTCTGCCTATTGCTAATTAGACTGATGGCAATGGCGTATGCGCAGATTGCTACAACTGCTATGCCGCTTAATATCTTTTGCCATGTCTTCATAGAGGTTCAGGTGCAGGGGGCGTTAGAGGGTGCTGGAAAAACGAATATTTGATTAAAGAGTATGGAGTCAGATAGTTTCCGACTCTTTGTCATAATGCTTATAGGCTTGTGTTATTGGTTCTACGAGTCGGTCGATGTCGCCGGCTCCGATAGTGAGTATCACCTCGCGTGGTTTGCTCAGCAGCGTCTCAATGAGTTGCTGTTTTGAACAGAGTGTTGCCTGAGTGTGAATCATAGGCAGAAGCATCTCAGAGCTTACGCCTTCTATAGGTTGCTCGCGGGCGGGGTAGATAGGTAGCAGAATTACTTCGTCGAGTTCGCTGAGTGCCTCGGCAAACTGTTGTGCAAAATCGCGTGTACGAGTGTAGAGGTGTGGCTGGAATACGCCTGTTATATGTTTGCCCGGGAGCAGCTTGCGAATGGAACGTATGCTCTCATGTATCTCTTTGGGATGGTGTGCGTAGTCGTCAATATATGTCAGCTCGGGTGTGCTTAGGTGTATGTTGAAACGTCTGAGAATGCCATTGTATGAGGCTATGCCCAATCGGATTTGACTCTCCTGTACGCCCAGCAGCCATGCCACTGATATAGCCGCTACAGCGTTCTCGATGTTAATCCATACGGGCACCCCTAACTTGAGCTCGGTAAGCACTTCTGAGGGGGTGTGGAAGTCGAAGAATATCTGACCCTTGCGAACTTGTATGTTGTCGGCGTAGAAATACGGCAGCGGCTCTGTCGAGTTGCCGTCTTCCACCACTCCGTAGGTATAGACCTTAACTCCTTGAGCCACCTCCGGAGTGAAATTCAGCCCCTGCTTTATTATCAGTGCTCCGCCCTTCTGTATGCGCATGCAGTACTGACGGAATCCTTCCCTGTAATTTTGCTCGGTGCCGTATATGTCAAGGTGGTCAGGGTCAACATTGGTCAGAACCGACATGTAGGGAGTCAGATGCAGGAAGCTGCGGTCGTACTCATCAGCTTCTACCACAACGTAGCTGCTGTCGGGCTTGAGCAGCAGGTTGGTTCCGTAGTTGCGACTTATGCCTCCAAGAAAGGCGTTGCAGTTGATGTCCGACTGATAGAGTATGTGCGCTAACATGGTGCTCGTGGTGGTCTTTCCATGAGTGCCGGCCACGCAAAGCGCACGCATCTGCTGGGTGATAAACCCTAATGCCTCTGAGCGCTTGACGATGGTGAAACTGTGGTTGAGGAAATACTGATACTGACGATTATCGGCAGGTACGGCAGGAGTGCGGACTATCAGCGTGTGGGTGTTGTCGCTGTATGCCTGAGGAATAAGGTCTTCGCTATCGTCATAGCAGATGTCGATACCTTCTTTCTGCAGCTCGCCCGTAAGGGCTGATGCTGTGCGGTCGTAACCTGCCACATGATAACCTTTTGAAAAGAAATAACGCGCAAGAGCACTCATACCAATACCACCTATACCAAGCATGTAGATGGCATTGATATTACCTATTGCATTGTAGAGCGCTTGCTGAGCCGGCAGCTTGGTTGGTTCCATTGCAGGCTGAGCCGCCATTGCCGGTTGCTCGTTGTTCTCAATCGGAGCTGTATGATTATTGTTTTGTGACACTTTTTTGAAATTTAGCACATCATTTTTCGTGCGTCGTAAATTTGCGCAAAAGTACAAAAACTATTTCATTGTCGCAATAATTGTAGAAAAATAATTTGCTAAGGCTCTAAAATATCAAGCGTTTTCAAAAGCAGTGTCCACAGAATTATAGCCTTCTCAGGCGAAAACGAGTATGATAAACTGAGCGGAGAGGATACGCAGGAAAGTGACCAACGGATATACCGTTGAATAGACGACGGCGGGCTCGTCGCTCTCTGACAGTGAGTTGGCGTATGCCAAAGGAGGTGCATTGGTGTGCGAACCGGCGACAAGACCGCAGATGGTGAGGAAATTCATTTTCTTCATTCGTGCTATTACTGCCACTATCATTGCCGGCAATATGGTGATTATCAGTCCGCATGCTAACCAAAGCGGACCGTCGGCAGAGAACACGGAATCGACGAATCCGCTACCTGCACTCAGACCTACTGATGCAAGGAACAGGCATAAGCCTAATTCGCGAAGCATCAGGTTGGCAGATACCGTGGTGTAGGTCATCAGGTGAAGCTTGTAGCCGAAGCGACCGAGCAGAATAGCCACGATAAGCGGGCCGCCGACGATGCCGAGATGTGCCGGCATAGGAAGGTGCGGAAAGCTGATAGGAATACTGCCAAGCAGAATGCCCAGAGTGATACCGATGAAGATGGTTATCAATGGGGGCTCGTTGAGCTTGCGCAGGGTGTTACCCAAAATCTTCTCTGTGCGCTCGATGCCCTCTATCGGACCCACCACCATCACTCTGTCGCCCACTTGCAACTCAAGGTCGGGGTGCGCAAGCAGGTTCACGCCTGCACGGTTGATACGCGTGATGTTGACGTTCAGACCCGACCGGAGGTGCAACTCGCCTATCGTCTTGCCATTGATATTGTTTTTGGTTATGACGATACGCCTTGAAACGAGTTTCTCGGGGTCGTCTTTCCATATAAAGTCGGTGGTTTCGCCGAGTAGTGCTTCGAGGTTGAGGGCGTTGGCATCGCGGGTGACGATGAGAATGATGTTGCCGGTATGCAGGACGGTGTCGGCATGAGGGATGATGACTTTCTCGCCGTCAAACAGACGCGTAGCAATGGCCTGATGACCAAATGTCTCGCGCATCTGTGCTATCGTCTGACCTTCCATCTTGGGATTGGTTATGCGGAAGGTGAGAATATCAGGCTTGTCGGCATTATTAGCCTTGTTTGAAATCTTGGCTTCTTCCTCTGAGACGTTGATATGGAATATTATTTTTATGAGCAGCATGACAAGAATAGTCCCGAGTATGGCACCAGGGTAGGAGACCGCATAACCCAGCGATATGGGGTCGGCGTCTATTCCTGAAATCCTCTCTACTTGCTGCAAGGCTTCCTCAGCGGCACCGAGTCCGGCGGTGTTGGTCACCGCGCCAGACATTATACCTACCATCATTGGCATGCTCACTCTGCCTTGCAGCAGGTAGTATAAACCGATGGTGGTGGCTATTCCCAATACCACTATGAGCAGGGCAAGACCGTTGAGTTTCATGCCGCCTTTCTTAAAGGTTGAGAAGAAACTCGGACCTACCTGAAGTCCTACCGTAAAGATGAACAATATAAGTCCGAAGTTTTTCAGGAAATTCACTATCTCCTCGCTTACGGCAATGTTGAAAGAGCCTACCAGCAGTCCTACAAACAGCACGAAAGTGGCGCCTAACGACACACCCTTAATCTTTACCTTGCCCAATAGCATACCAAAAGCAATGATGACACTATAAAGAAGTGCAGTATGAGCAACTGAATTGCGGGTGAAAAGATCTATCAGCCAGTTCATAGACGGTTAGCGGTTTGTGGATTAGCAATGGTAAATGGTAAATGCTAAAATGGTAAATAAAAAATGGTAAATTCTCAATGGTCTGCTTCTATTAAGCGGAGCAGTTGTTCTACGGCTTCTTCTTGTGGTATGTTCTTGAGTACGCACTCTTTGCCTTTGTACAGACTTACCCTGCCTCTGCCTGCTCCCACATAGCCGTAGTCGGCATCAGCCATCTCGCCCGGACCGTTGACGATACAGCCCATGATGGCTATCTTCAGACCCTTTAGGTGCTTGGTGGCGGCTTTTACCTCTGCTATGGTCTTCTCTATGTCGAACAAGGTCCTGCCGCAACTCGGACACGAGATGTATTCGGTCTTGTAGATTCTGACTCTTGCTGCTTGCAGAATATCTTTGGCGAGAGTCGTCAGTTGGGCTTCCGTGAAATGCGGATTGTCTATTATGAGGTCCTTGCCATCGGCTTTCCAAAGTGCTGCTCCGCAGTCGGCGGCGGCATGAAGCA
The DNA here is from genome assembly GCA_946184695.1 of uncultured Bacteroidales bacterium. GTDB lineage: Bacteria > Bacteroidota > Bacteroidia > Bacteroidales > Paludibacteraceae > Colicola. The sequence goes on along the minus strand of CAMHGK010000005.1, from coordinate 18,322 downwards.
TAAACTGCTCCCACGAGCATTGCTCATCTGAATGATAGATAAGCAACGGTACGCTCTTACCCCAAGACTCAGCCAAGCGTTTGTCGCTGACGATAGTGAGCGCGGCAGGTTTCTCTCGCTCGCTTTTGCTGCACCAGCTGACTATCTCCTGTGCTACGGGCACCTCTGCTTCGGGTGCTTCCGATAGTGATACGCGCACGGTGTCGCCTATGCCTTCATTAAGCAGGCCGCCTATGCCGACAGCCGATTTGAGTCTGCCGTCCTCGCCTTCGCCCGCTTCCGTCACTCCGAGGTGCAGTGGATAGTGCATGTCTTCCTTGTCCATCGCTTCCACCAATAGATGTACCGTGTCGTACATCACTCGAGTGTTGCTCGCTTTCACCGATAGCACTACATCGTCGAATTGCTCTTGCTTGCACACTCTTAGAAACTCCATGCAACTCTCTGCCATGCCCGCCGGCGTGTCGCCGTAGCGCGACATGATACGGTCGCTCAGCGAGCCGTGGTTGACGCCTATGCGCAGGGCGGTGCCGTTCTTGCGGCATATAGTCAGGAGCTCTGAGAAGCGGCTGCGGAGTCGTTCAAGCTCTTCTGCATACTGCTCGTCGGTATATTCCAAGTGCAGGAACTTGCGTGCCGGATCAACGTAGTTGCCGGGGTTCACTCGCACCTTCTCAACAAGCGTTGCAGCTACGTCCGCCACACGAGGGTTGAAATGTACATCTGCCACTAAGGGCAGCGTGTAGCCGTCGGCTTGTAATTGCCGGCGTATCTCGCCGAGCGACAAAGCCTCGCGTGAACCTTGCGTGGTGAAGCGCACCATTCGCGCTCCTGCATCGAAGATGCGTTTGGCTTGTGCCACCGAAGCTGCGATGTCGTTGGTGTCGGTGTTGGCCATGCTCTGAATGAGAATGGGCGAGTCGGAACCTATAGTCAACCCGCCTATATGAGTGGCTGATGTAGAACGTCGTGTCATATTATGCTTAGATGTGTATTCGGAAAATAATGATTTAGTATCTGCCGGTAGCTGTAGCCCTTGTCTGCCATTACTGCTGCTCCGATCTGGCAGAGTCCGACGCCGTGCCCCCAACCTGCACCGCGAATGACAAAAGTAGTTGTCTTTTCGCCCGTTTGGATGTTGGTTCGGTAATCTTTGCATACGACAAAGGCAGAAGAATAGAGATGGCTGCGTGAGAGCCATTTGCGTATCTCAAGCTCTTTGCCTATTGTCATCTCGCGTTTTGAGCCTACTACCCGTAGTTCAATGATACGCCCTGAGCGACCGCGTTTCAAAGGGATAAGGGCTTCTATGGTTCCGAAGTCGATGCCGGAGCGAGTTCGCACGATGTCGGATAGCTCTTCTTGTGTGTAAACTACTGTCCAGCGGTAGAAGTCGGCGGTCTCTTGGTCGTAGTTGTTGAGCACCTCAGAGAGCACGCGCCGGTCGCGGGTGTTGCAGAAAGCATCAGGCGATGAGAGTATCCATGCCTGAGCTTGCCTCTCATCGCTAAGGTCGGGCAAGGTGCTGTCCTCACTGTCGCGTATGGCTTCAAGATATGAGTAGTGGCAATCAGCCCAACAGTTCTCAAACTCCTCGGTTGCACCACCGCAGCATTTGTAGAAACGGGCATCGCAGACCTCGCCGTTCTCGTCAGAGAGGAGAAGTTCGCCTCGTGTGGCGTCGATGGCCGCTTGTACATTTGGCGAAGTGGCACGGGTAATACCTTGATAGCGTTGACAATGATCATCAGCGCAAACGTCGAACAGACGGTGTGCATCGCGCTCGTACCAACAGATATGCCGCTGTTCGGACTCTTCGTTTTCTACTTTAGCTTCACTGCTTTCTGCTTTCGCCTCACCGTTTTCTACTAATAAAGGGTGTAGCAACCAACTGCGTGAGATGACGGCATGGGCTTTGAGCAGTTCTATTGATGATGTGGCAGCCATCTCCGACGATATAACAGAGGTCAGATAGTCCTCCACATCCAATAGGTTGATGGCTATCAGACCCTTTTCGGCCGACAGTACCTTGTCGCTGCCGACGATGATGCGCAGTGCACCGACGAAAGTCTGAGCCTCGCGGCGCTGCCAGTGGAAGTTGACGCCGATGGTCACATCGTGCAGTGTGAACTCGCTGCCTCCTTCAAACAGCAACTCATCGTACTGCTTGCCTTCAAACAACACCTTGTCGGCCTCAAGCGAGGCACTGAAAGTGCCCTCATACTGATTGCCGTCAAACATATAGTTGCCGCTGAGGGTGAAGCGTATGGTAGTCGCCGACATGATGCCGACGCTGAGTGGACGATTGAGCATAGGTGTGATGTGCGGTTATTGTTCTTTCTTGTTGTCTTCGAGTTTCTTCTGCAACTCGTTGATGGTGTCCTGCAGGTTCTTAAGGCTGCTCAGCACCTCGTCATTGTTGTCGCTGACCATGGCGTCAACGAATATCGAGTTGACGATACTGAGTCCTATTATGCCGCCGGCAAACAGCAGACTGCCAAAGTAAAGCCTTATTAAGTGCGTCCACTCTCTGCCCACGACCGCCCCTATGGAGTCGGGTATCTCGTACCAACCTTCTACCGTACAGATTCTGAAAACAGAATAGATGGAGTCGAGCGGAGTGCCGAAGTATTCGGGTGAGATATTGCCGAATATGGTGCAGTTAATCATTCCTGCTACCACTATCAGCACAAAGAAACCTACGAACACTGAGAACGACTGCCTGATGGCAAGTCTCACGTTGCGCATTATGGTGCTGAAGTTGGGGAAGAAATGTATCACTCGGAAGAAGCGGAACACGCGCAGCAGTCGAAGAATGAGCAACCGTGAGAAGTCGAGCATGTCGGGCGCAAAATAGCTGACCATAGCGGGAATAGATAGAATAACCAATATCCCGTCGAAGCGGTTCCAACCGTCACGCCAGTATCCGCGAATGCCGTATTCGTGCTGTTTGACCGCCATCTCGATGATAAACAGCATGGTGCAGACAATGTCTATAACCTTTATGTAGGTCGGATTATATCCACTCTCCTGCAAGAAGATGGCTACTGAGTTGACCAGTATGACGCCAAGCATCAGATGCTCGTTGAGAAATATCTTTTTCAGTGGGTTCATTTATTGAACGGCTAAGCGGAAATGGAATTTTTAGATGTGCCCTGAACTATTATAGCCTTGCAGCGCAAAATATAGACCGCCTGTTTTTGGCGGCCTATATTAGGCGGTGCAAAAGTACTGCTTTTCTTTAATATACGCAAATATTATAGAAATTTGTGTGAGCTCTGCCCTATAAAAGTTAGAAAATGCAAGTTAGTATTCGGGGTTGGTGACAACGCCTGAGAAGAGGATGGTGCCGTATTGCTTTTCGCGAATGACGAATACAAAGGGGTGGTCAGCATAGAATCGCTTTGGTTCTAAGGGCGCAGATGCGCCTTCCACTCCCCCTATCGTGACGGCAGCTGCCTCGGTGCCTTCTTCATCGACGGCGATATAGCAGTATTGATATATCCAACTGAGGAAGGTGGCTCGGTCACTTAGTTTTGAGAAGTCGGCATTTCCGGCTGAGAAGGCATCGCTGATACCTGTCGCAACAAGGTCGTCTTTGAGATTGCGTTTATAACTGAACTTGAACTTAGGCAGACGTAGTGACACGTCCCAGTGGTAGAGTTGTTTTAGGTATTCATTCCACTGGTCGAGGTTGAGTGAGGCAAGCAGTTTGTCCATGCTGACGTCTGTCTTTGGTAGCAGTATGTCCATGGCATACTTACCTCCTTTGTAGTTGAGCTCTACCATCTGCGCCAAGTCGTTCTCGCAGTAGAGAAGGTCATCGAAGCGTTGCATCATGTCAACGTCTTTCTTCTCGCCACTGAGCAGTGTGAATGGCATTTTCTCTGTCAACCGCTTGTCGAACTCGTCTGCCCATATGCCTTTGAAGTATAGCGCGTTGGCAAATATCATCACTGTCATGTCGTTGACCATAGTCTCGTCAATGACTTTCGTTATCAGTCCGTTGGTGTTGTCTGACGCCCACTTGTTGATATTGTCGAGGGTCGCCTTATTGGTGAAGTCTGCCACGTTCTCAATAGTAGCTGCGAACACCTCGCGAGTCAGTTTCTGATAGTCAGGATTGAAGGGGAAATGCTCATGAAGCCATAGAGCGTTGGCTATTTTTACTATAGTGGTCTCGTCAAGGGCGGGAAGTGCTTCTATGAGTTTGTGATAGTAGGTGTTGATGTCTGCCTGATCTAAGCCTTCAAACCCTAATGCTTTTTGCATCTGGCTGAGTGTGTTGCCGTCGGCGCCGTTCATCAGGATGCCGAGTGCCATGCTCGCTGACAAGGGCGAGAAGCATACGTTTTTGTCCTTCATGTCGTCACGCCCTATCATCGACAACATGTTCATCGAGAACTCGTTGGTGCGGTATTGCAACTGCTCCTCGGCTGACGTGAATACCAATTGTTTAGGTGTGATCTTTGGCTCGGGGTTCTCGCCGCCGTTTCCGCAAGAACTGAATACGACTGCTATTATTGCAAACAGCAGGATGGTTGATTTTTTCATGACTTTATTGTGTTTGAGGTTAGTGGTATTTCTAAAATAGTATTTCTAAAAAGTGATTTATATTGATTCTGTGGGCTTATATATTCTATAAGTCTTGGCGATGCTGTCTATTTCGCTTATTGCCTCCGGCTTTAGTCTTAGCTCTGCTTGGCAGAGTGTGGCAGACAGGTAATGAGCGAGATCGACTATCGAGTTTATCTGAGCCGCATTTGGATTGGTCTTTTTGACATTGTTGAGCAGAGGTCTGAGGTTTCTTACTCGTTGCCTGACCGACTCAACGCCGTGTTTTTGCAGTTTCTCAGCCGATGGCGTGATGGCATGTTGCATGACGTCGAAATCAACATCATAGAGCAGTGTGCCATGCACGATGGTGGCGGTGGGCAATGCGTAACATGCGTTTCCCGATACCTTGCAGCCGTCCACAAGTATGTCGTTGTGCTCTGTCCTTACGGCAGCGAGTCCGAGGTCTGCCAATGCTGCGGCTATCAGGTCGAGGTATTGCGAGAACACCTGTTCGGGGTGTGCCGATGGCACTATGTACGAGAGCATGAGGTTGCCTTGGTCGGCATACACACAGCCGCCGCCGCTTTTGCGCTGAACAATGTTGATGTCGTGCTCGCGGCAGTAGGCAGTGTTAACCTCGTTCTCAGGCACCTGATGCCGCCCGAAGATCACCGTAGGCTCCACTATCCAGGTGAAGAACACTCCATCACCCCACTCGGAAATGTTCTTTGCTAAGTACTCCTCAGCAGCCAGATACCATTGGAGTAATTGAGAATTGATAATTGAAAATTGACAACTAAGCATCTCTGATTATACATTACGCATTACGCATTACGCATTGTTCATCTGTATTCGTGCTTTGAGTTCCCATGTGCGTATGCGGTCCTTGTAGAGGTTGTTGCGGTTCATGCCCTCGATGTCAACATTGGCGTCGGAGTTGTCGTCCCAGCGTCGGCAGTTATATACCACGTCGTAGATACGTCCGATCTGGTACTCGCGACTCACGCGCAGTCCTACGGCATAGTCTTCACCGTATTTGGTGGTGGGGAAGTTGATTTGCCTGAGCATGGGTGTATAGAATCCGCGCGGAGCACCGAGTCCGTTGATGCGCAGGGCATTGTTGCGTCCGTTTTCGGGCGTCCACTCGCGGTGGTCAATCACTCCGGGAGGCAGGGTCTCAAGGTGAAAGTTGGTCATTCTGTAGGTACCTACTACCATGGCGCAGTTTTGTTCATGGAAGGCGTCGATGAAGCGCTGCACGGTGGTCTCGTCGAAGTACATGTCGTCGGAGTCAAGCTGAATGGCAAAGCGTCCGCATTTGGGGTGATGCAGAGCCACGTTCCAATTGCCGCCGATAGCGTGCCACGACTTGTCTTGGGCTATGTAGATGAGCTTCTCGTCTGAAAGGAACGATTTTATGATATCTACAGAGCCGTCTTCCGAGTTGTCGTCAACCACAATGACATTATATTTATATTTGGGGTCAACCTTTTGCGAGAGGGCTGAGCGTATGGCGTCGCCTATAGTACGTGCGCGATTCTTGCAAGGGATAACCACAGAGGCTTCATACTCGAAGTCGCCTGCCGTCATGTCAACATCTTTGAACTTAGGTTCAAGGTAGCCGCCTATGCCCTTTAGGTGCTGTGTGCATGCCTGCTCCATCTCAATCTGTACGCCGCGGTTCTTCGGATCGACGTAGTCGAACAGTTTCTCGCCCGACTTGCGGGTGTCGAGTTCCACGTCGTAGTACAGATATTCATTGATATGCTCCAATGCGCCGAGCTGACTCACTTTCAGCCTCAGGTCGTAGAGTCCTGCGAACTGGTAGTCAACATCCATGCGGCGTACTGCGTCCAAGAGCGCGTCAGTGCGATAGAGCAGTACGGAGCCGAAATCGAAGTCGTCGCGCAACGAGCCGAACTGGTAGTCGATGACCGGTGCCTGAGTGGTTACGTCACCGGATTTGTTGAAGTGGTCGGCATAGACCATCATGGCAGCTGAGTCTTCGAGAATGGCTACCATCCTTTCGAGTGCAAAGAGAACAAATGAGAGGGTGGTATATTTGGTGTAGATGAGAGTATAAGGCGTGGTGGCATGCTCGGCTATATAACGCATGTTCTTGGTGGAGCGAAGGTCGCCGTCGATGAGAAAGACGTCGTTGACGAGCTCTTGCTCTTTGAGGTTCTTGACTGTCAGAGCTACTTGTTCTTCACTCTGATAAGGTACGAAACAATTGATGGTTTTCATATAGTTTGCAGAAATATGGTTAGATGATGTGGTATTGCACAAATGCCTCTATGGCTTCGTAGTTGGCGAGTCCGAGTGCGGCATATAGTTCGGCTGTGGCATGGTTGCGGTCTTCGGCCCGCTGCCAGAACAGTCGCTCGTCGTTGCCCATGAATGGTGCCGACTCCATCTGGCTCTGGTGCTTGAGTATGGTCTGTCGCTTGAAGCGCAGTTCCTCCGGCGACATCGGCACCGCCATCTCTATCAGGTCAACCTCCCATTCCATCCACGCTCCGCGGTACATCCATATCCGGCAGTCGCGAAGCCATGGCTCGCTGTCCTTGAGTTCGTCGATGGCAGCGAGCACGGCGTCAAGGCAGACGCGGTGTGTGCCGTGCGGGTCGGCAAGGTCACCTGCCACGAACATCTCGTGCGGACGAATCTGCAAGAGAATATCTTTCACTATGTCCACGTCGCGCTGGCTGAGGTCGTCTTTTTTTATAGTGCCGGTCTCGTAGAATGGCAGGTTCAGAAAATGGATATGGTCGAGCGGGAGTCCCATGTTGCGGCAGGCGGCGGTAGCTTCGCCGCGTCGGATTAGGGCCTTGAGGTCGAGAATGGCGCGCGTGTCCTGGTCGCCCACTTTCTCGTGGCTGAGGAAGTTGATAAACTCGTCGTATTTGTCGTTGATGACTTCGCTGCCTGTGTCGTGGAGCAGATGGAATCCTTTGATGAAGTCCATGAAACGCACCACCTCGTCGTCGCATACGGCTATGCAGCCTGAGGTCTCGTAGGCAATATGGACATTATGTCCCTGACGAATGAGTTTGGCGAAAGTGCCGCCCATAGAAATGACGTCGTCATCGGGGTGGGGTGAGAAGATAAGAACGTCCTTGGGATATGGAGTGGCACGCTCGGGGCGGTTGGTGTCGTCGGCATTGGGTTTGCCTCCGGGCCAACCGGTTATGGTGTGCTGCAGGTCGTTGAAGATTTTGATGTTGCAGTTGTATGCCGACCCGTACTTGGTTATCAGGTCGCTCAGTTGGTGGTCGTTGTAGTCTTTGTTGGTGAGTTTGAGTATGGGTTTTCCTGTTTTACGGCACAGCCATACTATGGCACGACGGACAAGCTTGTCGTCCCATTCGCACGAGGTGACGAGCCATGGCCGGTGTATTCTGGTTAATTGTGCGGCAGCGGGAAGGTCGATTATGACTTCGGCATTTTGGTGCAGCTGCAGCGAAGATGCAGGATGAGCTGTGCTGTAGGCTTCTTCCACGGCAAGGCGGATTTGCTGGGCTTTGTGCTCTCCCCATGCAGCAAGGATAACGCGCCGCGCCCTTAGAATAGTGCCTATACCTAAAGTGATACTGCTCACCGGTACTTGCTCGAGCGTGCCGAACATGCTTTGTGCGTCCTCGCGGGAATTGTTGTCGAGCAGTACAAGGCGGGTCATGCTGTTGCTGAGCGAGCCGGGCTCATTAAACCCGATATTACCCATGCGACCAATGCCAAGCACTACGATGTCGAGTCCGCCGGCAGCCTCTATGTCGCTCTCTATGCTGCGGCAGGCGTTGATAATGTCGTCTTTTGGTATGGTGGGGTCGATAAAGCGGATGTTCTCTTTTTTTACATCCACCTGACTGAACAGCTGTATTTGGAGTTGACTAAGGCAACCTGTCTCAGGGCTACTGAGCGGGTAATACTGAAACAGAGGGAAGAAGATGACGTTGGCAAAACTGAGTCCCTGCTGTCGGTGCAGTCTGACAAGTTCTGCAAACAGTTCTTGGGTGGTCTGACCTGTAGCAAAGGCAACAGTGGTGGGCCGCGAGGCGGCATTGTTGGCAGAGATGAGCGACGCTATCTCACCTGCCAAGCGGAGCGAGCCTTCTGCGGCAGTCTGGTAGATACTCGTTTTGATCTTCTCGTTGCGAGTCAGGCGCGACGTCTCAAATACGTCGCTCGGCTCGTAGAGTTTGCGGCTTACTTCGCTGAGCTTTATAAGCGATGACAAATGGTTTTTCATTATGTGTGGTGAATTTGGGTTTTATGACTCTGAAAGGGCTGGCTTAGAATCGGCACAAAGTTAAGCTTTTTGCTTAAATTGGCAAAAAAAATAATATAATTAGATAGTGTGAAATTATTTTTGTAACTTTGCGGCGTCCTTTCGAGGCATGCCCCGCAGGCGCATGCTTTGGAATCGATAATCAAGGATTAGCGATATTTCTAATTTTCAAGATATGATACTAATAGCAGATAGCGGCTCTACTAAGACCCAGTGGTGCCTGCTGACCAAAAGCGGACAGTCAGAGGAGTTTCAGACGGATGGTCTTAACCCCTTCCATCAGACTGTTGACGGAATGAAAAACTCAATTCTCAATCAGCTGCTTCCGCAAATTTCTCACCTGATGTGGGTGGGTTCGATAGATGAGATTTATTTCTATGGGGCAGGGTGTACGCCCGAAAAATCGCCTCTTGTAGCTCAAGCCTTGCAGTCATGCTTCCGCTCAACCGCTCAGGTGCATGTGGAAGTGTATAGCGATATGGTGGGGGCTGCACGCGCCCTGCTCGGCAAGGAACCGGGTGTAGTTTGCATACTCGGAACGGGCTCTAACTCATGTCTTTATGATGGCGAGAAGTTTACAAAAAACGTACCTGCTTTAGGCTTTATCTTAGGCGACGAGGGCTCGGGAGCGGTGCTTGGCAGACGATTGGTGTCAGACCTGCTGAAAGACCAACTTAGCGATGAGCTCAAGCAGAAGTTCCTTGATCAGTATCATACCTCGCAGGCAGAAATAATAGAAAGCGTCTATCGCAAGACTTTCCCGAGCCGCTACCTTGCCGCTTTCTCGCGCTTCTGTGCGGAAAATATAAGCAATCCGTTGATATATAAACTTGTATGCGACCATTTTGATGAACTTGCCAAGCGCATACTCAAGCAGTATCCACCGGAGTTGGAAGTGGGATTTGTCGGCTCGATAGCTTATTATTACCAAGATGTACTCAAGAAAGTACTTGCAGACAACGGTATAAGTTGCGGCAAGATATTGCAGTCGCCGATGCCCGGTCTGAAGAAATACCACGGCGCGTAGAGCTGATGATGAAGCTAAAATTAAGGAACTCTTACATAAGTATATATGTTCGAAAAAATAACAGAACAGCCGTCGTTGCATGACAATCTCGACCAAAAGTCGGTTCACGACTTGCTATACGAGATGAACGAAGAGGACCAGAAGGTGGCATTGGCGGTTCGCGAGGCGATACCTCAGATAGAATCTTTGGTAGAGCAGATAGTGCCGCGCATGCGTAAGGGTGGGCGGATTTTCTATTTAGGAGCCGGCACATCAGGCAGGTTGGGAGTACTCGACGCAAGCGAGATACCTCCTACCTTTGGTATGCCTCCCACCTGCGTTGTCGGACTTATAGCGGGCGGCGAAACGGCACTGCGTAACCCTGTAGAGAGGGCAGAAGATGATCCTGATAAGGGATGGCTCGAACTCCAATATAGAAATGTCGGTCCGACGGACACAGTTATCGGCATAGCCGCTTCGGGCACTACTCCATACGTCATTGGCGCACTCCGTCATGCGCGCGAGGCGGGCTGTCTTACCGCCAGCATATCATGCAACCCCGACTCACCTGTGGCACACGAAGCACAGATACCTATCGAGGTCATCGTCGGACCTGAGTTTGTCACCGGCTCCACCCGACTCAAGTCAGGAACGGCGCAAAAGCTTGTACTCAACATGATAACCACCACCACCATGATTCGTTTGGGAAGAGTGCAGGGCAACAGGATGGTCAATATGCAACTGTCAAACAGCAAGCTTGTTGACCGTGGAACACGTATGCTTGTTGAAGAACTCGGACTTGAATACGGCAGAGCTCACCAGCTCTTGCTGCTGCATGGCTCAGTCAAGAAAGCCGCTGATGCCTATAGGCAAACTCACATGGTATGACATTTTGGCATGCCACATGGCATTGATGTTATCTGGCATGGGCTTTGAAAAGGTAAATCAGCAGCACCGCCTAACAATACAACGGGAACGCTTGGCTGTTCAACAAAAGAAATCATTGTAATAACTAACCAAATATATAAAAACTAAAAATGGGTTTTGTAGAGTTTATTAGTAAGTTGTTTGGCAACAAGTCGCAACGCGACATGAAGGCCATCAGGCCGTATGTAGAAAAAATTAAAGCCGTATATCCTCAGATAGATGCACTATCGCATGACGAGCTTCGCCATCGCACTCAGGTGCTCATGGAGCAGATAGCCGAGTCGGTGGCGGCAGAGAAGGAGCGTCAGCGTGAACTGCGTGAGCAAGTGGAGACTATTGAGATAGAAAAGCGCGAAAAGATATATCAGGAAATCGATAATCTTGACAAGCAGATAAAAAATAAATATGCCGAGGTGCTCGACAACATCCTCCCCGAGGTGTTTGCCATCGTAAAATCCACAGCCCGCCGTTTCACACAGAACGAGCGACTTGAGGTGACAGCCACACAGTTCGACCGCGACCTTGCCGCCGCCGGTCACGACTTCATCTGCATCGATGGTGACAAAGCCGTCTATCAGAACCATTGGCAAGCCGGAGGTAATGAAGTGACATGGGACATGATTCATTACGACGTTCAGCTCATCGGTGGCGTGGTGCTGCATCAAGGTAAGATAGCCGAGATGGCAACCGGTGAGGGTAAGACCCTCGTGGCCACCCTGCCCGTTTTCCTTAACGCCATGACCCACGAGGGCGTGCATGTGGTGACCGTCAACGACTACCTCGCCCGACGCGACTCCGAGTGGATGGGACCGCTCTATATGTTCCACGGACTGTCGGTGGACTGCATCGACCGCTACAAGCCCAACTCCGACGAGCGACGCCATGCCTATGCATGCGATATCACTTTCGGTACTAACAACGAGTTCGGTTTCGACTACCTTCGCGACAATATGGCATTCTCGCCGCAGGACCTCGTTCAGCGTTCGCACAACTATGCCATTGTGGATGAGGTGGACTCAGTGCTCATCGACGATGCCCGTACACCACTCATCATCTCAGGTGCCGTAGAACGTGGCGAGGACCAGTACTACAACGAGTACAAAGACCGTGTAGAACAGCTTGTGAAAATGCAGAACACTCTGACCACCAAACTACTTGCCGAGGCACGCCAGAAGATGCCTTCGGAGGATAAAAAGGTGGCTGAAGAAGGCGACCTTGCTCTCTTCCGTGCATACAAAGGTATGCCTAAGAGCAAGGCACTCATTAAGTTCCTCTCGGAACCCGGCAACAAGGTGCGCCTGCAAAAGACCGAGGAGTTCTTCATGCAGGAAAACAGCAAGAATATGCACATTGCCACCGACGAACTCTATTTCGTCATCGACGAGAAATTCAAGCAGATAGACCTGACAGACAAAGGTATAGATGCTCTGACGGGCAAGACTGACGACCCGCAGTTCTTCGTACTTCCCGATGTGGGCTCTGAGATGGCTGAACTTGAGAAAGAGAATATGTCGGCTGCCGAGAAGCAGCAGAAGAAAGACGAACTGCTCGAAAACTATGCCATCAAGGCAGAGCGCGTACATACAGTCAACCAACTGCTCAAGGCTTATACGCTATTTGAAAAGGACGTGGATTATATCATCGACGACAACCAAGTGAAGATAGTGGATGAGCAGACCGGCCGTATCATGGAGGGACGCCGCTGGTCGGATGGTTTGCACCAGGCCGTTGAGGCAAAAGAGAACGTCAAGGTGGAAGATGCCACCCAGACCTTTGCTACCATCACCTTGCAGAACTACTTCCGCATGTACAACAAACTCGCCGGTATGACCGGTACTGCCGAGACAGAGGCGGGCGAGTTCTGGAATATCTACAAACTCGATGTGGTGGTCATCCCGACCAACAAACCCGTTATCCGCGTGGATATGAACGACCGTATCTATCGCACCAAGCGCGAGAAATACAATGCTATAATAGATGAGATTGTCCGTTTGACAGAACTGGGCAGACCTGTGCTTGTGGGTACCACCTCGGTGGAGACAAGTGAGTTGCTTGCACGAATGCTCAAGATGCGGAATATCAAGCACAACGTACTCAATGCCAAACTGCACCAGAAAGAGGCTATGATTGTGGCGGAGGCAGGTCGCAAGGGAGTTGTCACTATCGCTACCAACATGGCAGGCCGTGGTACGGATATCAAGCTCACACCCGAGGTGCGCGAGGCAGGCGGTCTTGCCATCATAGGGACCGAGCGTCACGAGAGCCGCCGCGTTGACCGCCAGTTGCGCGGACGTTCCGGTCGTCAGGGTGACCCGGGATCTTCGGTATTCTATGTTTCGCTCGACGACGACCTGATGCGTATGTTCGGCTCCGACAGAATAGCAGGACTCATGGACCGCATGGGTTTCCAAGAAGGCGACATGATTGAGCATAGCATGATTTCAAGCTCTATTGAACGTGCGCAGAAGAAAGTGGAGGAGAACAACTTCGGTATCCGTAAGCGACTGCTCGAATACGACGATGTGATGAACAAACAGCGTAACGTGATCTATGCTCGTCGTCACCACGCACTCATGGGGGAACGATTGGGAGTGGATATCACCAACATGATATACGACACCGCCGAGACCATCATCAACGAATGGCGCGACTCGCTCGACTACGAGAGTCTCAGTGCCGATGTCCTTAAGGTGTTTGCTATGGAACCTCCGTTCTCAGAGCAGGAGTTCCGCGAAGCACGCACACAGAAACTCGTTGACCAGTTGTCGGAAGCTGCTCTCGAGACCTTCAAACGCAAGATGGACGCACTTGCCAAAATCACCTATCCGGTTATCAAGAACGTATTTGAGAACCGCGGACAGATGTACGAGTACATACGTATCGACATGACCGACGGAAAACGCGTCTATCCGTTGGTCGTCAACCTCAAGCGCGCTTGTGACAACGAAGCCAAAGAGGTGATTAAGGAGTTCGAGAAGTTCGTCCTGCTGCATATCCTCGATGACGAGTGGAAAGAACATCTCCGCCGTTTGGACGACCTCAAGCAGTCGGCACAGAACGCTTCTTACGAGCAGAAAGACCCGCTACTCATCTACAAACTCGAGTCGTTCAACTTGTATCAGGAGATGATGGCATCGTTCAACCGCCGCGCCATAGCTATCTTGCTGCGCGGACAACTCTATACCCGCGAAGGACAAGAGGCTCAGCAGGCACAGCAGCAGCGACGCACCGACATGTCGCGCTACCGCACCCGCAAAGATCATGTGGGCACTGCCGCCGAGCGCGCACAGCAAGCCGCTGCCGGACGCGACACACGCGACCAGCAACGACCGGAGCCGATACGGCGCCAAGAACCTAAGATCGGGCGCAACGACCCATGCCCGTGCGGCTCAGGCAAGAAGTATAAAAACTGCCACGGTGCTATAGGTGCCAATGCCAATGTTTAGCCGGCGCAGAATGAATCAATTATTAGCAGTTTACGTATTATTGCATGATTGACCTGTTTATAACTTGGACCGTTGACCCCGTAGCCTTTTCCTTATTCGGCTGGCAGATACGCTGGTACGGCATACTCTGGGCATTAGGTATCTATGTATGCTATCTGATTGAGAAGAAGCTCTATCAGAACGAGGGATGTCCTGAAGAATGGATCGACCACCTGTTTGTCTATATGGTGCTCGGCGTGATAATAGGTGCCCGCTTGGGACACTGCCTGTTCTACGAATGGCATCATGTGAGCGAACTCGGACTTGAACCGATACAGATCTTCGCATGGAACATCAATTATCGCAACCCCTATATCGAGCATCCGCTCGAACTGCTGAAGATTTGGCAGGGCGGGCTCTCGTCGCACGGAGGTGCTTTCGGACTTATATTTGCAGCCTGGCTGCTCAGCCGCAAGCATTTCCATACGGGCATAGTTTGGATATTCGACAAACTAGTCATCGGCGTATGTATCACTGCCACCTGTATTCGCTTGGGCAATCTGCTGAACTCTGAGATCTACGGCAATCCCACAACCATGCCGTGGGGCTTTCTGTTCCTCAACGACCCGCAAGTGCCCTGCGATGCTGCGGGTAATCCTCTTCCGTGCCACCCGACACAAATCTACGAAATGCTTTATTGTATGGTGGCATTCGTGGTGACATGGCTGCTCTATTGGAAGGCTAAGGCATACGAGCGTCAGGGGCTGATATTCGGAGTGTTCCTCGTGATAATCTTCCTGACACGCTTCGGACTTGAGTTTATGAAGCTCGACCAAGAGGCCTTTGAGCAGACTATGCTGCTGAACATGGGGCAATGGCTCTCGCTGCCGTTTATAGTCTGGGGTGGGTATCTTATTTATCACGCGCTGACTACACCGCCTGAGAAACTGACGTTCCCTAAAACAAAGAAAAATAAATAACTACTGATTGAAACACCTGACAACAATATGCTTTTTGCTATGTGCACAAACGCTTGTTTGTGCACATGGCGTCTATACTGACTCTGTAGCAGCTACATTGCCCGATAGCGCTACCATCGCTGCTACATTGCCTGATAGCACTACCATCGCTCTTATAGTCACGAGCACCGATTCGGCGTATTTGGAACAAATGGCTCAGCAGCGTCGGTTGCAGGCGCAACGCGACTCTATCCGCCGCCGCAGGAGCATACTCGAACCCACCACTGCCGATCCGTTTCATGTGGGGTATGCCGACTCGCTACGTATCGACTCCGCAGCGCGTGCTTTCCCCTATAGCCCGATGGCGATACCTATGGTGTATGTGCCGCTGAGAAAGTCGTCGTCGGAGATGGTGGCAGACGATATGTCCACCAAGAGCTTCACGGTCTGGAAACTATATCGCGGGGCACAACGCTATCTCACCGCGCATGGCGCCGAACTTTACAACGGGACCTACGACCCCACGCTTTTCGTTGATGCCGAGACGGTGACGGTGACAGAAGAACCTAACTATTTCGAGGAAAAAGCATTGGTAAAGGACGAAGTGGAGGACCGCGAGAACCTCAGACGACTTGTCAGAACCCGCAACTCACCCTGGGTCAAGCAGGCGACACTGATGCTGCAACTGACGCAGAACTACGTCTCGAAAAACTGGTATGCAGGGGGCAACTCCAACTTTGCCCTGCTCGCTATAGCGCAAGGATTTATCAACTATAAGTCGGATAAGGTTTCATGGGAAAACTCCGGCGAATGGCGCGCAGGCGTCAATACCGTGGTGGGCGATTCGCTCAGGGATGTCAATATGAACGACGACCTGCTCAAGCTATACACCAAATTCGGATATAAGATCTACGAAAAACTCTACTACTCGATGTCGGCAGAACTGCAGACACACTTGTTCGAGACCTGGACCGACAACACACGCGAACTCAAAACCGGCCCACTCACGCCCGTCCGCTTCAATATGACTGCCGGTCTCGACTATAAACCGGTCAAAGGCCTGTCAATAGTATTCTCGCCGGTGGCATACAAACTCGTATATGCATTAGACACGGTATATTCACAACCTACCACATATAGCATACCTAAGGGGAGAAACATACTCAACGAAGTAGGTAGCTCAATGCGTGTCGAGTGGAAATATAAGCCGCTGCGGGAAATAGAATTAGACTCTAAGTTCTATCTCTATACTAATTATCGTAAGGTGGAAATTGATTTGGAAGTCAATTGCAATTTTATCATCAACCGCTATTTCTCCACTCGTGTGTCGCTGCACCCTCGCTACGACAACACCGTCATTCTGCCTAACGACGAGCGAGCCAAAATCCAATTCAAGGAGTTTGTGTCGGTAGGTTTCTCACATAAGTTCCATTAGAAGTGTTGCACCTCTCGCCGTTCTGCGGTCTCAACGAAACATTCGCTCCATCTCGTCGAAACGGACTATGGCATCGTGTCCGTACTTCCAGATGTTGTATCTGATTTTTTCGTAAGCCGTCTGTTCGCCTAAGTGCGACTTTGAGAAGAACTTATCGGCATAGCATACTATCTTCTCTTCTACAGTTTCCGGGCAGAAATTCACTTCGGGCAGCGGTAACTCTTCGCGAATGATTTGCTCGATGGTGATGCCCGAACCTGTGTGTCGCTCCGCCACTCGTGCATGTCTGGGCAACCCTTCGCGACGAAGCAACTCGGCACCTAAATAGCCGTGCTCGATGTAGTGGTGCGGTCCGAAGCAGTAGATCTTAGGAGCGTAGCAGTAGAAGATGCCGATGTCGTGGAGCATGGCAGCCTGCTCAACGAACTCTCGGTCGGCATGCAACTCCGGATGGCGGTCCACAATCTGCAAGGCGAGGTCGCGAACCTGCTCCGAATGAACCACCAACACATGCCTGAGCAGCGGTGTGGCACCATAGTATTTATCAATTAGGTCGTATGGATTCATGTGGTAGGTGCTAATTCCCTAACCATGGGTCAGAGTTAGCATTTATCAGTTGTCGAGTTTCAGCCCGTAGATTAGCGGTTATCAGTTGTTGAGTTTCAGCCCGTTGAGAGCGTCTTTGATGTTCATGCGTTTTTTTGCAGGCAGTTGCAGTTCCACTATGTCGAGCATGGCGTCCTTGCAGCGCACCCTGAGGTATCTCTTGCCGTCAGTCTGCACCTCTCCTATGGCGGTGTCACCAACAGGTGCCGTACTGATGGCGGTTTTGTAGATCTTCACTTGTCGGAGTTCGCCGCCGAGGTTGAGCATGCACCAGGCTGCGGGATGCGGCGACAACCCACGCACGAGGTTATGCACCTCGCGGGCAGTGCGGCCGAAGTCGATTTGGCAGGTCTCGGTGAATATCTTAGGTGCCGGACGCATCTGGTCTTCGGGCAGGGTAGGCTGGGGCGTGGTTTGCAGTTTGCCCTGCTCTATCATGTCAATGGTGCGGCAAACGAGTTCTGCGCCCAGCGTCATCAGTCGGTCATGTATTGTGCCGGCATCGTCGTCTTCGCCTATGGGAATACTCTCCTGAAGTATCATATCGCCGGTGTCAATCTGGTGGCGAAGCATGAAGGTGGTGACGCCGGTCTGCGTCTCCCCGTTGATGATAGCCCAGTTGATAGGCGCAGCACCACGATATTGTGGCAGCAGTGAAGCGTGAAGGTTGAAGGTGCCGCAGCGGGGCATGGCCCATACCACCTCGGGCAGCATCCGGAATGCCACCACTACCTGCAAGTCGGCTTCGAGGGAGCGGAGCTGCTCTAAGAACTGCTCGTCCTTGAGCTTCTCGGGCTGCAGAAGCTTAAGACCATGGTCCACGGCATAGCGCTTGACCGCCGATTGCTGGAGTTTGTTGCCTCTGCCCGCAGGCTTGTCGGGCATGGTTACCACTCCTACTATATTATAACCGCGCTCCACAAGCACACTGAGTACATACTGAGCAAACTCCGGCGTACCCATATATACTATCCTTAATCTCTTATCCATAAAATATTATCAATTATCAATCACAAATCACAAATAACAATCACAAATAACAAATTACAAATCACCAATCACCAATCACCAATCACCAATCACCAATCACCAATTGGGCATTCTATCCGCATGGTCTCC
>CAMHGK010000004.1 GCA_946184695.1 uncultured Bacteroidales bacterium | reverse complement strand
GCCCCGCAATGATTGCTACCAGCCCGCCGGCAAGGGTTATGACGGTGGAAAGCAGAAACGCACCGAAGTCGTATTCGTCATATAGCCGGGCTACTAATGTGGCTATGAGCATGAAAAACGACTCGATGAGCAACAATGCCCCCAAGGTCTTAATCACCAATCTCCAGTTGAAAGTGCGTGTCATACGGTTGTCGTTTTAGCCTCAATTAAAGTACTTGTCGAGTTTGCGTATTTCATTTGCCCTGCAGAACACGGCTACGTTGTCGTGGGGCAATATCTGCGTGTCGCCGTTGACAAGTATGCCAATGCCGTCGCGTTCCAAACCGCCAATGTTGACATTTTCCGGCAGATCGACATCTTTTATCTTATGCCGCGTTATCCGACTGTTGGGTTTGGCTTCAAACTCTACTATCTGTGCATCGGCACTTGTCAGATTCCTTACGTTTAGAACCGAGGCGTTGAGCATCATCTGATAGATATACGACGAAGTGATGAGTTTCTTATTGATAATGGCTCCTATGTCGAGTCCTTCAGCCATAGGTATGAAGTCTATGTTCTCTACCTCTGCTATGGTGCGTCTGACTCCGAATTTCTGTGCTGCCATGCAGGCAAAGATGTTGGCTTCCGAACTGTCGGTGACGGCAATGAAGGCATCAGCATCTTGTATGCCTTCCTCTTTAAGAACATCCATGTCACTGCCATTGGCATTGATGATGAGGGCATTGCTTACTTTTTCAGAAAGGGCATAGCAGCGGTCTCTGTCAGGCTCTATTATTTTTATGTTTTTGTCGTTGCCCAGCACCTGAGCTGCTTTTTGTGCAATTCGTGTACCACCGAGGAAGATGATGTTGTTCATTGAGTGGGCATCTTTGCCCGCCTGCTGCCTGACGAAGTCGATATTGTCGCGCGAACATACAAAGAATACGAGGTCATCTGCCATCACCTCATCGTCGCCGCGCGGGATGATGGTCTCGTTGCCGCGTTTCATGGCTACTATCCTGAATTTTCCGTGGTTGAAGGCGCCTGAGGAGAACTTCTGACCTATTATCGAAGCATTACTGCGTACCTTCACTACACATAGCTCCAAAGTGTCGTTGCAAAGCGATAGGTGATAGCGCATCCAGTTGACGTGGATGGCATCGGTTATCTCTTTTGCCGCAAGCACTTCGGGATATATCAAATGGTTGAGTCCCATGCTCTCAAAGAAGCGTCTGTTCTCGGGAAGCAGATACTCGTAGTTGTCTATTCGGGCAAGGGTCTTGCGGGCACCAAGTTGGTTGGCAATCAGACAGGCAGTCATGTTGACACTCTCGTGAGGCGTGACGGCTATAAACAGGTCAACGTCTTTCACTCCCACATCGCGCAGGTCATGCAGCGATGTAGGTGAGGCTACGCGGGTGAGCATGTCATAGTTGGCACTGAGATCACCCAAGCGCTCTGCACTCGGGTCGATAAGACTGATGTCCATATTCTCGCGCGAAAGGAGCTTGGCAAGGTGAGTGCCTACTTCTCCTGCTCCTGCAATTATAATCCTCATCGTTTTATGTTTTTAGAGGGTGAGATTAGGCTTTGCGCTAGCCTAAAATTTTATCTTTTAGCCCTTGCTCGTCGAGTCCGAGCAGGTGATAGAGTTCTTTGGTTGAGCCGTGTTGTACGAATGTGTCATGGATGCCTATTCGTTCCACTTTGATGTTGTAGCCCTTGTCGGATACGTATTCAGCTACAGCGCTTCCTAATCCGCCGGCTATCACTCCGTCTTCAATGGTAACTATCCGTGCTGTTTGCAACTCAGCCAATTTATCTATCAGCGCTGTATCAAGCGGTTTGAGCCAGCGCATGTCGTACATTGCTATATCTGTATCTTCGATGGCTCGATAGGCGGTATTACCGATGCTGCCTATGGTTAGCACAATAGTGGCTTCTTTCGAATGGTTGCCAGGTTTGATAAGTCGGCTATGTCCTAACTCAAGCGGCTCATCGCTGCCATAGACGACGGCATCGGTCCTGCCGCGAGGGTAGCGTATGGCAATAGGACCGCTGTGCAGGAGAGCAAAACGCATCATCTTTTTCAGGTCTTCACGGTCCATCGGAGCAGCAATGACGATGTTGGGTATGGGGCGCAGGTAGGCGAGGTCGAAGAGCCCGTGGTGTGTGGCTCCGTCGTTGCCCACTATGCCGGCACGGTCGATGCAGAGTACCACATGCAGTCGGGGCAATGCCACATCGTGAATGATATTGTCGTAAGAGCGTTGCAGAAACGACGAATAGACGTTGCAGAACGGTACCAATCCCTCTTTTGCCATGCCGGCGGAGAAAGTGACGGCATGACCTTCGGCTATTCCTACATCGAACACGCGCTCAGGTAACTCGTGCTGCATGATGTTCATAGAGCAACCTGACGGCATTGCCGGAGTGACGCCTACCACACGTTTGTCTTCTTTTGCAAGCTCAAGCAGAGTCTCGCCAAACACCTGTTGCCATAGCGGAGGCTCACCTGCAGAACTATGGCTGACGCGTTCTCCGGATTTTACGTTGAACTCGCCCGGAGCATGCCAAACCGTCTGGTCCTGCATAGCAGGTGGATAGCCATAGCCTTTGGTGGTTACGATGTGCAGCACGCGTGGACCTTTGTGATTTTTTATCTCTTGGAGAATGCGAACCAAATTAAGCACGTCTTGTCCGTCGGCAGGTCCAAAGTATCTGAGATTCAGTCCCTGGAATATGTTTTTAGGCTGATGAGTCAGGCTCGCCTTCAGGCTGTTGTTAAAACGCTGAACACTGGCCTTCTTGTGCTCATCGATAAGGTGCAAACGCTTAGCTATCAGATATAGCTTGTATCGCAGCTTGTTATAGCCGGCTGAGGTGGTCAGATCAACAAGATATTGCGTAAATCCGCCTTTAATGGGGTCGATAGCCATGTTGTTATCGTTGAGCACAACAAGCAGATTATTCCGAAACATCGACATGTTGTTCAGGCCTTCGAATGCCAATCCGCCTGTCATTGCGCCATCGCCAATCACCGCCACCACCTGTCTGTTCTCGCCCTGCATGTTGTCGGCGATCTGCTCACCTAAGGCAGCTGATATACTATTGCTTGCATGACCTGAGATAAAGGCGTCGTATTCGCTTTCATCGGGCGAGGGGAATGGCGATAATCCGCCTAACTGCCGATTGGTGGAGAAGCGAGTCCGCCGACCGGTAAGAATCTTATGAGCGTATGCCTGATGACCTACGTCCCAAATCAGACGGTCGTTGGGCGTATCGAATACATAATGAAGCGCTACGGTGAGCTCTATAGTGCCAAGAGATGAACCTAAATGACCCGGATTATGACTGAGCTCGTTGATGATAAAATCACGCAACTCATCGCATACACGGGGAAGTGCTTCACGCGGCAACTTCTTCAGGTCCGACGGATAATTGATATTGTTTAGATACTCGTATTCCATAATAACCCGCAAAGATAGATATTTTTTTTGGAATACACCAAAAAATCATCACTTGTCAGGCGAAAAAATAAAATTCTGCATATTATTTGTTGCAATTAAATAAAATTATTACCTTTGCACCGCAATTTGCGTGAGTGCTTGCATACGTCGTTGTTTGTTGCTGATATTGACGTTGTTGCCGTATGAAACACTTGTGCATAGAGGTATTTTGAAGAAGAACTTAATCTCAAAAAAGTCATGGACACACTTGAAAACAAGGAAACTCTCGCTGCCGCCGCTGAGGAGGCAGCTCAAGTAAACGAACAAGAAGTTATTAACCCCGCCGCCGAGCAGCCTGTTGCTGAGGAGGAAATTTCCGCTGTGGATGAGTCGCCCGCTATTGATGAGCAGCCCGCTGCAGAAGAGAAGAATGTGTCAGATGAGGATGCGGAACAACTCAGGGATAAGGTAGTGGAGGATTTTCGTGCTTTGCTCGACCAACCGGCAGACCAACTTAAAGAGCGCGCCGACCAGCTTAAGAGTCAGTTCTATAAATTGCACCACCAGCTTTCAGCCAAATTGCGCCAGCAGCAGCATGAACTTGAGGCAGATGCCGAGCAAAACGCTGAGCAGTTGGAGCAGTTGCGTCAGACGGCACAGGAGAAGATAACTGACGTAGAAAACGAATTTAAGCAGTTGTTGCAACAATATAAGGACAAAAGAGCCGAGACTCTCAAACAGCAGCAACAGCAGTTGGAGCAGAACCAGCTGCGCAAAGAGAATATCATAAACCAGATGAAAGAGATGGTGGAGTCGGGAACTGCTGATGTGCAGGAGAACATGAAGAAGTTCCGCGAGCTGCAGGCAGAATGGAAGACCATCGGACCGGTTCCTCCGCAAGTATCTACTCAACTCTGGAAGCAATATAACCTCTATCAGGAGAGCTTCTATGATCTCGTGAAAATCAACTATGAGTTGCGCGACTACGATTTCAAGAAGAATCTTGAAATGAAAACCGAGCTCTGTGAGCAGGCTGAAAAACTTCAGCAGAGCGACAATGTGGTAGAGTCGTTCCGTGCACTCCAGCAGTTGCATGAGAAATGGGCGGATATAGGCCCGGTGGCGCGCGAACTCAGAGACGAAATATGGAACCGTTTCAAAGAGGCTTCTACCGTTATTAATAAACGTCATCAAGAGCATTTTGAGAAAATACATAAAAAAGAAGAAGAGAACCTGCAACTCAAACTGGATATTATGGATCAGCTTAAGGCTATCGACACCGACCAACTGACAACCAACAAGCAGTGGGACGAGGCAACAGAACTCGTCAACTCTCTTCAAACAAAATGGCGTACAATAGGTTTTGCACCTAAGAAGCATAACCAACTCATATATGATGAGTATCGTCAGCTCTGCGATAATTTCTTTGCATCCAAGACTGCTTTCTACCGCCAGCTCAAGGACACTCTCGGCGAGAACCTCCAGAAGAAGCGCTCGCTACTCGAAAAGGCTGAAGCCCTCAAGGATAGCGAAGATTGGGAGTCGGCAACTGAGCAGTTTGTCAAACTGCAGCAGGAGTGGAAGAAAGTGGGACCGGTGGCTCGCAAATATTCTGAGGACATCTGGAAACGTTTCCAGTCAACCTGCGATGCCTTCTTCGAGAGAAAGAAAGAGCAACATCAGTCGCAACGCGACGTTGAGCGTCAGAACCTCAAGCTCAAGCAGGCTCTCATCAAGCAAATTGAAGAAATAGAGATAGGTGAGCGCGACGAGACGCTAAGTCGCTTGCGCGAACTCACCGACCAGTACGCAGAAATAGGACATGTGCCTTTCCGCGACAAAGAGAAAGTTTATCGTCAGTTCCATGCTGCTACCGATCGAATCTACGACCAACTCAACGTTCAGGCCTCAGAGCGCCGTATGTCGGCATTTGCCCGCAGCGTCGAGGCTAAAGACGATGACCAGCTTCAGGGCGACCGCAGACGTCTCATGCGCCAATATGAAGCACTGCAGCAAGAGATAAAGGTGGCAGAGAACAATATCATGTTCTTCACCTCCAAGTCGGGCAAGGGCAACAAGATTGTCGATGACCTGCAAAAGAAAATTACTGACCTCAAGCAGCAACTCGTCAACATCGAACAGAAGATTAACCTCATCGATGAGAAGTTGGACTGATTGTTGCAAGTAAGATAGATATAGTGTCGTTATGCTAATAGATTATCGAAACGTAGAAATACATCAGTTGGAGCAAGTCGTGCTGACGGATGTCAACGTGTCTATCGACAAGGCTGAATTGGTATATCTGCTCGGCAAAGTAGGAAGCGGCAAGTCAACTTTTCTGAAGACTATCTATGCTGAACTACCTATATTCTCCGGACAAGCCAAAGTACTCGACTACGACATGACCACCCTGCGCCGCCGCCAGATACCTATGTTGCGCCGGCAGCTCGGAATCGTGTTTCAGGACTTCCAGCTGCTGACAGACCGTACAGTATTCGATAATCTCTTATTCGTTCTTAAAGCCACGGGGTGGAAAGACCGCAGACTCATGGAAAACCATATCAAAGAGCAACTCAGCCTTGTCGGTATGGAGAACAAGACATATAAGATGCCGCATCAGCTCTCAGGGGGAGAACAGCAGCGTGTTGTCATTGCACGCTCACTGCTCAACTCGCCGCAGCTCATCCTTGCTGACGAGCCCACCGGCAACCTCGACCCTGAGACAGGTGCCGAGATTATGGACCTGCTGTCTATGATAAGCAAGTCAGGCACGTCGGTTATCGTCTCCACTCATAATATGAACTGGGTAGAGCGATTTCCAGGACGCAACCTCTATTTCAAACAAGGTCGCGTCAGCGCAAACCAAGAAACGGTATAGCGATACCTGCTCACGAAAATATAGTCTGTTTTTAAGGAAATCATCTTTGTGACTTCTGAGGAAACATCTATACTAAATAATGTTTAACAAATAAAATCTTAAAGAAATGAAAAAAATCTTTATGGTTCTCGCAGTTGCTGCTGCTTTAGTAGCTTGCGGTTCAGAGAAGAAGGAAGCCAAAGAAGAGGCTCCTGAGAAAGTTGAATGCTGCCAGAAGGCTGAAGAAGCTGCTGTAGCAGAGGAAGCTGCTGTAGCAGAGGAAGACAAGACCGTTAAGGAAGTAGCTGAGGAAGCTGCTGAGGATGTAGCTAAGGAAGCTATCAACGCAGCTGCTGACAAAGCTAAAGAAGCTATTAAGAAGTAATTGCGAACAAAAAGAGGGTATGCCTTAGGTATGCCCTCTTTGTTTTTTTTTCTAATGGTCAATTGTGTAGATTGTAAATCATAACTCATGAATCTTTGTATTGATCAAGGCAACTCAAGAATCAAAGTGGCATTGTTCCGCGACAACGGAACATTGGCAAAGACGTTCATGTATAAGAACTTCTCATCGGTCGAGATGGAGAGGCTTTGCTCGCTCTATCCGGTCAGCAACAGCATACTCTCGTCGGTCGGTACTTTCGATTCAGCCGTGGTCAATCTGCTCGCTAAACATTCTAAAACATTCATCCTTTTCGACCATAATACGCCCCTGCCCATAGAGAATCTATATGACACACCGCATACACTCGGTCAGGACCGACTTGCAGCGGCTGTCGGGGCAAGTGTACTGTGTCCGCAGACCAATCTGCTAATCATCGATGTAGGCACTGCCATTACATACGATTATGTCAACGATAGAGGGCAGTATCTCGGAGGCAACATCGCCCCGGGTATAAAGATGCGGCTCCATGTACTCAAACAAATGACCAAACGACTCCCGCTCGTCGAGGTAGAAGAGAGCGAACTGCTTCCCCTTTTCGGTAAAAACACCCGCGACGCCATCGCAGCAGGGGTGGTTAGAGGTGTCGTGTTTGAGGCTAAAGGTTATATGCGCTCGGTTGGTGAACAGGTGGATAATTTCCAGACGTTCATCACAGGCGGTAGCGCACCTTATATCCTCAACAACCTGCAACAGCAAGTACGCTTTGAGCGTAATCTCGTCCTGCTCGGACTGAATCACATTCTCGATTTCAACGTCCGAAAGGCGTAATCTTTCCACGCGAATTTTTCTATAATCGAATCGAATATATATCCGTAAATCCTTCCCGCCATGAAACACAACTATCTCTTTGCCACAATTTTGCTGGCTCTTGCACTGACCTCTAACCTCAGTGCCGAAACATTGCCCGACGGTTATTATGCCGGCGCAGAAGGCAAGACTGATGCTGAACTCAAGACGGCTCTGAGCAATATAATAAAAGGTGGCGACCGCTATAAATACGGCTCGCGTGGAGTCAACGAGGTTCATACTCATTGGTACCTGTGGGATGCCTTTGTGCTCACCGACCGCCGAGCCGATGGCACCATCTTCGACATGTATTCTTCTCTCGTTCATTATTTTCCGACCGACAGCTTAGGTGCTGTCAGTGCCAATGGCGTTGACCTTGAGCATGGTTTTGCTAAGTCGTGGTGGGGAGCAGCCAACTCATCGTCTGATAAGTCGAACCCTGCTTACGTCGATTTACACCATCTTATGCCCGCCGAGAGCAAGGCCAACTCAGCAGGTAAGAGCAACTACTGCCCGGGTATTGTTGATAGCACGGTAGTCTATGATAATGGCGTATTTCGCGGCGGGTGGATGAAGGGGCATCCCAACAACCGTGTTTGGGAACCTGCCGACGAATACAAAGGCGACTTCGCGCGAGCTTATTTCTATGTGGTAACCGCATACGAGGATTATCATTGGATCGACACTGTTGCACGAAATAAAGATAACTCAGTTTCTTATGGCAATACCAAAGGTTCATATTTCTGCCTCACTAACGATTCTTATCTTGAGTTTCAACCGTGGATGCAGCAACTCTTGCTGCAGTGGCACCGTCAAGACCCTGTCTCGCGCAAGGAGATTAGCAGGCATGACGTGGTGAGCAATATCCAGCACAATCGCAACCCATTCATCGACTACCCCGAGCTTGTCGAATATATCTGGGGCAACAAGCAAGGTGAGAAGTTTCATGTGGCTGACCTTGTCAATACCGCCTCTGACGAATATATTGTTCCTGCCGATACCGTGAATATTGAGGCTCTCATGCCTGCCGACATAACTGAAAACTCTTTCGTGGCACGTTGGGCAGATGCAGGTGCCGACTACTACGACCTTGATGTATATACCGAGCGTCAGACAGCTAAGGCCGACACCGTGTTTGCTATGCCGTGGATGTCAGTCAAACTGTTGTCTTCTACAGAGCATATATCATGGGACGGAACATCGAGCGTGGCATCAGGTGCGGCTGCTGTCAACATGGGTGTGAAGTCCTCGAAGAAGTATTTCACCGTCACCCTGAGTGACCTCTATATTGCCGACAACACCCGACTCGTGGTTCGTGCCAACGTAAAAACGGGCGATCAGGCGGATATGGAAGTGGAGGCGGATGGCGAATCGGTAGGTATAGCCGAACTCGATTGGAACGAGCGT
The DNA here is from genome assembly GCA_946184695.1 of uncultured Bacteroidales bacterium. GTDB lineage: Bacteria > Bacteroidota > Bacteroidia > Bacteroidales > Paludibacteraceae > Colicola. The sequence continues at coordinate 32,189 of CAMHGK010000004.1, read as the reverse complement.
TATTACTCTTTTGACCTTCCCGAAGGCACCGCCGAGGTGAAAATTCATTATGGCAAGAAGCAAGAGGTGTTCACCTTAGGTCAGATATTCATAATCCGCGGTGAAGACGAGTTCGAGAGGACATCACTTACCGGCTATCCGATAGATGTCAACGAGACGTCATACCAAGTGACAGTGGACGAACCTACCGGAGAAAAAATATATTATAAGGTACAACCTGCGGGTAGGGTGTGGTCGAATGTGGTCGGACTGAATCTCCTGAAAGGTTCAGCTGTAGCCAACCTCAAATATCACGCTTGGCACCTCACGCAATCGGGTGCATTAGTTGCTGTCGAGAATGTTAGCGGCATTGTCATAGCTGAACTATACGATATTGCAGGCCGCCTTGTCAGCACTTGCCATTCTGCGCGTCCCGTATTCTGTCTGCCGGCTCATGGTGTATATATTGTCCGCGTCGGCAACCAATCCGAAAAACTGGTTTACTGATAAAGGTTGAATAATTTCCTCATCCGATTCTATAATGGATTTTTGTTAGAGTTGATTTGTAGAATTTATTTTAGCACTCGTTGTGTGATAGTCCCTTATTAAAGAAAGGGACAATCGTTAGAATACATACATATACAGCAATGAAAAGATTAGTTTTTATGCTCGTGGCAGTCGTGCTGTTGCTCTCCTGCCAAAATCAGAAAACTGCACGTCCGCAGGAAGACTGCAGTGGTTTCGTCAATGTAACGGATGTGGTACCTGACGCGATTTTAGAAATACGCTACTATGGTACCTATAATTTCGTAGGAGCACGTATCGATGGTTACAGGCAACCCGTAGCACTTCTAACCAAGCAGGCTGCCGACTCGCTCCGCGCTGTAAGCGACGATGTCATCCGACAAGGCTATCGTCTAAAGATATACGATGCCTACCGCCCGCAGATGGGAGTTGACCATTTTGTACGCTGGTCCCAAGTCCCTGCCGACACCTGCATGAAGCGCTATTTCTATCCCATGCTTGACAAGCCTGTCCTTTTTGAGCAGGATTACATCATGGCTAAATCAGGTCATACCCGTGGTTCTACCGTTGACCTCACACTCTTCGATATGAAAACAGAGAAAGAAGTCGATATGGGTGGTACTTTCGATTGGTTCGGTCAGGAGAGTCACCCTGACTTCTGCGGCAATCCTCAGACTCGCACCTACACCGGACTTACCGACCTTGAGAAGGCCAACGGCATGAAGCCTATTACGGAGCAGCAGTTCCTGAACCGCCTTATTCTGCGAGAGGCAATGCTCAGACACGGATTCAAAGCTATAGACTCTGAATGGTGGCATTTCACACTTCGTAATGAACCATATCCCGACACCTATTTCGAGTTCCCTGTAACTCAGTTGTAGGTTATGAATAGTCATAAATACGGGGAGGCATTTTCTAAAGTGCCTCCCCGTATAGTTTTGTGAATTATATACTTGGCTTACGCTATATCAGCTGTGGACCATCGATGTCGTCTGCGTTAGTGCCTGCAACTGAGGTGGGCTGAACAATCTCTGCGTCAGCGTCAATGTCCGTGTCCGTGTCAGTCTTAGTGTCGATGTCAGTTTCTGTGTCGGAGTCAGGCATTGCCGACATTTCATCCGCTGGTTTCTGTTCTTCGTTGCGAGGAATGTTGAGTTTGCTGAAGCGTTTCTGACGCTGCTGCCAACGCTCGCGAGCATACTGCTGCATGTCGGAGACCTGATCGTTCTCGTCAATAATCTCAAGTCCGAAGATGGTCTCAATGATATCCTCGAAAGTCAATATTCCTTGGAAGCAGCCGTATTCGTCGATGATGATGGCTATCTGAACTTTCTGCTTTAGCAGTTGGTCCCAGATGTCGGAGATGGTGGTGTCTTCGTTGAAGTAGGGCACATCGCGTTTTATCTGCGAGAGTGTCTCGTCGAACTTGTCTTCTGCAAGATCCTCAAGAGCCTCCTGACGAAGAATATATCCGGTGATATACTCCGGTGACTCTGAATAGACGGGTATGCGCGAGAAATGATCGTATTTGTCCGATTCGTAGAAATCGCGTAGTGTCATCTTCTCGCTTGCTATAGCAGCCACCACACGCGGTGTCATCACGTCACATGCCTTCACATTGTCGAGCTTTATGACATTCTGTATCACCTTGTTCTCGCTCTCTTCGATTATGCCTTCCTCTTCTCCTACATTTGCCATTGCCAGCACTTCCTCTCTGCTGACAGTTACCTCCGCATCGTCTTTTCTTACGGCTCTGCCTATTACTTCAATGAGTAGCACTAACGGATACATCAGCACTATCAGTACGCGTATTGAGCGAGCCGTGAAGCCCATCATTTTCTTCCAATGAGTGGAGCCGATGGTCTTAGGAATTATCTCTGAGAAAATAAGTATGAGTAGGGTAGTGATGGCGGATACAAGCCCAAACCACTTGCTGCCAAAGACCAATGTTGCTTGCTGACCGACACCGGCAGCGCCTATGGTATTGGCTATAGTGTTGAGCGACAAGATTGCTGCAAGCGGACGCTCAGTCTCTGTCTTGTATGATTTCATCAGCGTAGCCGACTTGCTGCCCTCTTCCTCGCGCATCGATATATACGACAGCGTGGTGGACATCAGCGACGCCTCAAGGATTGAACATAAAAATGATATCAGCATTGCCCCCAGAAGGAAGGCGAAAAGTAGTCCCATATATAATGTTTTAATGTTGTAATGATTTAATGTTCTAATGTTGCATGTTGCATGTTCTAATGATTTATTGTCTTTATTATTAGCTGTTTATATTTCCACTTCTTCCCCGCGTTCAGGTATGCTGATGCCTCTGAAACCTGCCTCATAGAGGTGGTCTTTGAATTCGCTTTGTGCATGCTCCTCGCCGTGAACAATAAATGTGTGTTTCACTTTGTTTACGTCCTGACAGCCTAAATACTCAATCATCTCTTTGTAATCGCCATGTCCGGAGAAGCCTTCTATCTTTTTTATGCGTGCGAGTTTCTTGTGGTCGAAGCCAAAGATAGATATGTATTTCTTTTTAGGGTCTTGTATTCGTGCACCAAGAGAGGTGGGGGTGCAATAGCCTACAATCAGAATAGTGGTGGTGGGGTCTTCTATGTGATTGGCAACGTGGTGCTTAACTCGTCCTGCTTCAAGCATACCTGATGCCGAGATGATAATGCACGGACGCTTGTCGTTGTTCAATGCCTTCGACTCGTGAATATCAGTTATATACGTCAGCGAGTTAAAGCCGAAGGGGTCTTTATCATAGAGCATTGTCTCGCGCACATCGTCGTTCATCAGGTCGGTATAGAGTTTGAAGATATTGGTGGCATTCACCGAAAGCGGACTGTCAACATACACGTTGATAGACGGTAGTCGATGCTCGTTGTACAGCTTATTGAGCACATAGACAATATCCTGAGTTCTGCCTACCGAAAAACTCGGAATTATCAGTTTACCCTTGTTTTTGACGCAGGTGTCCTCTACTATACTCAGAAACTCGTTTTCCGTAACCAACCGCTCTTCGTGAAGCCTATCGCCGTAGGTCGATTCCGTTATCAGGTAATCGCATTGCGGAAACGGCTGCGGTGGGCAGAGTAGGTAGCTATGCGGGCGCCCGATATCGCCGGTAAAGGCTATGCGCTTGACTCCGTCGCGCTCCTTCACTTCAAGGCTGACTATGGCTGAGCCGAGCATGTGCCCTGAATTGGTAAAGCGCAGAGTGATGTCGTCGGTCAGATGAAATAGGCGGTCGTAGTCGATGGTGACAAACAGGTGCATACACCGCTCCGCATGGTTGGCATCGAAAAGCGGCTTGATGGTCGGTTTGTGCTGACGCTGCATCTTCTTGTTGTACCAACGTACGTCCTGCTGCAAGATGAAAGCTGTGTCTTTGAGCATGATAGCACAAAGGTCGCGTGTGGCAGGAGTGCAATAGATGGTGCCGCGAAAACCGAGCTTATAGATGTATGGTATAAGTCCGGAGTGGTCGATATGTGCATGCGAGAGTATCACGTAGTCGAGCTCTTCGGGGTCGAAACCTAACTCGCGGTTCTGTGCATCGGTCTCCATACCCTTACCCTGGTACATGCCGCAATCGAGCAATATACGCTTGCCCTTGTCGGTTATTATCAGGTGTTTGCTGCCCGTCACTTCACGTGCCGCACCAAGAAACTGAATCTTCATCTCTCTATTAAAGCGTGGTTGCTGTTAGTCGTACATCTTGAATGCCACCTTAAATCCTGCTGCGAAATAAGAGAACTTGTCAATCATCTGGCTGCCATTGATATTAGCACGCAGAGCTGAGTCGGTCTTGCGAACAAGGGTGGTGCTGCCTTCTTCCTTGGGTGTTAGATATAGCAGTGAGGGGTTGGCAGACTTCTCCACCGTAAAGTGGTTGAACGAGTAGTCGGCATACAGACCAAAGCAGAGGGCATAGTGCTCTTTGAACTCTACATCGTAGGTCAACTCTGCCGAACCGAGTATCCATATCTTAGGCAGTATCTTGTCGTGGCGGATGGACATGGTCTGCTGCTCTTGAAAACCGGCTGCAAGCTGTGCATCGCTTAGGACAGTTTTACCGGAGAGCGGGAAATAGCAACTCAGGTCGGTGTTGTAGAGTACCTGATTAGAGAAGTCGGCAAGGGGAATAGATAGCTTCGGACCTATGTGAAATGCCAAATTCTCACCAAAAACAGAGAACTGCAGGGGAATGGTGAAATACACCTGCGTATGTCTCTCGTTGAGTCTCTGAATAGAGTAGTTTACATCCATCGGCTCACCGTTGCCATCGAATGTGGAGAACTGGTCACTGTAACCCTGAGTGGTCTTGTATAAGCTCTGCGAACTCTCAGCAGCCAAGCCGGTGCGCATACCGATATGGTATTTGAGTGAGCGCATCACGTAGTAGAAACCAAGTCCTGTATTGTAGCCCGGCTCAAAGTAGCCCTGCTTGGGGTTGCCTACGAAACTCGACACACCGCCGATAGCCGACATCTCGAAATAATGTCGCAGTGAGGTCTGATTCTCAAGCGAGTTGACTTTCTTGTCCTCTTTCTGCTCCTCGGTGACTGCTGCACCTGCATCGTCGGATTGCGAGAAAGCAAAGCCGCAACTGAGTAGCACAGTGCATAGTATTGCTATACTTTTTCGTGTCATTGTTATAGTGATTTTGTATATTTAACGAGTATGTGCTTGTGATAGTGCATAGCTGTTCTTATGCAAGACGCGCTTTTATTGCTGCACTTTCTTTTTCGTAGCCGGGTTTGTCGAGCAGAGCAAACATGTTTTTCTTGTAAGCTTCCACTCCGGGCTGGTTGAAGGGGTTAACGCCTAATACATAGCCGCTTATGCCGCATGCAAACTCAAAAAAGTAAATCAGCTCACCCAAGTAGTACTCGTTCAAACGAGGCATTGTCAACTTGATATTAGGTACTCCTCCATCTACGTGTGCGAGCATCGTACCGAGTTCTGCCATCTTGTTGACCTCATCCACGCGCTTGCCGGCAAGGAAATTGAGTCCGTCGAGGTTGGCATCGTTATGCGGGAAATTGACGTGGTGCTCAGGTTCGGCTACTGATATTACCGTCTCAAACAGATGGCGCTCACCGTCTTGTATGTACTGACCCATTGAGTGAAGGTCGGTCGTGAAGTCAACCGATGCAGGGAACAGTGCTTTGTGACCTTTGCCCTCCGACTCACCGTAGAGCTGCTTCCACCACTCGGCTATATTGTGCAATTTGGGGTGGAAATTGACGAGTAGTTCAATCTTCTTGCCACTCTCATATAATGCATTGCGAGCTGCTGCGTACTGAGCTGCCGGATTCTGCTCAAGTTTGTCGGAAGCACAAAGCTCTTTCATTCTCTGAGCACCGCTGATGAGTTTTCTGATATCAAATCCTGCGCATGCTATCGGCAGAAGACCAACGGGCGAGAGAACAGAAAAACGACCGCCTATATTGTCTTCGATGACGTATGTCTTGTAGCCCTCCTGAGTGGCAAGAGTGCGAAGTGCACCTTTCGCCTTGTCGGTGATGCATACTATCAGACGCTTGGCAGCCTCTTTGTCCTGTTGCTGCTCAAGTTGAGTTTTCAGCAGACGGAATGCCAATGCAGGCTCAGTCGTAGTTCCTGATTTTGATATTGATACTATGCCAAATTTCTTGTCTATGAGGTACTGCTGTAGCTCATACAGGTAATCTTCAGATATGTTCTGTCCGGCATACACTATCTGAGGAAATAATTTCGATTGTGCCGCGAATGAATTTGATAGCGCGTCAATCACCGCCTTCGCACCCAGGTAGCTGCCACCAATACCTACGCATACAATCACCTCACACTCAGAACGGAGTTGTTGGGCAGTGATGCAGATATCGTCTAATTGCGGCATGATGTCGTCGGGCAAATTAACCCAACCAAGGAAGTCGTTGCCCTCGCCGGTGCCGTTGATGAGTTTGGCATGTGCTGAAGCTGTCTTATCTGCATAGCCGTTAACTGTGGCTTCGCTTACGAAACCGTGAATTTTGGAAATATCAAGTTTGATGTCCATAATTATTGTGGTTTTAATTTATTATTTCTATACTTTTGTTTTTCACCTTTCGACAATGGTTGCTATCCGCATTGACTCTCCCTCCATTTGCCCACCGAAGGGCATTTTTAACAATTTACATCCCGTTAGGTAAGGGGGCAGGTAGAATCTTTCGACTCCTCATCACCTGAGCTTGCCGGCAAGATCTTGTATTTCGAGAGTGGGCGAGTGGAACCCATAGATGATGTTATATACTGCATCCACTATCGGCAGGTTTACTCGGAAACGCTCGTTAAACTCATGAATACATTTCGTTCCGTAGTAGCCTTCTGCCACCATCTCCATCTCGAGTTGTGCCGTCTTGACGCTGTATCCTCTGCCTATCATGGTGCCGAACTGGCGGTTTCGAGAAAACTTCGAGTAGCTCGTCACTAATAGGTCGCCTAAATATGCCGAATGGGCTATGTCGCGGCGGAGTGGATTGGTAGCATTAGTGAAACGCTCTATCTCTTGTATGGCATTGGATATCAGTACCGACTGGAAGTTGTCGCCATACTTGAGACCATAGCATATACCTGAAGCAATGGCGTAGATGTTTTTCATCACCGAACTGTATTCAAGACCTATTATATCGTCACTTGTGGTGGTCTTGACGTATGGGGTCTCAAACAATTTGGCAAGCGTGGCTGCTCTGTTGATGTCAGTGCAACCGATGGTAAGGTACGAGAGACGTTCCAATGCCACCTCTTCGGCATGGCATGGACCGGCTATTATACCTAATTGGTCCATCGGAACCTCATATTTCAGGTGCAGATAGTCGGTTACTATCATGTTCTCCTCAGGCACCATGCCCTTTATGGCGCTGACTATAATCTTGCGCTTCAGACTGCGGTGCATCTTTTTCAGGTGCAGCTTGAGAAAAGGCGAAGGCACTGCCATGATAAGCACGTCAGAGTCGCGCACCACGGCATTGATGTCCGACGTGAAGTTTATTCGGCTTACGTCAAACTTGGTACCGGTCAGGTAATCAGGGTTGCGACCTTGAACCTTGAACTGATCAATCTGGTCCTGACGACGCATGTACCAGTTGATGCTGTCAACGTTATGCATGACAATCTTGGCTAATGCCGTAGGCCAACTGCCACCGCCAAATATCGCCACGCGAGGTTGTTTTTGTGAGTTCATATCGTTTGTGTTTTCTTATTCTCCGGCGAAGTGTTCTCAACTTAATCTATCACTTCTTTTTTCATCTGTGGAAACAGAAGTACTTCTTGTATTGTCGTTTGTCCGGTCATGAGCATTGTCAGACGGTCGATTCCGATACCTATTCCGGAGGTGGGTGGCATTCCGTATTCAAGTGCGCGCATGAAGTCGTGGTCAATAATCATGGCCTCGTCGTCACCCTTGTCGGCAAGCTTCATCTGCTCCACGAAGCGGTTGTATTGGTCGATAGGATCGTTGAGCTCAGAATAAGCATTTGCCAGTTCCTTGCCATTAACCATGAGCTCAAAGCGCTCTGTTAGTCCGGGTTTTGAACGGTGCATCTTTGTCAGAGGCGACATCTCTACCGGATAGTCGGTGATGAAAGTAGGCTGAATGAAATTGCCTTCGCAATATTCACCGAATATCTCGTCGATCATCTTGCCTTTGCCCCATGAAGGTTCTATCTCAATTTTCAGCTGCTTGCATATATCGCGAAGCTCGTCTTCCGTCTTGCCATTCAGGTCGAAACCTGTTTTCTCCTGTATCGCATCAAGTATAGGCAACCTGCGATATGGAGCCTTGAACGATACTACATTGTCGCCTATCTTACTCTCTGTTGTACCGTTGACGGCAATACATATCTTTTCTAACAGCTGCTCAGTGAATGACATCATCCAGTTGTAGTCCTTATACTGCACGTAGAGCTCCATACATGTAAACTCAGGGTTATGAGTGCGGTCCATGCCTTCGTTGCGGAAGTTCTTGCCGATCTCATACACTCCTTCAAATCCGCCCACTATCAGTCTTTTCAGGTAAAGCTCTGTGGCGATACGCATATACATGTCAGTGTCCAAGGCATTAAAGTGCGTAATGAACGGACGTGCTGAGGCACCACCTGCAATGAGTTGCAGCATTGGGGTCTCGACCTCAGTATATCCGGCGTCGTCCAATATGTTGCGCATGGTGCGTATCACGGTGGCGCGCTTCAGAAACTGCTCCTTGACTCCGTCGTTGACAATCAGGTCAACATAGCGCTGACGATAGCGTAGTTCAGGATTGTCGAACTTGTCGTATGCTACGCCGTCGCGATATTTCACGATAGGCAGCACGCGAAGCGACTTCGACAGCACCGTCAGTTTTTTTGCATGTACGCTGACAGCACCGGTCTGGGTCTTAAACACAAATCCTTCGATACCGATAAAGTCGCCAATATCAAGAAGTTTCTTAAATACGATATTATACATCTCAGGCTGTTCTTCGGTGTTGATGTCGTCGCGTGAGACATATACCTGTATTCTGCCCTTAGAGTCTTGAAGCTCGATAAACGATGCTTTGCCCATAATGCGTCTCGACATTATTCTGCCGGCTATGCTCACAGGCCATGAATCCACCGCTTTCCCTTCTTCCAATTCTGAGGGGGTAAGCTGTGATTCTTTCTGAGCGTATTCAGTCTTTATGTCGGTCGAATAGGCTGTAACCACGTATTCGGCTGCAGGGTAGGGGTCAATGCCCATTTCACGCATCGTTTGCAGACTCTGACGTCTGACAATCTCTTGTTCTGATAATTCCATTTTTGTTTTGACTGTTGTTATGTATAGGTTAATGATATGCTTGATGGTTATGCATTAGTTTTTTTCTTGTCGAGCATTGATGTGGCAAGGCCGTCGGCTGCCTGAATCAGCGAGAGCAACTTGCATTTGTTTTGTGCTGCAGAGAAGTTGCCTTTGAACTCGCTGCTCTGAAATGGCAGGTCCCATGCCGACATGTGCCAGCGTATGGCAAGAATCTCGTTGTCGTCTAATCTGAGACCCCATTGCAAAAGCCGAATAACCGACTTCTCCCCATGACCTACAGGAAACGCAGCATAGTCAACCCCGTATGTCTTGTAACTCTCCCAGCGGTTGTTGGCATCTTTGCGCCATTTCTCCTCCTCTTTATAAACGTCAGCCTTGCATACGTCGTGCAGCAAGGCACTCAGTATCACGCTCTCTCGGGGTAACGCAGGAGCCAATTCAGGCTGCATGCCCACCATTAAATCGCGCAGCTCAAGAGCTACTTTGCATACGTTCAAACTATGGTCAGTCAGCCCACCGGCATAGTTGCCGTGAAAAACAGTTGAGGCAGGAGCGTTGAAAAAGCCCGTATTGCGTAATTGCTCAACCACGTTCTCAATGCCTTCGCGGCGGGTCTCAAGCAGCAAACCTATGTAGGCTTGCTCAGCAGATACCGGTGACGAAGTTTGCGACGAAATCACCGATGACGAGAGAGCGGAATTATTTTTGGTTGATGCTATGTGTTGCTTATCTTCCATGTCTGATATTTTATTCTTGCCGGCGGCAATGTGAGACTCTGCTAATTCAGTTGTATTCTCTTTCAAAGAAGCAGGCATCGACCCGTATGGTTCAAAATCCAATTCCAAACTCATCTGAGTCGTTTCGTTGTCAATATGTGAACTATTCCGTTTCAATGGTGCAATAGTGTTTCTGCCGCACTCAGTGTCAAATCTTACACCTCAATACCAATTTTACATATTTAACGCGCAAAGGTACGTTTTTTTTTTATACCTTGCAAATTTACAAATAAAAACACACCGCTAAAATCACAAACCTACCATTTCGATTAAATTATTTACATCGGTATTGTGTATTGCACAAATATGCTTATCTTTGCACCCGTCAGGAATATGAGTGCCTCTGCTTGCAAACAGCATGCATAATTCACAGCTTCTATCAATTGTAAATAATATGTATAAGCAGGCTAAATTTGTAGTCAGGGTTGTTGTGTGGGCATTGATTTTATGCTTTGCGCCGTCGTGTACGAAGAAGAGTATCACCATCAATGGCTTAGTTGACCCTAACTTGGGATTAGAGAATCGCGATGTGACGCTTTATGTTGACAATGGTAAAGAGCTGAAAGCCTACTATACTATTGTAGAGAATAATGCTTTTTCGCTAACCAAGTCTTTCCCTTTTGAGCAGGTTACTGTGCTCGAAATTGCTGATTTCGGGCAGTGTGTGCTGTGCTTGGAAGAGGGCGAAATCTATGTGGAGTTGCTCTGTGACTCACTCCGAGACGAACTTATGGATCAGACACAAGACCAACCTCAGATCCCTCAAGATGCCGCGCGCGTCAATCTCGTTAATGTCTATGGCACTCGTTCCAATGATCTGGTAAGCTACTATCTGAGCCGGCAGATGCAGCTCGAAGACTACTGCATGCAGCTCGCCCTGACAAACGCTGACACCGCCTACGTGGATTCTATCTATCAAAACTTTGTGGACGATGCCTTCCGGCTCACTCTCTACAACTTAGACTGCATAGGAGGCAAATATATCCTATCCTTACTTGCACCCGCACTCAGCTACGAACAACTGACCGCTATTTTCGAATTGATGACGGAAGATGATAAACATAGCCGATACGTCAAACCTGTTTACGATTTCTACCTCTCTGCTAAAAACGTATGAATTTTATATCGTTTTGTATAATTACCTTCAACTCAAACATATAAATTGATAATTAAAATTGTGTTAAAAGCATCTGTAACTGCTTGCGTACCTGCTTGTTAGATGCGAGTTGTTCCTGTTGTCATCGGTTGAAGATCGAGTAGGAAACGATTTGTACACATCTAAATGGTTGAAAAACAGCATCTACAGTACAGTACTTTTTTTGCGTGAATTAGAGCGGATTTTACAAACAATTATTATCAGAATAAGCATTTTTGTATAGCACCTAAGCTCAACTTTATGCACCCTCAAAACAAAAAAATCAAAAAAATACGCTTTTTTTTTGGTAGTTATAAAAAAAGTAGTAATTTTGCACCGCTTTTTTCGCTGACAATCATAAAATTGTTATGTAGGTGAGCTGAAAATGCACATTTCTTGTCTATCGGCCGAGTGTTAGGCGGCAATTAAACGCTGGCAGAGCGCATGGATAAGGAAGGGCGGTTGGCGCTGACGCGTTTATGGAACTGAAAATCACATATAAAAATATTAATCTTTTAATAATTCAAAAAAATTATGACAAAAGCAGATTTAGTAAACCAGATTGCAGCACAAACTGGTTATGACAAAGCAACTGTGCTGAACGTAGTAGAGTCAATGATGGCTAACGTTAAAGGTTCGTTGGCTAAGAAAGAGAACGTTTACCTCCGCGGTTTCGGTACTTTCCAAATTAAGACTCGCGCTACAAAGGTGGCTCGTAACATCTCAAAGAACACCACCATCATCGTGCCTGAGCACAACATTCCTGCATTCAAGCCTTCTAAAGAATTTGTTAACAAAGTTAAATAATAGACTGCGATGCCAAACGGAAAAAAACATAAGAGACACAAGATGTCAACTCACAAACGTAAAAAACGTTTGCGCAAGAATCGCCATAAGCACAAGTAATCAGGCGATCGGATAATAGAAAACAAACTCCATGTCGGCTGTGTTGGCATGTGGGTTTGTTTTCTCATATATAAACCCTTTTATTAATTCTTAAGGTGTAGCATACAAAGGTCTTTTTGGGCGCAAACAGACCTGCTGCACTCAACCTAAAACCCTAATTGAAAGTGAAAAGCGAACTTATTGTTGATGTTCGCCCACAAGAGATATCTATCGCTTTGCTTGAAGACGACAGACTTCAGGAATTTAATCGCGAGAAACTTGAGCCTACTTTTGCCGTCGGAAATATCTATTACGGCAGAGTACGCAAAGTGATGCCAGCGCTGAATGCGGCTTTTGTGGATGTCGGACATGAAAAAGACGCTTTTCTACACTATTTAGACTTAGGTTCTGATTTCTTAACACTCAAGAAGTTTACTACCGACCTCGTATCGAACCGACAGCGTAAGCCTCAGAATATCAAATGGCAAAAGGAAACTGAGGTGGGCAAGGACGGACAGATAGCTGATGTGCTTTCAGTGGGAGACATGATACTCGTTCAAGTATCAAAAGAGCCCATCAACACCAAAGGACCCCGACTCACTGCAGAAATATCTCTTGCAGGCAGGAATATCGTACTCATTCCATTTGCCGACAAGGTCATGGTGTCAAGTAAAATAAAGCGAGAGGCAGAAAGAAGCCGCCTCAAGCAACTTGTACAATCTATCAAGCCCAAAGGGTTCGGTGTCATTGTTAGAACGGTGGCTGAAGACAAAAGAGTTGCAGAACTTGATAATGAGCTTCGTCTGCTCGTCAAACGCTGGGAGGACTCGCTACTCAAACTGCAGCAAAAGACAGATGTGGCACTTGTCACCGAAGAGTTAGGCAGAACTATAGGTATCATTCGTGATATCTTCAACCCCTCTTTTGAGAGTATTGCTGTCAACGATCGTGAAATCTACGACGAGATAAAGCAGTATGTTGAACTTATAGCCCCTGAAAAGGCTGACATAGTGCGTTATTACAACGACGACCAACCTATCTTCGACCATTTCCAAGTTACACGGCAGATGAAGACCGGCTTGGGAAGAACAGTGGGTTTCAAAAACGGCGGCTATTTGATAATGGAGCGGACAGAAGCGCTCTACTCAATCGATGTCAATAGCGGTAGTAAAAAACTATTTGAAGACCAAGAGCAGAACGCATTTGGTTTTAATATGCTGGCGGCTGATGAAATTGTCCATCAGCTCCGACTTAGAGATATTGGAGGAATAATAATTATCGACTTTATCGATATGGACTCCAAAGAAAACCAGCAGGCATTATACGACCATGTGCGACAACTCATGGCTAACGACAGAGCCAAGCACAACGTGCTGCCGCTCTCAAAATTCGGACTTATGCAAATAACGCGTCAACGTGTGCGCCCCGCTGTTGATATCGACATAAATGAAGTGTGCCCGACGTGTCATGGCAAGGGAAAGATACAATCGTCACTGCTATTTACCGACACTCTCGAAGAAGAAATCCAACACTACTTCTCGCACTTCGGCAAGTCAATGCGCCTGCACTTGCACCCATTCGTGGAAGCTTTTGCAGCTCGCGGATACCTCAGAAGTCTGAAATTTAATTGGTGGAGACGATATTCGCTCAAGGTCGTTGCCGACCAGTCGCTTGGTATGTTGCAATTCGCTTTTTATGACAAGGACGGGAAGCAACTTACACTAAAGACCGATGAGCAATCCGAGAAACCAGACCAAGCTTAACTGTAGATAAGCCTTTAAGCCGCTTGTTTGAACAACAAGCGGCTTTTTTTGCATACTTGTTTTGGCTGTTTCGGAAAAAAGTAATAACTTTGCGCGTAATTTTAGGGTGGGGGAAAATAAGCAGTTATAAGTAATTTTAAGTCAACTTAATCTGAAGAAATGAAAGCATACGTATTTCCCGGTCAGGGCTCACAGTATTCCGGTATGGGAAAGGATCTCTACGACCTTTATCCTGTCGCTCGTGAGATGTTTGAAAACGCCAATCAGATTTTAGGCTATCGCATAACTGACATCATGTTCAACGGTACACCTGAGAGTCTTCAGCAAACACATGTCACACAACCTGCTGTTTTTATCCATTCCGTAATAGCTGAGAAGGTGCAGACTATCGACGTGCCTGACATGGTGGCAGGTCACTCTCTTGGCGAGTATAGCGCACTTGTCGCATGCGGAGCACTCAGTTTTGAAGACGCTCTGCGCCTTGTCGCCAAGCGGGCAGCAGCAATGCAGAAAGCATGCGACCTGCAGCCTTCTACAATGGCGGCCGTATTGGGCCTTCCGGATGATGTGGTGGAGGAAGTGTGCGACCAAGTGAAAGGTGAGATAGTGGTTGCTGCTAATTTTAATTGTCCGGGGCAGGTGGTTATCTCAGGCTCTATTGATGGTATTGACCAAGCTTGCCAACTCCTGCGTGAGAAAGGTGCCAAACGGGCACTCAAACTCAATGTCGGTGGGGCATTCCACTCGCCGCTTATGCAGCCTGCAGCTGAAGAACTTAAACGTGCCATACTTGATACTCATTTTTCAGCACCTCAATGCCCGATTTATCAGAATGTCAACGCATATCCCCAGTCGGATCCCGATGCAATACGCGAAAATCTCGTAGCACAACTGACTGCTACTGTGCGCTGGACGCAGACCGTCAGAAATATGATTCAGGACGGTGCTACCGAATTCCATGAGTTTGGACCAGGCACTGTACTCAGGGGACTAATTAAGAAAATTGACGATAGCGTGGCTATTTACTAAACGATATCATCCAAAGTTGGAATACTAAAACACATAAGATATGTATAGAACTACTACTTGCGGTGAACTTCGTATCACCGATGTCAACAAACAGGTAACACTGGCAGGGTGGGTGCAACGTGTCAGGAAGATGGGAGGTATGACCTTCATCGATTTGCGTGACCGCTATGGAATCACTCAACTTGCATTCGACCAAAGCAATCCTGCACAGGCTGCTCTCTTTGATGAAGCAAACAAACTCGGCAGGGAATTTGTCATTCAGGCTACAGGTACTGTGCGCGAGCGTTTCTCTAAAAACGACCAACTGCCCACCGGTGACATAGAGATAGAGGTGACAGCCCTTAAGGTCCTCAATCCGGCAGCCGTACCGCCATTTACAATTGAAGACGATACCGACGGAGGCGATGACCTGAGAATGCGCTATCGCTATCTTGACCTTCGTCGTCAATGTGTCAGACGCAACCTTGAGTTGCGTCATAAGATGGCTTTTGAAGTCCGCTCGTACTTAGACAAGCAAGGCTTTCTTGAGGTGGAAACACCTGTCCTGGTCAACTCCACTCCCGAGGGGGCACGCGACTTTGTGGTGCCGTCACGTATGAATCCGGGTACTTTCTACGCTTTGCCACAATCGCCACAGATACTCAAACAACTGCTTATGGTAAGCGGTTTTGATCGCTATTTCCAGATAGTCAAATGTTTCCGCGACGAAGACCTCAGAGCAGATCGCCAACCAGAGTTCACACAGATAGACTGTGAGATGTCGTTTGTAGAGCAAGAAGATATTTTGGAGATGTTCGAGGGAATGACGCGACACTTGTTTAAGACTATAAAGAATATAGACCTTCCCCGTTTGCCGCGTATGACTTGGCACGACGCTATGAAGTACTATGGTTCTGATAAACCTGATACTCGTTTCGAGATGCGGTTTGTGGAACTTATGGACATACTCCAAGGTTTTGGATTTTCAGTTTTCGACAATGCGGCTTATATTGGCGGAATCTGCGCTAAAGGTGCTGCTGGCTATTCGCGTAAGCAAATCGACCAACTTACCGACTTCGTAAAGCGCCCGCAGATAGGAGCCAAAGGACTTGTATATGCACGGGTTGAGCAGGATGGTACTGTTAAGTCGTCGGTTGACAAATTTTATTCTCAACAGACATTGCAGAGCATGAAAGCAGCTTTCAATGCCGAGCCGGGCGACCTGATACTTATCCTCTCGGGTGACGATGCCGATAAGACACGCAAACAGCTCTCAGAACTGCGCTTGGAGATGGGTAGCCAACTCGGACTGCGCGATAAGAATAAGTACTCATGTCTTTGGGTTGTTGACTTCCCGATGTACGAGTGGTCAGATGAAGAGCAACGCCTGATGGCTATGCACCACCCGTTTACTTCACCCAAGCCCGAAGATATACCGCTGCTCGATACTAATCCCGCAGCAGTGCGTGCTAATGCTTACGATATGGTTATCAATGGTGTAGAAGTGGGTGGCGGCTCTATTCGTATTCACGATGCAAAGCTTCAGGAGAAGGTGTTTGAGATTTTAGGTTTCACTCCTGAGCAGGCACAAGCCAAGTTTGGTTTCTTGATGAATGCCTTTAAGTACGGAGCTCCACCTCATGGCGGATTAGCTTACGGTCTCGACCGCTTCGTCTCGCTGTTTGCCGGACTCGATTCTATTCGCGACTGCATAGCCTTCCCAAAGAACAATCAGGGCAAGGATGTTATGCTCGGTGCTCCCGGACCTATCGACCAAAAACAGTTCGACGAGTTGAAAATTAGAGTGGTAGAACAAGAATAGCGCGTGAGTGCTATTCTTGCAGCTACAATATTTTGTGAAACAATTAAAACACTAAAATTATGCTTGGATTTATTATCAACCTGCTAATTACCGCTCTTGTGGTGTTCCTTTGTGCAAAATATCTGCCAGGAATATCAGTAAAGAGTTATGGTTGGGCTATTGTGGTAGCTCTCGTTCTTGCACTTCTCAATGCGTTGGTAAGCTGGCTGTTGCCCCTTGAGGGATTTGGCGGCGGAATTGTAGCTTTTGCTATCGGTTTGCTTCTTGACGCATGCCTTATCTGGCTTGCCGACAAGTTTCTCGACTCTTTCAGCGTAGATGGCTATAAATGGTGCCTGATATTGGCTGCCATCTTAGCATTGGTAAGTTCAGTTTTGGGAGGTGTGATTTGATACCGACCGAAACGCCGACCAGAGACGTCTATTTATTGATGGCCTTTACTCTGTATCCGTTGGCGCGGAGCATACTCAGAAGTCCGTTGTCGCCTCCGAGATATTTGGCATCAAGACAGATAAATAGATGACCTTGAGCAAGCAGTGGTTCTAATCGTTTGACCCACTGCTTGTTTCTTTTTACATATACCTGATAGTCGGAGAAAGACACGGTAGAGTTGTTATCCGGCGCTTGCAAGTCGTATGCCATTTGTGTCAAGCGTCCGTCGCGATAAAGTCGGAGCAAATTTCTCTCAAGTGCGACATCGCGCTCACCATGTTGCACGATGTCGATAAGTTGTTTTTGCTGCCAATGCTCCGGTTCGCGTTCAAACATCATATAGAGTGTTTCCTCGGGTGTATCAAGTGCCACGACCGATTTCCCGTATGGCTCTGCCATCGATTGGAAAAACACCTCAGAGGAACGGTTTGGATCGTAGGAAAGGTAGCGCATCATCAATTGCTCGCGATAGATTTCTGTCAGGTAGCAAGGGCGCATTTTCTTAACTTGCTCTACGTTGAGTTGCATCGTCTCCATCAGTGCGGAATTCAGTTGTCCTATTTCAGTAGGGGTATAAAGAGAGTAAAGGTCTATAGAATCCGGCAAAAGTGCGGCAGATGATAGCAGATACCTGACCACTGAATCATTGACGACAAACTCGGTTACCACAGTCTTGGAACGGGCAAACAAAGCAAGCAGATTCGGGACAGAATCTAAAAACTCGATATTTGCATACTTGTTGGTAGCAAACAGGTATGACTTTTCAATTCCTCTGCCTGAAATCTGGTAAAGTAATTGCGGTTTTGCTGTAAAACAAATAAGCAGAAGTATTATTGCAGTAGCCGTCCGCTTCATCTTATATTCTATTTGAATCGTGTGATAAGGTTATATGCTTGGTATATGCCCAATTCGCCTGCTTTGCTCAAATCAAGAATACCTTTCTCTGTTTCTCCGATAAATACGTAAGTTAGTCCACGGTTGAAATATGCTTCTGCAAAATCGCCGTCAATGTTGATAGCTGAAGTGTAACTTTCTATTGCAGCCGCAAAATCTTTTTGTGAGCATAGAATGTTGGCTTTATTGTAGTAGGCAAATGCGAAGTCAGGTGTGAGTTTTAAGGCATAGTCGTAGTCACGGAGTATGAGTGATGAACCATACTTTTGTTCAAGGGTGGTCTTATCATCAGCTTTATCCTGATTGTCGGCATTCAGGCGTTGGTATTCAGCTAATTTTTGTCTCCAGTTGGCCCTGCAGAAGAATGCTAATGTCATGTCAGGTGACAAAGTTATAGCTCTGGTGCAGTCGTCAATGGCAGAAGAATAGTCTTGTACCATTGCAAATTCTACTGCGCGACTCAGAAATAGCACTGCCACCTGTTGTTTGTCACTATCAGCAATTCTTATCGGCAGACCGTCAATCTGATACGAGAGTCTGTCGATTGCCTCAAAGTGACGGCTGATGAGTTGTGCTGTAAGTGGTACCTCTTGTGTGGTGAGTTTCAGAGGTGAGGGCAGGGTAGGTGATGCATTGATTTGTTCTACTAACAAATGGTAGTAATTAGTACGGCGCAGTGTGTTAGGTTGGGCATAATAAGTAAGCTGCATGGCAGGCTCGTTAATCACGTCGGCATACTTGTTTTGGACAGCTCCTCGTGATTCTGTGTCGTAGTGCTTATCTTCGATATTGTCAGACTGGTTCTGTGCTGCACGTTGTGAGAATTGCTTACGGTTGTCTTTCTTTTGAGGTTGGGCGTCAGCAATCTGTGCCTCTGTATTGACGGGTTTGTCTTTTTTTATCTTGTCCTTGTCTTTCTCTAATAGGTTGGCTCTTTGCTGATATGAGTAAGCTTGTTTCTCATCACCTAAGGCGCTATATGCTTGCGCTGCAAGATAATATGACGGGAGGAAGTATGGATGTTTTTGAATCAGCCGGTCGAAGTCGTCAATAGCGTCTTTCCACTGGCGAAGTTGCAGATTAACTACTCCGCGCTGATAGTGAATATCTGTGTTTTCGGGGTCTATATCAAGAGCTTTGTTGAAGTCTTCAAGAGCTCGGTTAAGGTCGCCAACTTCTTGTCGGAGCAAGCCACGATTGTAGTAGCACTGAGAGTTCTGCGGGTCTTTCTCAACGGCTTTATCGTAGTCGCTGATTGCGCCCCTATAGTTGTGGTTGCGATAGAATATGATACCTCTGTTGATGTAGTCGCCAGCCCATTTACTTCCTAAATTGATGGCTTTGGTCAGGGCAAGCAGTGCATCATTGTCGCGCTCCAAAAGCAGATTTACATGGCCTAAGGCAGACCAGTTGGCAGGATTCTGTGAGTCCAACTCTGTAGTCTTTGTAAAGCAGTCGAGTGCCACAAGAGTATCTTTGGTGGAGAGGCTGATAATGCCTTTCTCAAAATACAGTGAAGCGGTGTGTGGTTCTCTTTTAATCAGAAACTCGATATCGCTCAATGCCTGCCCGTATTGCTCAAGCTGTACAAGAGCATCGGCACGCATAAGCATATAGGTCTTGTTTTCAGGCGCAAACTGCAATGCCGACGTGTAATCATCCACAGCTTTTTGATAATTACCTAACTGACGATATACAAATCCACGAGTGTAGTATGCACCGGGCATGAATGGATTATTTGCAATCGCATTGTCGCAATCAAGTTCGGCACCTCTGTAATCGGAAAGCTGAATCTTGGCAATAGCACGATATAGGTATGGCTCGGCAAGATATGGCTTAACCTTGATGACCTGATTGAAATACTGAATACTCAGTACGTAATCCTCAAAGTATAATGCATTTCTTCCTATGGCAGTAATACGGTCGGTGTTGAGCTGACCGGTTGCTGAAATGCTTATTAGCATTGCCAATAGTGATAGTATATGCTTTCTGAATCGCATTCAATAGCAGATATAATTACGAATAGTTTAGCTGTGAAGCAACATTATTTGCATCCTGCCTCGGGGTCGAACCAATCAGGTATGTCAAAGTCTTCCGTCTCGCTGTAACCGAGCGTCGGATCGGCAAGCACTTTTTTCATGTAAAGAGCCCAAATGGGAAGTGCCATACTTGCGCCTTGACCCTCAGCCATGCGGTCGAAGTGTATGCCGCGGTCTTCTCCTCCTACCCAAACGCCATTTACGAGCGACGGTGTGAATCCCATAAACCAACCATCAGAGTTGTTCTGAGTGGTACCGGTTTTACCACCCATTGGCATACGCAGTCCGTATTTGTATCTTACGCGCACACCTGTTCCGTGGTCGATAACACTGCGAAGCATGGTTATCATCTTATACGATGCTTCTTCGCTTATTATCTCGTGTGTACGAGGTGTAAAAGTGGCTATTATGTTTCCGTTGTTATCCTCAATGCGCGTCACATAGAGCGGTTCGATACGTATGCCTTTGTTGGGAAAAGTAGTGTAGGCGTCCACCATCTCTGCTACGCTCACCTCACACGGACCGAGGCAAAGAGAGACTACGGCGGGAATGTCACCTTGAATACCGAATGAGCGCATCAGTCGTGCCAGAGCATCCGGTGTAAACAGACTCATAAGGTAGGCTGATATCCAGTTGTTGGACGTTGTCAGTCCCCATTGCAGGGTGACGGTGTCGCCTATGTGGTCTTTGTCGGAGTTGCGCGGGGTCCAATCTCTGCCGTTGGCGTCTTGCAATGTGATTTGCTGGTTGACAGTCTTATCGCATGGCCACATGTTCTCCTCCATCGCTAAGGTATAAAGGTAAGGCTTAACGGTCGAACCCACTTGCCGTCTGCCGATATTGACCATATCATATTGGAAGTGAGCAAAATTAGGACCACCTACGTATGCCTTGACGTGTCCTGACTTCGGATCCATCGACATGAAACCGCAACGCAAGAAATACTTCTGCCAGCGAATCGAATCCAAAGGCGACATGACCGTGTCTATCAGCCCTTCGTATGAGAATACCCGCATTTCAACCGGAGTATTGAAGTTTTCTACAATCTGTTCTTCGGTCATACCTGCCTTTTTGAGAGAACGATATCGATCTGTCTGCCGCATTGAGCGCGTCATGATATCGTTAACCTCTGATTGCTTGAGTTGGCGCGAGAATGGAGCGGTACTGCTCTTCTGCTTCTCTTTGAAAAACTGTCCTTGCAGGTATTGCATGTGTTCCGACACTGCTTCTTCTGCATATTTCTGCATGCGTGAATCAATAGTGGTGTATATGCGAAGACCATCGTTATAAAGATTATACGGTGTGCCGTCAGATTTCTTATTCTTATTGCAGAAGCCATATAGCGGATTATTGTTCCATAAGGCAGTATCAATGGCATACTGTTGCTTGTTCCAACTCGGATAGTTGCTCTCTTTTGGCTCTTTGGCTGTCAGCATTTGGCGAAGGTATTCACGGAAGTACGGAGCTATACCCTCTTTATGGTCAACAGAATGGAAGTTGACACCCAGCGGCAGGAGTTTTAGCGAGTCATACTCCTGCTCAGTCAGAACGTCGTTTTTTACCATCTGCGATAGTACTACATTACGTCGTGCTTGAGTCTTCTCGGGGCGTCGGATGGGGTTGTAGAGTGCAGGATTCTTGAACATGCCTACCAGCATTGCAGACTGCTCAACATTAAGTTTGTCAGGTGTGGTATTGAAATAAACTTGTGCAGCAGACTTGATTCCCACGGCATTATATAGGAAGTCAAACTGATTGAGGTACATCTGTATGATTTCCTCTTTTGAGTATAGCCTTTCGAGCTGTACCGAGATAACCCATTCTATAGGTTTCTGCATGGCACGCTCAAAAATGTTGTTAGCATGCGGTGAATAGAGCTGCTTGGAAAGCTGCTGAGTGAGCGTCGAGCCACCACCGGCACGCCCGAGTTTCATAAGCGTACGAAACAATGCCTTAAAATCTATTCCGCTGTGGTCGTAAAAGCGGACGTCCTCTGTGGAGATAAGGGCATTGATGACGTTTTCAGATATATCGGCATATTTGACTTCGACTCTGTTCTCGCTGATATAGTAGCGGCCTATTACCTGTAAATCTGAAGAGTAGAGCTCAGTTGCATATTTGTTACGTGGATTCTGAAGTTCGTCTAATGGTGGAAGATAACCGAGCCAACCTTTACTTATCATATAGAATAAGCCGGCTACTGCAATCACTCCCACAACGAACAATATCCAAAACCATTTGGCAAATGTCTTTTTGAAGCGGTTGTCGCTTTTACCTGTCGCAGATTTCTTTTTGTTGTCTGACATAATGTATGTTGTGATTTATTCTTTTTATTTTCTATTATTTGTTCTATTGATTATCGCATCAACTCACGAGTCATATAGTCGAGTATGTTGAATCCCGCAAGCGTTGCTTTCAGGTTATTATTGCTGAGTATAAGTTTTTCGGATTCGACAAAAGAGCGCGCATGTAACATGCAATAGTTTCGGTCAGCGTCAGTTAGTTCACTGAGGCATATTCCGTCTTTTGTCCTTAGTCTGAGCATCACTGTCTCGTTGTACAAATCGGTTTCTGTCAGCGTCTCTTTCTCATATTGCAAATTTCGTGCCCGAACACTGTCAATATATCTATTTATGTCTGAAATGTTCCATTGTCTTGACTTCCCGTTGAACGAATGAGCGCCTGCTCCTAAGCCGATATATGGGATATGGTACCAATACGAAGAATTGTGGCGGGATTGGTAATGAGGTTTGCAATAGTTAGATACCTCATAGCGGATATATCCTGCTGCGGTCAGTTTTTCGTAAATGAGCTCTGCCATCCTGTTTAGGGTGTCGTCGGGCTGTTGGGTTATTAGACCCTGCCTTAGCATCTGAGTCAGCGGTGTGTTGTCTTCATAGGTCAGATTATATGTGCTGATATGTTCTACCCCGGTTTCAATGGCATGCCATATATCGTTGCTTAGTTCTTCGAGTGTCTGCCCTGGCAACCCATACATCAGGTCGATGCTTATATTGTCGAATCCGGCTTCTCTTGCTGCTAATACGGCATCTGTGGCCTCGCTGGCTGTATGCCGTCTACCGAGCAATTTGAGGGCTGAGTCTGAAAATGTCTGGATGCCTATGCTCAGCCTGTTGACTCCTGTTTGTCGTATATGCCGTAGTTTTTCAAGTGACAGGTCACCGGGATTGGCCTCTATTGAAATCTCAGCATTGTTATCAATGGCAAAATTTGCATTAAGAGTTTCCAACAGAGAACATATCTGTTCGGATTGTAATAGCGATGGTGTCCCACCGCCGAAATATACACTACTTATAGTTTGCTCACCGAGATATGTGCGGCGCAACTGCGCTTCGGTTTTCACGGCTTCTATGTAAGGTATTTGCAGGTGTAGCAGGGTAGTGGAGAAGAAATCACAATATCTGCATCTTGATTTGCAAAAAGGAATATGGACATATATACCTGCCATTGAGAATATTACTTTTTATTTTTCCGTGACGTCTGAATTTTGCGTATCACATTCATCATCCCATAGGTGCTTGAGCCAGTCAGACATCTTCTGCTCTGCCGGACTACCTTGCACCTGCCAGAACTGCTTTCCTTGCAATTGGTCAGGCAGATATTGTTGTTTGACAAAATGGTTCTTATAGTCGTGAGCATATTTGTAATCTTCTCCGTAGCCTAATTCTTCCATAAGTTTTGTGGGAGCATTTCTCAGATGCAGCGGCACAGGCAGATTTCCAGATTTTTCCACTTCCTCTAAAGCGGCTGCAATACCCAAATATGCCGAGTTGCTTTTCTGTGAGGCTGCCAGATAGACAGTAGCCTCAGCCAAAGGTATTCTGCCCTCCGGCCACCCAATCTTACTAACAGCATCAAATGCAGCATTGGCAATAAGCAGAGCGTTGGGATTGGCAAGACCTATATCTTCTGCCGCAGAGATGACCAATCTCCGAGCAATGAATTTCGGGTCCTCCCCGGCTGCCACCATGCGTGCTAACCAATAAAGTGCAGCTTGCGGATCGCTGCCTCGAATCGACTTGATGAATGCCGAGATGATGTCATAGTGCATCTCGCCATCCTTGTCGTATGCTACGGGGTTCTGCTGCAGTTTCTCTGCAACTACCTTGTTGTCTATTACAATAGTAGCTGACAAATCAGGCTGTTGACTGCATACGAGGTCAATAATGTTTAGCAGTTTGCGTGCATCGCCGCCTGAATAACGGAACAAGTTGTCGGTCTCATGTACCTCTATATTGAGTTTGCGCAGGTATTCGTCGGTCGTCAGAGCACGATTTAGGAGCAGACTGAGTTCGCTGGTATTCATGCTCTTGAGAACATAAACCTGGCAACGCGAGAGTAACGGAGTGATTACTTCAAATGAAGGGTTCTCAGTAGTGGCTCCGATAAGCGTAATGGTGCCGTTCTCAACGGCAGCAAGCAGACTGTCTTGCTGCGATTTTGAGAATCGGTGTATCTCATCAATAAAAAGTATGGGAGTGGCAGTTTGAAAAAGACCACTGTTGTGCCGGGCTTTTTCTATGACGTCGCGAACATCTTTCACTCCTGATGTAACTGCGGACAAAGTATAGAACGGGCGTTCTAAGGTGTTAGCTATGATTTTAGCGAGTGTTGTCTTTCCTACTCCCGGAGGTCCCCAAAGAATGAACGACGAGAGGTTGCCACTTTCTATCATTGTCCTGAGTATAGCACCTTTGCCCACGAGATGGGTCTGTCCGATATAATCATCAAGAGTACGAGGTCTGAGTCTTTCTGCTAATGGTAGCATGTCGGAAAAATGTAGTAGTTGAGTTATTTATCTTGGCGTTTTAGCAACTCCTTAGCGTTGTCGATAGCTGCTTTTGTGATATTGTCGCCTGATAGCAATGTAGCTATTTCTTTGATTCGTTGTTCCGAAGTAAGGCATACTAGATGCGTCTCTGTGCGGGTCGGGTTGTCTTGCTTATATACCTTGAGATGATGAGTGCCTTTTGCTGCAATTTGCGGCAGATGGGTGATGACAATTATTTGCTGATCTCGGGCCATTTGTGAGATGATGTCACCCATATTGCTTGCCACCTCACCCGACACGCCGGTATCTATCTCGTCGAATATAATGGTGCCGAGCGACTCCTCACGCGTCAGAATAGCCTTCAAGCATAACATCAGTCGAGCCATTTCACCTCCTGATGCCACTCTTGATATCGAACTGAGCGATTGGTTTTTGTTGGCAGCAAACAGGAGGTCTATCGTATCTTTGCCGCTCGGAGTGAAGTCTTGTGTGGGAGAAAGACTAAAATCTACTTTGGCATTATGCATGCCAAGTTGCGAAAGCATATCTGTCACCTGTTTGGATAGAGCAGGACATGCTGCCTGACGCGATATCGTGAGTTGTCCGGCTAAGTTGTCAAGGTCATTTTTCTGCTTATTGAAGGTGGCTGTAAGGTTCTCTATCTGCTCGTCTAACGTATCGAATCCGTTTAGTCTTGCAGATATTTCATCACGCAGACTTATCAGTTCGTCAACGCTGTTTTTCCGGTGCTTTAGCAGCAAGCTATTGATGGTGTTGAGTCGCTGTTCAAGCCATGCCTGTCTTTCAGGATTGTATTCCGTTTGTTCACTGAGCCGCTGAGCCTCATCACGTATATCCTTCATCTCAATAAGCGTACTGTGAAGCCGCTCTGACAAATCTTCTGCCTTGCTTAAGTACTTGGCAGCAGTCCGCAACTGTCCAACGGCTTCATTTACCTGTCCAATAGCAGATGTGTCATCAAGCAGTGTTGAAGTCTGATATAGGGCTCGCTGAATATCTTCGGCGTGGGTTAGACGTGTCAGTTCTTCTTCAATTTCCGAATCTTCTCCATTCTGCAGTTTTGCATCTTCGAGTTGAGATAGCTGAAAACTCATATAGTCGGTTTCTTCAGCATTGGCAGAGGCCTGCTTGCTAAGTTTTGCAAGTTCGGACTCGGTCTCGCAAAGTTGACGGTAGAGGGTAGAGTATTGTAAACGTAGTTCTTTATTGTCGGCCACTGCATCAACAACCGATAATTGGAAACTGCGGTCACGTACGGCAAGGTTTTCGTGTTGCGAATGAATGTCTATCAGCAACTCAGCAATTGTTTTCAGTGTGGAAAGCTGAACGGGGGTATCATTGATGAAAGCTCTGGATTTACCTGTATCAGTGAGTTCACGCCGTAGCGTGGTTGCAGTGAAGAAGTCAATGTCGTTTTCGTTAAACAACTGTTCTATCGCGTCATTACCTGATGCTTGAGGCAGTTGAAAAGTGGCTTCTATTATACATTTTTTCTCTCCTTCTGTTATCGCTTTGGTATCAGCGCGATTGCCCATGATAAGTCCCAATGCACCTAAGATTATTGATTTTCCGGCACCTGTCTCACCCGTGATAACCGTCATTCCGCTCTGAAAATCAACGTCGAGCTCTGTAATGAGAGCGTAGTTGCGTATGTAGAGATGACTAAGCATTTTTGTTCTGTCTTTGCTGCATTAGTTGATGAATAATATGTTATTGTGGCACCTTATGATTATGCAAATAGGTAATTGTGCATTTGTGCGAAGAGCGGCCGTGCGCCGTCATTTAATTTCTTCGTAGGTATTCTGGCGTGTAGGATCAACATCCATGAGAAGATTATATACCTTTTCTTTCTCTTCTGTACCGCTTTTCTTGAAGATGTTTACAAGCTCGTCGGCTTTGGCATCGAGGAAGGTTGAAACAAGTACTGATGATGGGCGGGCGCGGTTCGCTTCTTTGAGCACGGGCAGACCTTCTGCGATTTTTGTTCTTGCATTAGCTACATTGACCGTCATCTGGTCGAGCGCTAAGCGGTGGTAGTCATATAGAAAACTGCGAAATGGCTTGAACACCTCGTCCATGAGGTTGTTGGCAAGCATGTGGCGATTGCGATTGCTTCCTTTAAGTGTATGCGACGACCAACCTGCCATTTCAGCATCGGATAGTTGCTGAGTTTGTGCACTCGACACTATATCTTCGCATGCCTGAAAAAACGGAGTACCGCCTAAGCGGGAATATGAGTCCATGTCGAAGCCAATAATGAGAAAACAATAGTAGCCTATAAGAGCAGTGAGGTTGTTGGTGAAAGTATTGTTGTTAAATTCTAACCTGTCGAACTCTTGGTAGGTGAAACTGAAATTAGGGTCACGCAGATTGAGCAAAGGGGAAGAGTAGGAAGTGTTGTAAATTGGACGCCTTGATTGTACCAAAAGTTCACCGCTCATTACGTTGTCTTCACCAATGGAAGAAATGATGAGTGTCATGTTGCACTCTATCTTTTCCGATTCGGCAAAGACTAAATTGGTCCAGCGGGTGTTGTTGATAAATTCACTAAGCGACCGCTGAAGGGTCTGAAAAATCTCTTTGTTTGAGCCTTGTATCTGATCGGAGTTTACCTGAACATTGCATTGCAGCTCTTGTGCATTCACAGAATGGTATGCCAAAAGCAAAAAAGCAATAAATATAAAATTATGTCTCATGTTTTATTATTTTACAGGATTAGTAATGTCTTTGATTTCGCCGGTATATGTATTGAAGATAACTTGTGACTTCTGTTTTATGAGTTGCGATGGTAGCGGAAGACGAATCCCGAATTGTGCTATATGGCAGTCGAATGAAAGTAGCGTATTATTATTCAAATCAACTATTTTAATTTTGCATGTGGCAGGTTCACAGTAGTGTATCACATCTTCTGTCGGAAGGTTATATTTGGCGCCGGTTTTATCAGTTGCGCGAACCTCTTCTCCGCGGATATCTAAGAAATACGGTTCGCCTATCAGATTGTTGCTGTCAACCAGCCCCTCTATTGCCGAAAACCTGAATAGGACTGTATTCTCTTGAGCCTGCTGCGGAACGAAAGTAATGCGGCACTTGTGAGTCGTCGTAGTTCTTGTTCCGAGAAATAGCGCCGTAAGTCGCTTTTCCTCTTCATTAACTTTATTCAGCAGAAGTTCCAATGCCCGGCTGTCTTGAGGCATATTTTCGACTTCACAAAGTAGGATGTTGAGCCTGTTTTCTCGCAGCCTGTATATTATTTTTGCAGCTCCTTCAGCCATCTTTCCTGTGGAACCTGCAAGCAGCTGCTCTTCATTTAATGGCAAAGCTGAGGCTATAGGCTCAAGTGCCGGTGAGGAATACTCAGGCAGTGACCAATTGCAGGGTGGCAGACTAAATTCCGGAGCGTTTAGTGCTACTAAACATTTATTGTTGTCGAAAGTTACCTTGTTGTTTTTTAGAAATGTCTCGCTTAACGTATAGCGTTGTGTCGTATCAGCTATCGAAGATACTGTAGGAGTGACTTTTGTCAGACGATAGTAATGCCGTTGTTCTTCAATATCGGCCTTAGTACCCAGATAGCGCTCAGCATAAAGATAATAAGGACCGGGTTGCTCAACCACTTCTTCGTATTCAATGTCGAAATTCAGAATAGTTGCAACTCCATAATATGCCAGCTGTGGCTTGTCAACGACAATGGTGCGCTCGCTTCTTACCGGCATACCCATAAATAGTAATGCAATGGCAATGCATATAGTTATCAAAGACGAAGGTTTCATATAAAAAATTGTTAGTTATAATTGTTTTATAAATAACAGATTTAGAATCTGTGGTTAATAATTCACATGATATGCCCACTTGTCCCATGCGGCTTCGGCTTGTTTTACAAGCATCATTTTTCCGTTATAAATCTTAGCGCCGCGTAGCTTGCCTTCATTCAGAAATTGCGTAATTGGCGGGTTGTATATGGTGTCGAACAGAATATGATTGCTGCCTATTCCATCATAAGCTATATCAGGCTTAAAGTTAATATCCGGAAACATTCCGAGTGGAGTGCAGTTGATAATCAGCCGGTGCTGCCTCACAATATCAGCTGTAAGTTGGCTGTAAAGTAGATACTCTTTTTTTGTACGTGACACAAAGTTATATGGGATATTGTGCTTCTCAAGAACAAATGACACTGCTTTGGATACTCCGCCGGTTCCTAATATCAATGCCTTAAGATTATCTGTGCTGGTATTCTGACTTTGGAAAATTTGCATGATTGAAGCCTCAAAGCCTACAGCATCAGTATTATATCCGACGAGTCTTCCATGATTGTTGTCAACTACGTTGACAGCTCCTATCGCCTTTGCTAATGGAGACAGTTCGTCTAACATGCTAAGCACAGTCTGTTTATATGGATATGTGACATTGACTCCGGCAAACGACTTCTCGTTGAACATCTCCTGCACCTGCGCAGCGCTTTCGAGAGCATACTCCTGATAGCATGCGTCGATGCCTTCCGCCTCAAACATACGGTTGAACCATTCAGCTGATGCAGAATGTTCCAATGGATGTCCTATTATACCGAATGTTGTCATATTTTGTTATTAAGTAATTTGTTATATCACAATCTATATATGGTCGAAATATAATTTTAATAGCCTTTGCAAATATCTCTATGGTATTATTTCTATTTTGACTGCTTGTTTGCTGTCGGGTGTGATTTTATATCTATTATCTAATCTATAGCCTACGACCCATACTATCTCTTTTCCAGAGCATAGCAACCAGATTTTGTTTTTTTTGGTGAGTGGAATATGCAAGTCCGTGAAGAAATCCTGAAGTTTCTTTTTCCCGCGCATACCTATTGGAATAAAGGTATCTCCCGCTTCCCAATGTCTAAGAGTGAGAGGGTTTTGCAGAACCTTGCCATCCAATATTGCAGTCCACTCAGTTGCCTTCGGAAATACAATACCCGCCATGTCGTTTATCTGCTGATACTTGATTTGAGGCGTTTTAGACTCCGTTTCTTCTTTTTCTGAAATAATAAGTCTGTCTCTGTCTTTTAGTATTTGGTGAGAGCTGCTATAGAAAATTTTGCCGGCTTGTGAAGTGAGTGAGCGATAGATGTCGTCTATTTCTGAAAAACCGTACTCACGCAATATCTCATAGAGAATAGCCTTTGGAGTTACGCTTGATAGTAATGCATTGATATCTATAGTGTTGCCTTCTGTGATAGAGAGCTTTTTGTCATTTATATATTCTTCAACTATTTGCGTATATTGCCTCATGTACTCAGCCGTTTGAGCAATGTGCGCTATTTGTTGCGGCGGCAACGAGCGGAGTTGTGCTCTGATAGCATTGCGTGCTATAGTAGTATCGCTGTTAGTAGAGTCTTCTACATGCTCTATATGGTTGGCCTTGAGATAATAGAGTATTTGATTGTGGTTGGTGCATAGCAGCGGACGCACAATGTACCCATTTTTAGGCAACATACCTCTCATCCCTCTTAGGCCTGTAGAGCGATAAAGATTAAGTAGTAGTGTTTCGGCTTGATCATCTTGATGGTGAGCCACTGCTATCACTGAGCACTCTGTCTGTCGGCGGAGTTCTTCAAACCAGTCGTATCTGAGTTCGCGTGCGGCCATTTCAATGGATATGCCATTGTTTTTTGCATACGACTTTGTGTCGAATTGCCTGATATGAAGTGGTATGCGAAGCTTTGTCGTAAGCGATTCCACAAATGCCTGATCTCTGTTTGACTCATCGCCGCGAAGATGAAAGTTGCAGTGAGCTGCTTCACAACTATAACCGAGCTTGGTCAGGATATGTAGCAGTGCAACAGAATCAGCACCTCCGCTTAGGGCAACAAGAATTTTGTCGCTCAGGCAGAAAAGATGATGCTCATCAATGTATGTTCTTACTCGCTGCAACATTAGATGATAGATAATTACTTTTTCTTTATCTCAATAATATTATTGACGATAGCATAAATAGTGAGTCCTGCTGTAGAATGGATATTGAGTTTTCGGGATATGTTTTTGCGATGTGAGATGACAGTGTGTATG
Source organism: uncultured Bacteroidales bacterium (assembly GCA_946184695.1). GTDB lineage: Bacteria > Bacteroidota > Bacteroidia > Bacteroidales > Paludibacteraceae > Colicola. Next base: position 1,275 of record CAMHGK010000004.1, on the reverse strand, counting down.
GAAATGCATAGTTTGTCGGCTATTTCTTTGTTGCTCAGACCGCTCACTACTTCTCTAAGCACATCTTTCTCTCGCTCAGACAACTCTTCTTGTATATCCGTATTATCCTTTTGCGTCTCAGTCTTGATACGGTTGTTTTTCTCTAATAGTTTGATTGCAGGAATAAGCATATTGTCTTCGATTGAGCAGTGTGTGGCTATATCTTGCTCGGTTAGAAATAGATCATATAAGGCCGATAGCATCATCGAATTACCGGAATTGTCAGGATAGTATTTAATGATAAGCTTTTTCAGTTCTGAAAGTTTGTTGGCTACATTCTTATCATCAATAGTACGATGCTGCCTGCTAAATTCGTCTGTCTTGTTAGGTTGAGGAGCTGCTCCTCGAATCAAACTTTCTACGTAGGGGAAAACTCTGGTGTTCTCATGTTCCATGTGTTTTGAAATTTCACCTACGTACTCATCGAAATACTTGATAATAAGCATCGGTATCTGAGAATCAGCCACCGTAAAGTTTGTCGCTTCGATAAGTTTTTTGCGAAGCATCGGCAGCGAGAAATCGAAAAAATGCTTATGCGATTGGCTTAGATAGTCAAGCAGAGTCGGCAGTGAGATATCTTCTATACTGAAGTGCCGCTCAGCACCAATCTTATAATTGATAATTGCAAGAAACGTTGCAGTATGTACATTATGCGCCGTGCATACTTCGTCAACAGTCTTCTCGCCAATGCCAAGTGGAAGGTTGAAGCGTGATATTATGCGTAGTGCTTCAGGTTCCGATGCCATCAACGTCGCCATCCTGTCGGTGTATTTATATATAGTAAACATACTTTTGTGAGTTTTGGTCGTTTATTCTATATTAAGCCTGCAAAGTTAAAATTATTTTTTTTAATGCGCAAATGGAGTGTGGTGATATGGTATCAATTTTATGATGTATATGACTTGGAGTGGCATAATTGGCCCATGACAATAATGACAAAATGTAATGTTGTCAGAAAAAAACGGGTGCTGTGGCACAATTATTGAAGTATGTTTTATCGTTTATTTGACCTTACAATGTGTTGTAGATATATTGATAATTAGAATTTTTATATTTGTTGTATATGAAACGCATATCAGTTTTTGTCGTAGTGCTATCAATATGTACGGCACTATTTGCTCAGTCCAATCTTGACAAGGCAAAGGAGGCCCTTGTCTCTGAAGATTTTGAGAGTGTTATCTATTATTCTCAAAAGCATCTTTCTGAAAAGCCTAAGATCGGAAGAGCGTCGTGTAG
>CAMHGK010000003.1 GCA_946184695.1 uncultured Bacteroidales bacterium | reverse complement strand
CAGTGCATATAGAGTTTAATTTCACAAGTGCGCCTCAGACTTCACATATCAAAATTATACATATATATAAAGAAAAAATACAATCTGTCTCGTTGCTATAATGGCTTATAAACCAATAGTTACATAAAAAATCTAAAGTTAAAAGTCAGTCATTGACCGATAATGCCATGTTAAAGTTGTGAATTTTAAGATTTACTAAGTTATGTAATCGTTAATTCTCATATTTTCTTTAAGTAACACAATATAGTTAAAGTAATGTTATATTTATTAAATACCTAATTGTCAGCAGTGTGAACAACATGTTAATAAAATGTTTGTTTTTATGTGTGAATATAGTTTGCAGTTGCAAAATTGAATTTTATATTTGTGTATGTGAAATAATATTCATACCTTTGCACACGAAATTCACATATATGACTATGTATTATGGAAGATAATGAACGTATTGTAGAACTGATGAAGAGCTTTGACATGACGGCTCGCCAGTTCGCAGCCGAGATAGGTGTTCAGCCAAGTACGATATCTAATATCGTCTCTCGCCGAAACCGTCCGAGTCTGGAACTCTTGCAGAAGATAAGTGTGGCATTCCCTCAGTTATCTACTGACTGGCTTTTTTTGGGTAAAGGTCCGATGCTCTCTGAAAAATCGGATTCTCAGGAGCTCATAAGCTTTACGGATGATGGTGCATCACCCTTATTTTCAGATGGTAGAGGCGACAATTTCGAGAACAGAAATGTTGCTCCTAATATGAGGAATAGCGTTTCAGACAGTGGTAGCTTGTATGACGAGGCAAGACGGCAGACAAACCGCCCTACCATGCCAACTCAGCAACAGGCAACAAAAAACTCTGCCGAATCAGCTCAGCAGAGTACGCCTATACCTAACATTGATATGAATGTGGCTATGCGCGACAGGAAGATTAAGAAAGTGATTATATTGTTCGACGACAATATGTATGACGTTTTCGATCCTTCAGATAACTGATGAATTTTCGATTCGTAGCAGAAGCTAACAAAAGTTGTCAGTCTAATTTATAAAGCTTCGCCGAAGCCGGTTGCTGAATCAGTACCGGTTTCGGCGACGTTTTTGTTCCCAAGATCTCGACATCGGCAGAAACGCATTTTCAAAATGAGTTATCTCTTGCTTTGAGGTATTGCTGACAATGGCAATCACATCAAAGCGAGGTTCGAGATTTATGTGGTGTGAGAGAATATATGCATTGGCTGCTACCGTCAGGTTACATTGCTTATCAAGGTCAACGGCATCCTCAGGATTCATCCACAGGTCGGATGAGCGGGTCTTCACTTCTACAAACACAATCTCTTTGTTATTAGAGGCAATGATATCTACCTCTAATTTTTTGTATTTCCAATTGCGTTCTAAGATGGTATAGCCTTTGTCTTTGAGTAGGTCTGCCGCCATCTGCTCACCTTTTTGTCCGAATAGGTTATGTAATGCCATATTCTCTATAAGCAATAATCTGCAAGACTATAGGCAATGCTTATCTGAGGCGTGCTCCAAACTGCTGCTCGAAAGTATGCTGCAGGCGCTGCATGACGTTTTCTATCTGCTTATCTTTAAGAGTGTTGTCGGGGTCTTGAAGAATAAACGATAGCGCGTATGATTTTTTTCCGAGCTCCAAACTCTTGCCCTCATATACATCAAACAAATATACATCCTTGAGCAAACGATGTTCGGTGTTGAAAGCTGCTTGTCTGAGGTCCGCAAACTTCACCGACTTGTCAACCAGCAGTGCAAGGTCGCGCTTAACTTCAGGGAAGCGTGGCAGGTCAGATATTACAAGCTTATGCTGCTTGGCCATCTTAATCAAAGTCTCCCAATTGAGGTCAGCGTAGTAAACAGGGTTGTCAATGTCAAATTGCTTGAGAGTCTTTCGGGCTACCACGGCCATACAGCCTATTGTCTGTCCGTTGTGAGCGATGATGCTAAGTCCATCGCTGAAAAGCTCGTTGGAGAACTCTTGCAGTTTGCATTTGTTGATGTCAATTCCAATGCGCCGCATCAGGTTCTGAACATATGCATGCAGCATATAGAAAGTGACCTCTGTTTGCTGAGCCGTCCATGACTGTGCTACCTTGTTGCCTGTGAGCCAGAGTCCGAGGTGCATCTCTTCGCTGTAGGCCTTTACGTGCTGTTGGGCATCGCAGTCGGGGTTATAGTGATAGCAGTTGCCAAACTCATAGAACTTGAGGTCGGAATTCTGACGATTGATATTTCTCTGAATACTCTCCAAGCCTCCAAAGAGCAATGTTTGTCGCATCAGCGCAAGATCTGCTGATAGAGGGTTGAGCAATCTTACTGCATGTGCAAGCGGATAATCTTCAGACTTATCATAGTAGCTAAGTTTGGTCAGCGAGTTGTTCAGAATCTCATTAAATCCCTGAGCAGTCAGTTGTTCGCTTAGTCGGCGTTGCAGTGCAGTAGGGTCAGGTATTTGCTGGTGTGACAGGTTGCTGCTCAGCTTTTCGGTCATCTCGATGTTGTTGTAGCCATATATACGCAGTATATCTTCAACCACATCGCACGGTCTTTGCACATCCACTCTGTAGCGAGGTACACGAAGTTCATATACTGTGTCGCTGTCGTTTTGACGCTTCTCTACAATTTCAATATCAAGAGCACTGAGTATGTTTTCCACTTGTTCAGCTTCTATTTGCTTGCCGATAAGTGCCCAAACATAATTTAGCGAGAGTGTTACGGGGAAGGGAGGGAAATCTTCGGCTTTTCGGTCGATAATTTCCATCGATACCGTACCACCTGCTATTTGCTTGATGAGCATGGCGCAGTATTTGAGGGCGAAAATGGTGATGTTAGGGTCGCAACCACGCTCATAGCGGAACGAAGCATCGGTTGACAGCTGGTGGCGGTGTGCCGTTTTCCTTATGCTGACGGGGTTGAAGTATGCACTTTCGAGGAAGACATTGCGTGTGTGCTCCGTAACGCCCGAGTCGAGTCCGCCAAATACACCGGCAATACACATGGGGGCGGTGGCATTGCATATCATCAAATCATTATCCGAAAGAGTGCGATGCTCCGAGTCAAGCGTAACGAATGGTTCATCTTGACGAGCATTACGAACCACTACTTTGCCACCTGCTATATGGTCGGCATCAAAAGCATGCATTGGCTGTCCGAAAGAGTGCAGTATGAAGTTGGTGATGTCAACGATATTGTTGATAGGTCTCAGCCCGATGCTGCGAAGTGCATTCTGAAGCCACTCGGGCGAGTCTGCCACATGCACATCTTTTATAGTCAGCGAACTATATCTGGGGCATGCATTTGCATTTTTCACGTCCACTTCTATCTGCAAATCGTGGTTGTCCACTTTGAAATCATCTACTGATGGGCAAGTCAGTGTGACGTCGATGTTATGTGCTTTGTAATAAGCGTATAAGTCTCGCGCTACTCCAAAGTGAGAGCATGCATCTGCACGGTTGGGAGTGATATCAACCTCGATGATATAGTCGTCTTCCACTTTGTAGTACTGGCGTGCCGGCATGCCTACGGGAGCATCATCTGCAAGTACAATAATTCCATCGTGCGATGAGCCGATGCCAATCTCGTCTTCTGCACACAGCATACCAAAACTTTCTACGCCACGAATCTTGCTTTTCTTAATCACGAAATGTTCATCGCCGCTATATAGCACGGTGCCTATGGTAGCACAGATTACTTTCTGTCCTGCTGCAACATTGGGTGCACCGCATACTATCTGTACGGGTTCTGCGCCCTCGGCAAGTTGCACGGTGGTGATATGCAGGTGGTCGCTATTGGGGTGGGGAACACAAGTGAGCACTTGCGCCACCACTAAGCCTTCTAATCCACCTTTGATAGTTTGCACTTTCTCAACAGAGTCTACTTCCAAGCCTATGGAAGTGAGGTGTTTGGCTACTTGCTGAGCATCTTCGGGAAGAGTGATGAATCGCTTCAGCCAATTATAAGAGATATTCATAAAATAAGTTTAATTGATTTTCCGTTTTTGTGGTCAGTATTGGATGTTTGCCAAACGAAACGGATTGCGCTTACATCGCAAAAAATACTGACGCTAAAGCGCCGCAAAATTACATTTTTTTTCTTATTCGCGCAAGAATAATTTGCATGTTTGGGAAAATATAAATACTTTTGCATAACCTTTGAAAAAGGCTATTAAATAAATCAAGTGCGTAATATATGATTTTGAAAGCATAAGAACTTTAGTCGAATAATACCTAAGTCTTGATAGTCCCCCAAATAGGTATTTGCTGATTACGCGGGACACATTTGTAATTAAAAAAATAAGGCAATTATGAAGAAGTATCGTTGCACTGTTTGCGGTTATGTATATGACCCTGCAGTTGGAGATCCGGATGGCGGAATAGCACCCGGAACTAAGTTTGAAGACATACCCGAAGATTGGGTATGCCCGACATGTGGTGTAGGAAAAGAAGATTTTGAAGAGTGCTGACGCAGGCTTAGAGTCTATCTGAATTTTGTCAGAACCTATTATCCGAAAAATGTTCGCCTATGGCGTCTTCTAATCAAAGAGGAGGCTGCCTAACAAAACTTGTTAGACAGCCTCCTCTTTTTTAATATAAGCGTCAGTCTATCTTGACGACGAACCTGAACGCGACGATGTGGAACCGGTCGATGTACGGCTGATGCCGGAACTTGAGTTACGATTAGAAGTGCTTGTTGCACTTGTGCTGCGCGACGAGCTGCTGTTAGAGCTACGTGTAGAGGTACTGTTGCTACGCGATGAAGTAGATTGCGTATTCTGCTCCTGAGCGGCGGCATTGCTACGTGACGTCCTGGTTTTGACGGTGCCATTGCTGTTTACTTTTGTCGTTGTGGTAGTGGCACTTCGTGATGACGTGTTACCGCTTCGGGAGTCAGATGAGGCACCGGCAGCGCGCGAAGTGTTAGTAGATGATGAACGCGAGGTAGATGTTGAAGCCGAAGCAGGTGTTGCATTGGTTCGCGAGGTAGAACTGCTATTTGTGGTGGCAGCCGATGTGTTGTTGCGCGAGGATGAAGAAGCCGAACCGGATGACGTTGCCGATCTCACGTCGCTTGTTCTTTGAGTGGTTGCCGAGGATGACTTAGTGTCGGAGTTTTTCGAACTGTTGCTTGCAGCGCTGCTATTGGCATTGCCGGAGCGTGATGTTGATGACGACGAAGAGGCTTGTGTGGATGTTGTGGCATTGCTTCGCGATGTAGAGCCGTTATTAGTTGTGGCGGCGGAGGTGTTGTTGCGCGAACTGGATGAAGTGGAAGATGATGAGTTAGCTGACCTCACATCGCCTGAACGCTGTGTAGAAGACGCTGTTGATGATTGATTATTGCTTCGCGAGGAGGTGTTGGCAGACTTAGTGGAGGTGTTTTTGTTGCTGCGCGAAGTGGTAGTCGTGGTTGACTCTTGCGCTATTTGTCTGACATCGGTTGCGTTTCTAAGACTACGCGTGGTGCCATTGTTGCTGCTGATGTTTGCAGTGCGCGAGGTGAAACCCAACTGCGGATTCGAGGTCTGATAGTCGGTGCGCGAAACGGGGTGACGCAGAGTCTCATAGTTGGTAAAGTGTGGCTGATGCGGGAAGGTCGCCTCGTGACAATAGTGGTTGTTGGTCATGTAGGTGGTAACGTATGCCTGATAGTGTCCAAGCGGCTGCGGCTGCGGTTTGGCATAGTATGATGGGAAGTTGTTCCAATAGTACGGCGACTGCCAAGCTACGTAGTTGTGCCTGCCCAAGGGAGCATAGATAGACGGTGTCTTGACGAATACAGGCTGAACAATATAGGCAGTACCATATATATACGGCTCACCTATAATCTGGCAGTAGGGAGTGCTGTATCCCATCTCAACGACGATGGTCGCTAAGTTTTGGAATACGTTATGAGCCAACACCGATTGCAACACAAACAAGTGGTTGTAGCCGTTCACCACTTCCATGACACGTATGTAGTCTATAAAACCATCGCGGTTGAGGTCGAGGTTAGAGATCATGTAGCGCGACGAGTTGAGTATCATCTCGAACTCTTGCACGGAAGACGCTTGTGCAAAAGCTACTCCGACAGCATTCAGGTCAAGATATAAGCAGAGGTCCTGCGTTGCGGCATTTACTTTAATAACTGTCGTAGTAGAGTGGTTATCAGGCGTCTTGATGGTCGTTGTAGTTACCACAGGTTGCGTATATACAACCGTTGGCGACTTGACAACTACGGGCGTCTCAACCACGCGGGGAGCAGGCTCGGTTACGGTGAGCAGAGTAGTCAGGCAACTCTGCAGTGCAAGCCCTGAAAACAACAGGGCTGCAAGTCTAAAATAAGTTTTCATTGTGTATGTTTTTTTATTTATTTTGATTCTATGTATTCGATAGCACGCTTGAGAACGTTGTCGTAGCGCAGAATATACTGTCGATTTCCTTTGTTGAAATAGTATGAGGTCATAAGCTCGGCTCCTAAGAGCTGGTTGATGTCGTTTCGGCTGTTTACGAGCGAGGTATGCAAATCGTCGTTGAGTTTATCTTCGAGTGAGCGTAGCAGTTCGATTGTGGAATCAGAAAGCTTATCTAATTGCGCTATTTTTAGCATTTTCTGGTAGGTCTTGTGGGTCTCCGATTCGTAGGTGAAGTTATTGTCTCTGAGGAACTGCTCAAAGTCATTGAATATGCTGTCGTTCACCTCAAACTGTTCGGGCGAGGGTAGGGTCAGATGCGTCTTTCTGTAATGCACGGCATATTTGAAGAACCAATTATTGCGAAACAGCGGATAGCAAATGGTATATCTTGAAATAGAGTCCGCTGCCGCTATGTCGGGCTTTATGCCCCCGCCGTCCCGAACGATTCTGCCTTTTGCGGTACGGAACTCATGTGTAAGGCTGTCGGGCACGCGTCGGATATTGCCGCGTTCGCGCCGCTCTGAATAGTCGAAAGCTTGTATGCATCTGCCGGAAGGCAAGTAGTATTTGGAGGTAGTCAGCTTGATATGTCCGCCATTGGCAATGGGTCGCGTTGACTGCACCAATCCTTTGCCGTAGGTGTGTTGTCCGATGATGGTTGCTCGGTCAAGGTCTTGCAGAGTACCTGCGAGAATCTCACTTGCCGATGCCGACTCATTGTCCACTAACACAAAAAGAGGCAGGTCCGGATATTGTGGCTCAGTATGAGTGATATAGGTAAAATTATGCTTAGGGTCTTTGCCCTTTGTTTGTGTGACTTTGGTGTCTTTGGGCAGGAAGTTCGACAATATATTGACAGCCTCGTCCACTATTCCACCGCCATTGCCCCTCAGGTCGATGATGAGCGAATTTAGCTCTTTCTGTTGTGATAAGGCATCAAGGGCTCTGCGGAACTCATCAGATGAGTTGAGCGAGAAGTCAGTGAAAGCAATGTAACCGACATCGCCTTTAGTTGTAGGGATGAAGGTAGAGAGGGCTACTGCCGGAAGTTTTATCTCTTGTCGGGTAACAAGAAAATCCAAATGTTTCTTAACTCCCGGGCGCTCAACTCGTACCGTGATTTGCTCGCCCGCCACACCGCGCAACTTCTTATTGATTTCATCAATAGGCTTCTTTTCAACATTCTTACCATCAATTGCTATTATCTTGTCGCCTGCTTGTATTCCTGCCTTGTGTGCAGGCATATTCTCAAATAGTTCGGCAAAATATGTGTAGTCGCCTACTTTGAGGAGCCGTGACCCGACTCCGCTGTATTTGCCGGTGCTGAGCAGTTTGTAGGCATCGTCGTTTTTCTTGGAATAATAGACGGTGTATGGGTCAAGCTGGAATAGCAGATAGTTGATAGCCGCTTCGTTGAGTTTCAGATAGTCGATGGTATCAACATAGTTAATGTCAAGTTGGCGAAGGATGTCCGAATATATTTCCAAAGCGTTTTTCGCAGCACTTGTAGATTGCTGTTGTGCCAACATGGTTGCAGACACCAAAAATGCAACCAGCATGATAGATATACGGCGGGATAATGTCATTTTTCTTTCCTTTTGATTGTTCTGATAGAATTGAGGTCAATTGCCTGAGGGCAGAAACGCGGAGATATCATAGTTGTGAGAGTGCAGGTCCCGCAGAAGCGACGAGGAGATATGTGCCAACTGAGGTTCAGTAAACAATAGTACGGTTTCGATGTCTGCAAGTTGGCGGTTAGCTGCCGCCATCTGTTGCTCATACTCAAAGTCAGCCATCGTTCTGACTCCACGCAGAATAAATCGCGCTCCTACTTGTTTTGCCAACTCAATGGTCAAGCCCTCGTACACTACAACGCTCACTCTGCTCTGGTCATGGAACACTTGTTCTATAGCTTCTTTTCTCTGCTCGGCAGAGTATAGTGCTTTCTTTGCTGCGTTCCTGCCTATACCTATTACTATTTTATCGAATATGGCAAGTCCGCGACGAACGATATTCTCATGCCCGATGGTGAAGGGGTCGAATGTGCCGGGGAAAATAGCAGTGTTCATATTAAGTAGTTTAGTTTGTTGGGAGAAGAATAAGCACGTGCCTTATCTGATTTAACTGACAGCAGCAATTTGGTTAATTAGCGGATTGGCATACATCTCAAGCAGCTTATGCCTGAGAAACTCATTGTCTTTGTTCTCTATATTTATAAGCTGCAATCTCTGTGCCAAATAACTTTCAAATGCATGTTTCTGCTCCTGATTATATTCATTTGCAAAGCGGTCGGTAGAAAGAAGCAAGTCATAAGCTATTTTGTTTACCTCATAGATGACATATCCGGAATGGATTTTCTGGTCGATAGCATGGCATATTTTGTTAATCTGTTCGTTGCGGGTATCAGGTGTTGAGCATATTTGTCTTGCTTCGTCATCAATAGTCTTGCATATCTGGTAGTTGATTCTGCCCTTATATCCTTTTATACCTTGCAGCATGCTATCATAGTCGTCTTGTGGAGTCTTGCGGAAGTCCTTGTAGTCGCGTCGGAGCTGAAGTTCCCGAGCCTTGAGATAGTCGCATGGGTCGTATTCGTAACTTATAGCCACCGGAGTTATGTGCAGCTGAGCTATTTGCTCGTCTAAGCTAAGCTGTTTGTTGGCAGCAAGCAAGAGCATCTTAATAAGAGCGGGTTGAGTGAGATCATTAGAATCTTTGGCCCGTCCTTCCCGCTGTGCAAGCCACACTCCTGAGTGCCTGTCGCGAATGATGGCGGCGATATACTCCGAGAGTAGGGTAGAGTTGGAAAGCAGCTCGCGCGGTGTACCACCACGCTTGACCGAGAAACACTTCGCAAGTCGGACCAGCGGTTCTATCCATGAGGTGACGTATAAGTTGGTACCCATACCCATATATATACGCTGATTGTTATGCTTGCGGATAAGCATAGTCAGCAGTGAGGCATCAAGGATGATATCCCTATGGTTGGATAGGAATAGTTGCCCGGCTGAAGTGATATTTTCTGAGCCTTTGATATTGATAGAGGTGGCTGTCAGCTTTACTACATACTCAAGCAAAGGTATGATAATTCGCCAATCGACATCCTCCACGCTCTCGCATCCTCTGAACACGTCAAGCAGACTCACATGCTTGTTTCCCGCAAACATCTGCTTGCTTAGCATGTCAAGTATGTAGCAAAACTCGGGATTAGATACCAGTTGCTGACGAACAAGGAGAAAGTCTTCTTGCTCATAGGCGCGTATGTCGTCGAATTTGTTATCCATGGTTTTATAGTTTAATCATTGTCAAATAAGTCTAAATCAACTTTCTATGTCTGAATCTGCAAAGTCCACCTTAATAGTATATTCGGTATTTCGCCAGCTCTGAACCGAAGCATTGGGAATATCAAGCAGATAGATATATCTGTCGGTGTAATCTTGCGAGACTATTGTGGCTTGCGTTGAGCGTATGAGCCGCATGACCTCGTTGGTCTTGTCCAATGGGAAACTTACTTTTGCTCGTTGCATTATGTCTTTGGTTACTATTTGTGCTTTGCTCAATGCATCACGAGTAGCTTCACGATAAGCCACTGTAAGTCCGCCCGTTCCCAACAAGATTCCACCGAAATAGCGCACCACCACCACTATCGTATTGGTCAGTTCAAGGGCATGTATCTGACCTAAAATAGGTTTGCCCGCCGTGCCCGAAGGCTCTCCATCATCATTTACTCTAAATAACTGCTTTTCAGTTCCAACAATATAAGCAAAGCAAACATGCCGTGCGTCGTGGTATTGCTTGCGGTAAGTCTCCACTATACGCTTGGCATCGTCAATACTGCCAATGGGATGAGCAAAACTTAAGAACTTAGAGCCTTTTTCTTTGTATAGTCCTTCGCTCGGTGATAATATGGTTCGATATGTATCGATTGTTGGATTGTAATAAAAAAATTTGCGGCAAATTTAAGCTATTTTTTTTATACTCGCAAACTCCAACTATAATTCCGCATCAAGTATAAACAATATGCCATATTATCAGGGCTCAGCAGAGAGGCAGCGAAAGAGCATTTTAAGAAAAATCTGCAAAAGTATTTGTGTAATTAAAAATAATGTATTACCTTTGCGCCGCAATCTTGAAATAGCAGTGTAAATCAAGCAGATTGGCAATGATATTATAACTCAGAGGGGGCATTAGCTCATCTGGTTAGAGCGCGACACTGGCAGTGTCGAGGTGAGCGGTTCGAGTCCGCTATGCTCCACTAATAAGATATTTCCTTTATTAGTTTCTAACCTAATTCAAATCTTTTTTGGAAGCAAAATTAACATCTGACGCATAAAAGTCAAAGAGACTTTTATGCGTTGTGTGTAATAATAATAACCTTATTGCGACATTATAAACTCCCAACTAAGAGAGCCATGAACACATTAGAGAAAATCATTAGATTGGAAGAACCGAGGCATGAAGCCGACATCGTTTTGCAACGTAACATATCCCGTTTGCCTATTTATGGAGAGGATATGACTACCGGGAAATTGGTTGTAGTGATTTGCACCTCAGGTCAAGCTAAGTTGCTCTACGACATGAACGAGGTGATGTTTACAGCCGGCGAAGTGGCAGTGATAATGCCTAATCACATCTTGCACCCGATAGAGAGCAGTCAGGACTACAAAGCTACACGCATAATCTTGTCGGCTGAGTTTTTCAAGGAACTCAAGCTGCGAATGTTATCTCACAACTATAGCAAATACCATATAGCACCTTCACGCATCTTTAGCGAGAAAGAGATTGCAAGCATTTCTAAGATGATAGATGTTATAGAAATTGTTTTGGAGAAACCCACAGAACAGTTGCCACACCGACGTGAGATGCTGATTCAGCTGATAATCATCACCTACGAACTTATCAGTCAAAGCATACCCGAGCGCGAAAATACAATTGCAGCGCAAGTTGCTAACAACAATTCGATTGACAAAAGAAGCAATATCTTGTTCAATGAGTTCTGCGACTTATTGGCTCATCACTATCGTGAGCAACACGAAGCTTCTTTCTATGCACAGCAGTTGCACCTTTCCACCAAGTATTTCTCAAAACTCATACACGATGCTGTAGGAGTGACGGCAAAAGCTTGGATTGAACAATATATTTTAGTTCAAGCCAAACAGTTGCTTTCTACACGCCATGATATGCAGATACAGCAAGTGGCGTACTATTTAGGATTCACCGATCAGGCAACTTTCTGCCGCTTCTTTGCTCGCACATCCGGTATGACAGCTCGCGATTTTCGCAGGTCGATAATCAATGAAAAATAATATCTTCATGGACATGAATGGCAAAATTAAAATATCAGTAGCTGTCATCACTTATAATCAAGAAGACACTATCGGTCAGACTCTTGAGAGCATATTGATGCAACAGGGTGACTTTGATTTAGAAGTAGTGGTTGGTGAGGACTGCTCTACCGACCGAACTCTTAGCATCTGCAAGCAATTTGAAGAACACTATCCCAATATCGTCAAAGTGCTGAGTGGACCGAAGAACCTCGGCATCACAGCTAATTATTTCCGTACTTTAAGGGCATGCACCGGTCAGTTTATTGGCGACATAGCCGGTGATGATTTCTATATCGACGACCACGCGCTCAACAAGCAAATGCATTATATGTTGGAACACACTGAGGTCGGAGTGATGGGCTCTAATGGTTATCGTTTTTTTGTTCGTCAGAATCGCAAGGAGCCAGGGCTTAATCCTGCTGTCACGGCTAAGACCGACCGCGCTCGTAACTTCTATTTCTCTGCCGACTATAAGGGTGGGGTGTATTTCAAACCTGTCGGTATGATGATTCGCCGTGATATGCTTGAACTCATCGATTTTGATGAGATTGTTCGACGTCAACTACCAGTTGAGGACTACCCCATACAAGCTATATGGTCGCAGCATACGCATTTTGCATGTTTGGATGACCTGCTCGTTACATATCGTATTTATAAGGAATCGGCAACCTTCGTACCGTTTGACCATCCCAAATATCTAAGTTATCATCATGGCCTTGCCGACACTCGGCGGTATCTAAACGAGTTATTCCCTCAAGATGCATGTTTCACCGAATTGCAACTGCAAGACTATGAATTTTACAAGGAGTTCTTGCTTTATTTGCACCGTTTGGAGTATGGTAATGCTCGGCAACTGCTGAAGCGCTATGAGCATCTCGCCGCAGAACCACGCTATCGTCAGGCACTGCGTTTCATGCGCTCGTGGCTGCATTTTGTTGCATTCCACTTCTACAAAGAACGCACCTATCGCAAGCAGGGAATGGCGGCACTATAGAGTTTTTTTCGATTTTTTCAAAATTCTTATTTGCACAAAAAGAAATAAAAGTTTAATTTTGCACCGTGCAAGGTACAATATCTGAGATATGCACCTTTGCGGCGCAATAATTTTATTGCTTTATAACAAACTATAAAGATAAAAGCGTTGCCTAATCCTTTTGTAATCAGATGTTACAAGGACGAAAAGTGTTTTTTTGTGGAAATGTGTAATTTTACACTGAGAATAATATGAAGCACAAAGAATAATATGAAACACACAACAATAAACGATTGCCGAATTATCGACCTTCGAAAGATTACAGACCCGCGTGGTAATTTGACGTCAATTGAAGGCGGAGCGGATGTGCCTTTCGATATCAAGCGCGTATATTACCTCTATGATGTACCAGGCGGTGAAAGTCGCGGTGCTCATGCTCATAAGGCTCTGTATCAACTTATAGTGGCTGCCAATGGGTCTTTTACCGTTACCCTTGATGATGGAAAAAACAAACATTCCTTCAATCTCAAACGCTCATACTACGGGCTGCTTGTCGTGCCCGGCATTTGGCGTGACCTCGATGACTTCTCGTCAGGAGCCGTGCTGCTATGTCTTGCCTCAGAGCACTATCAAGCAGAAGATTACATACGCGACTATCAAGACTTTTTGAAATACAAAGGATTATGATACACCCATTGAGTGATTGTCAGGCTAAGGTGCCTGAATCAACTAACATTTGGCAGTATTGTGTGGTTCTCCCTAAGGCACAAATTGGCGAGAACTGCAATATCTGTTCACATTGCTATATAGAGAACGGAGCCGTCATTGGCAATAACGTGACTATAAAAAACGGCGTACAGATATGGGATGGTGTTGTAATTGAAGATAACGTGCAGGTAGGGGCCAACGTTTCGTTCACCAACGACCGTTACCCGCGTGCCAAGAACCAAGATTGGATATTGGAAAAAACCATAATCAAGCGTGGAGCGAGCATAGGTGCCGGATGCTCGATTCTTTGTGGAATAACTATTGGTGAGAATGCAATGATTGGTATGGGTAGCGTTGTCACTCACCATGTACCTGCCGGCGAACTCTGGCATGGCAATCCGGCACGTTTTGTAAGGAAAATAGATACGAATACTAATAAATCCACATGGGGGGGGGGTAATTCGCAAGCAGCAGAGCCTCTCCTTCATGCAATGGTAGCATAGAAGGAGACAATGAAAAAAGACTATTTTGTACTGCTTGGCGACAATCAGCTCCTCTGGGGGCAGGTGTGCAAACTCCGTGAGTTCGGATATAAAGTGATAGCGGTGTCGTGGCGCGATAAAGCCAACTTCGACTGCGATATGTTCTTGCAATTAGATGTTAAAGACGCTGATGGTATAATTCGCCGATTGGAAGAGTTAGGATTAAAAAACAGGGTCGATGGCGCTCTTTCGAGTATTGACCTTGCAGCTCCAACCGTCAATGCTATCAATCGCTGGTGCGGCAACTGCACAATGCCCGGCATGTTCGACCATGTGCTCGAGAAAGAGCAGATGCGCGATGCATGGATGCGGGCGGGACTATTCAATCGGATTTCTAAATTCAGTACCGAGCTCACACTTGAGGATGTCTATGAATTATCGCAGCGCATGAAACTAATATGCAAGCCTAACGTAGCAGCAAGTTCGCGAGGGATAACGATACTGCCTAAGGGACGCAGTCGCGAAGAGTTGCAAAAAGCTATGATTCTGGCTCAACAAATAAGTTTCGACAATCAGTGTTTGATAGAAGAATTTGTAGAGGGAGAGGAGTTTACGGTCGATATGCTCGGTGATAGTTTTGGCAATATCAACTGCTATGGTAGCAGTATTCAATATCACTCAGTCAATGCTCCAAGCAACCGTGTGACCGTGAAGCATCACTGGAACTCACTCAAATATGATGATGCGACATGGAATCGTATAGCCGATTTCGGAATATTGTGCTATAAAGCACTCGGACTCTGCTCCATGTTCGGTCACCTTGAGATTATAATGAAAGACGACGGTACATTTACCCCCGTAGAGATGGGAGCGCGAAGTAGCGGTTTTATCTGCTCTCACACTGTAAGTCTCGCGTCAGGACACGACTATATGCGCGATTATATCAACGTCTTGCATGGAGGCAAAGTAGAGCAGGGCAACTATCTCTGCGGACCGGTTTCGAGCATGTGGTTCGGATATGATATTCCTGCCAATTCCGATTCGGTATGTGATACCGACATCACTAAGTTCCTTGACCCGCGAATTAAGGTGCATTTTGAGCGACATGACGGATTGCGTGCAGGACAGCATTATGGGCAGTATATCGATGATGGCGACCGCGATAAATTTGGTTATGCCATACTATCTGCACCGCGCGAGGTACTTACAATTCAGTCAATAGAACAATCAGAACAATTGTTTTTGGACACATTCTTAGGTAGAAAACAAAACATCATATAACAAACAACTAAAAACCTTATAATCATGGAAAAACCATACGTACTTGGAATAGACATGGGCGGAACGAACACCAAGTTCGGTATCGTCGATGTGAGAGGTAATGTGCTCAACTCATCCTCCATCAAAACTCAGCAGTACACCGATATCAATGAGTATTGTGATGTTCTATGTGCTGAAATGATGAAACTTGTGGAGGCACAAGGAGGTATTGAGAATGTGCGAGGAGTGGGAGTTGGAGCCCCTAATGCCAACTACTATACCGGCAATATCGAGAACGCACCAAATCTTCCGTGGAAAGGAATTGTACCGTTTGCACGTCTTATCTCTGACCGAATGGGAGTACCATGCCGCATAACCAACGATGCTAACGCAGCTGCTATGGGTGAGATGACATTCGGTGTGGCTAAGGGTATGAAGAACTTTATCATGATTACTCTCGGCACCGGTGTGGGCTCAGGCATCGTAATCGACGGAAAGGTGGTTTACGGACACGACGGTTTTGCCGGCGAACTCGGACATACAAAGATTATTCGCGACAGTTCGGCACGCCTCTGCGGTTGCGGTCAGAAAGGTTGCATTGAAGCGTACGCATCGGCCAACGGCGTGGCTCGTACGGCTCAAGAACTCCTTTCTACCACAGACCGACCATCACTGCTAAGAGACATGCCTTGCGAAAACGTTACATCAAAAGACGTATTCGATGCAGCTATGAAAGGCGACGAGATGGCCAAGCAGATATTTGAATACACAGGTAACTTGCTTGGTGCCAAACTTGCCGATTTTATTGCTTTCTCAGCTCCAGAAGCTATTGTTCTCTTCGGTGGACTGACAAAAGCAGGCGATATACTCATGCAGCCTATCGTTCGCTCAATGAACGAGAACGTGGTTCGTTTCTGGAAGGACAAAGTTAAAGTGCTATTCTCAAGCCTGAAGGACTCCGACGCTGCTATACTCGGTGCCTCGGCTTTGGTTTGGGACGTTGACGCACAAGCTCCTATGACGCCGGCTCCCGATGACCACCAGTAAATCAAACACAATTCACAGCTTGTCTTAATGCGTATTCTATACCAATTCCCTACGTGGCTCCAGCGGTGTTATCCTAATGTCTTGTGGCGCAAGGATAGCACTCGCAAAATAGTATATCTCACTTTCGACGACGGACCCATCGAAGGAGTGACAACAGAGATATTGGCAATACTCAGGCGATACGACGTTAAGGCTACCTTCTTTTGTGTCGGCGACAACATCCGAAAGCATCCTGATATTTTTGAACTAATACTGAGCGAGGGTCATAGCGTAGGAAATCATACCTACCATCATCTTCCGGGATGGCAAACGCCCGCCAAGGCATATATTGATGATGTCAGGAGCACCGATGAACTTATGAGCAATTATGGAGTTTCGCCGCGACTTTTCCGTCCGCCTTACGGCAGAATGAGTCTTTCACAGAAACATCAGATAGCTGCTACACATAAGATTGTCTTATGGGATGTGCTCACCCATGACTATAATCCACGATATACCCCACAGAAGATTCTTGACATAGTTCGCCGATATACACGCAACGGTTCTGTCATCAACTTCCACGACTCAGTAAAGTCAGAGAAAAATGTTATTTCAGCCCTCCCTGAGTGTATTAAATGGCTCATGTCTGAGGGATATTCATTCGATAAACTATAGTGCTCCACAACAAATAGTTCCTCTCATGCCCGAACTGCTCTTACATTATATTTGGATGCGGCGCCTGTTTCTTCCATTTACGCAGCAAACTACGGATGGAAGGTCTATCGAAGTTATAAACATAGGAAAATACAACACCGACTCAGGCCCCGACTTTTTCGGAGCAACAATAAAAATTGGTGATATGCTGTGGACGGGAAATGTTGAAATGCACATACGCTCTTCTGATTGGTTTCGCCATCATCACCATACCGACAAATCATACGACAACACTATTCTCCACGTTGTTTGCAAAGCCGACAAACTGATATATAACAGTCGTGGCGAGGCTATTGTGCAGTGCGAATTGCGCTTTGCTGACAAAGAAATTCATCTTCGCAGATTCCTGACTGAAAAACAGGAGATGTGCAATACTTCATTACGCAACAATCCGTCGCTGCTATCAGAGCATTGGCGCGATGTGTTATTTGCCGACAGAATGGAGCGCAAGACTAACGACATTAGAACCTTGCTTGCGCTGACGCACAATAGTTGGGAAGACAGTTTCTATATTACCCTCGCTCATAATTTTGGTTTTCATACCAACGGTCTCCCATTTGAGATGCTTGCCAAGCAAACGCCTATTGCAGTTTTACGTAAGCATCGCAACTCGCTATTCCAGTTGGAAGCACTGCTTTTAGGTCAGGCAGGACTTCTTAAATATGTCGAAGACCAACAATACCAAAACCGCCTGACTACCGAATACGACTTCTTACGCAAGAAGTTCTCATTGGTTCCAATAGATGACTCATTATGGAAGCGCCTTAGAATGAGACCTCAGAATTTCCCGCATCTCAGGGTCCGACAATTTGCACAACTCATTTACCAGACTGAAGCTCTATTCTCCACCTTTGTTACTACCTGCGATCTCAAACAAATCCGCAAAGCCTTTTCATTGAAACTCGGAGATGGCAGAGTAGGGCAGCAACTCGGTAAAAGTTCAGTTGATTTGCTAATTATCAACTCTGTAGTACCATATATGTATGCCTACGGAAAACACATAGATGATGATAGCTATGTGCTTCAGTCATGTCGGATACTTCAGGACTTGCCCGCCGAAAACAACCATATCATCAGCGATTGGATTGACCTCGGTATGAGTATCAATAATGCCGCTGATTCACAGGTTTTTATTCATCTTACTCAAAACTATTGCGTTGCAAATCGTTGTTTCGATTGCGAGGTAGGGTACAATATATTCACTAAATCTGTTTTTGATGACAAATAAGTTTCGGATAAATATAGCATCACGGCTTCTATTAGTTATTGTGCTTGCGGCTATATGTGCATGTGCTAATCGCGGAGTAGGTCCGCAAGGAGGGCCTAAAGACGAAAAACCGCCTGTGATTGTTAAGGAGATGCCGGAGAACGGCTCGGTCAACTATACCGGTAAGATATTTGAGGTATTCTTCGACGAATACATACAGTTAGACAAGGTTACTGACAACGTACTTGTTTCGCCTCCTCAGCAGCGTCCGCCCGAGGTCAGAGCTATAGGCAAAAGGCTGATTGTTAAGTTCGAGCAGGACTTGCTTGACTCAACCACCTATACCATAGATTTCGGTTCAGCCATCTGCGACAACAATGAGAAGAACCCAATCAAGGGTTACACTTTCTCATTCTCTACCGGTCCTCAGATCGACTCCATGCAAATAGGCGGCATATTGCTTAATGCCGAAGACCTCAATCCCGTAGGAACGGTCATGGTAGGTATTCATAGCAACCTGAATGATTCAGCATTTGATTCGAACCCTTTTGTGCGTATAGCCAAGACAGATGCCAATGGTAATTTTCTGATTAAGAATGTACGCGAGAGCAATTATCGAATTTATGCACTCAACGATGTCAGCAAAGACTATCAGTATCAGCCGGGTGAAGCACTTGCCATGTATGATTCTATCATTCGTCCCACTATGGTTAACGAAGTCACTTCAGATACCATTTGGCATGATACCATCGCACAGAGAATATCCGATGGTGAAATCTTGTACGACACTCTTACCTATATTGACACCATCTTGACTAAGCAAAAGACTTACTATAAGCCTGATAGTTTGGTACTCATTTACTTCAAAGAAAACAAGGTGCGCCAGTATATCACTCGTGTTCTGCGGTCTGAGCGACATCTGTTCTCTATCTATTTCAATGCTCCGCAAGACTCTATGCCCAATGTCGAGTCGATCAACGGAGATTGGCTTAAAGATGCCTTTTGTCAGCCTAATGCTACGTTCGATACCATCAACTATTGGTTGACCGATTCGGCAGTCATTACGATGGACTCGTTGCTCGTAAAAATCGACTATCTCAAATCCGACAGCGTCTATCAGCTTAAACCCCAAACCGACACCATGCGCGTGGTATATCGTGCACCGCGACAAGCTGCTAATCAGAAAAACGCACGTAGCGATGAAGAGCAAAAAATGCAAATCACTAATAACGGTTCTAAGAAGTTTGACATCTATCGACCGCTGACTCTGAGATTTGCGTTGCCAATCAGTCGCTATAGTTCTGACAGTATGCATCTGTATCAGATTAACGATACTACGAAGCTTGCTATACCATTGCAGATTGAGGCCGACAGTGCGGGTATGTTTTTGAATGTTGGTCAGCAGTGGTTGCCTGAGACCAAGTATCTGCTTGAAGTTGATAGCGGTGCTATCGTTAACTTATACGGCAAAACCAACGACAAGCTATCTATCAGTTTTCAGACTCTTTCGCTTGACCAATACTCTACGCTCATAGTGAAGCTTGAGCCATACTATGAGAATGTAGTCATTCAGATTCTCTCTGATAAGGATGCTGTGGTGCGGGAGTTGCCGGCTCTGCCTGATGGAACCAGATTCGAGTATCTCAAACCTACGTCATACTATCTGCGAGCCTTCATTGATGTCAATAACGACGGCAAATGGACTACCGGTGATTGGAGAATGCGGCGTCAGCCGGAGCCTGTGTTCTACTTCCCGCAAAAGCTTACATTACGGGCAAATTGGGAGTTTGAAGAAACATGGGACTTATATAAGTTGCCTATTGACAAGCAGAAACCTTCAGAAATTCGTAAAGCTGTCAACACACAAAAAAGATAATCCGCAAAAAGATAATCCGCAAAAATAATCCGAAAAGATAATCCGCAAAAAGATAATCCGCAAAAAAGTAATGCATAGCCACTCGCAAAAAAAGCACCTACCACCGTAAGTGCTTTTTTCTTAACCTATCAGCCTCCATCACCCTCAATCACCCGTTCTCCTTTCCCTTTCCACTTTCCCCTCGCCGATGTTTTCTTCTATTGTGGGCGTATGCCATACGCCCATCTTCCCCTCACCGATGTTTTCTTCTATTGTGGGCGTATGCCATACGCCCATCTTTTATTATGGCTCTATTTCACAGCCTCTCGAAGTATTCTCACACACTCGCTAACATCATCGGTATCAACCAACTTGCTATCCATCGGACATTGTCCTGTGCGGTCGCGATTAAGTATCATCGGCACTTCCTGAGTAGCTTCGACAGGTATGCCTGCCTTCTCGAACAGCTCGCGGGCGGGTGTGCATATCAGGTTGGTATATACTCGCTTAACGCCACCTTCTATCATCAGCG
The DNA here is from genome assembly GCA_946184695.1 of uncultured Bacteroidales bacterium. Lineage (GTDB taxonomy): Bacteria > Bacteroidota > Bacteroidia > Bacteroidales > Paludibacteraceae > Colicola. The sequence continues at coordinate 24,423 of CAMHGK010000003.1, read as the reverse complement.
CAGCAGCTGCTTTGCCTATCATCTTATCTGCAACAGTGGCCCCCTTGAGTCGGGCAGGCTGCTGGTCAAGCAGGTTTATCAGGTCTTTCACTCCGCGCTGAGTATGCTCGGTAGTAATACCATGATTACGTACAAGCAAGCTCAGCCCTTGTGCATTTAGATTGGCAAGCATATCCGGGCCGTCAATGCTTACGAGGCGGTATTCGCGTTTGCCCAAGCCGATTTTGGCAGCATGTTCAATGGTGTGTATGCCATGACGCGAATTGATACGTTCTATGAGTGCAGCGGCATCGTCTCCTTCGGTTGAGGGATAGTTGAACACAAGGTCAACGCATGCTTGGTCGAGGGCAACGGGGTCAAGCGAAGCCAATATACCTATGTCGCTCATCTCGGGGTCAGCAGGGTGGGAATCGCAATCACAATCAACCGACAGGTTGTTGACGACATTGATATACAAGATCCGCTCTCCTCTGCCAAAGTAGTTGTGCACTGCTTGTGCCGCGGCTGCCATCGACTCAAGAAAGCCGTCCTGATTGCCGGTATGAAGCCAGCATTTCTTTGTATCTTCGGTCTTACCTGCCGAATGGATATATGCCTTGCCATTAGCCGAAGCCACACCTATCGACTGATTTTTCAGTACGCCGCCAAAGCCGCCCATTGCATGACCTTTGAAATGTGCAAGGTTAATCATGAAATCGTAGTTCTTCATGTGAGTACCTACTCGATCATAATGTATCCATGTCGTATCTTCTACTGGAATGGTGAAATCGCCTTCCTCATCCATCAAGTCAACCTTTGCTATATCTAAGAATCCATGTTCGCGAATGGTCTGCCAGTGTTCTTTTGTCGTGTTTCGGCGCCCGGGGTAGGCGGTGTTGCACTCGACTATGGTACCTTTCACCGTATCTACCAACAGTTTTATCAGTTCAGGCTTGAGATAGTTGTGCCCACCTGCCTCACCTGTCGAGATTTTAACTGCCACTCTGCCTTCTGCTGGCTTGCCGAGGGCAAGATATATGCGAACCAAAGATTCCGGAGAAATATCCTGTGTCATATAGACCACCGAACCGTTTTCTTCTTCATGACTGCCACCTGTATCCGCCGGAGCAGGCTTTGTATTACAACTTGCCAACAACATAATTGCAAGTACTGAATGGATGATTTTCTTCATTTTAATTGAGTTTAGATTATAGTATAGAGTACTGTTTACATTATCAATTGAAAAGTCGTTTTTCCATTTCCACGTGTTCTATTCCGGCGTCGTCAAACGGACAAGATATGACCTTGAAGCCGAATTTCTCGTACAGTCCTATGGCATGCGTTTGAGCCTCCATACGCAATAGTGTCGCCCCTTGCTCATGAGCCGTGGAAATCACCTTTTCAATGATTGTTCTGCCTAATCCTATCCCGCGCTTGCGTGTCAGCAATCTGCCTATATGCCAAGCATTGGCATCCTTGCTGCGGGGTACCTCGAATTCAGGGGCAAGTCTGTCAGGAAAAAGCCGCGCGTAGGCTATCACCTCATTGCCTTCCTTGCAAAAGATATGAATGGCATCATAGTCGATGTCGTCCATATCTAAATAGAAGCATCGCTGCTCCATGACAAACACGGCAAAGCGAGCCTTGAATATCTCGTAAAGATCTGAAGTTGTGAGTTCAGCAAATGTCTTAACAATTATATCCATTTAGTATAGTAAAGATATTAAAAGTCAATGTGTAATTATTGGAATCAGCTCTTGTGGGTGGTCGATAAGAAAGTCAGGATTGGCTGCCAAAAGTTGCTGACGGCTGCAAAATCCCCACGTGCAACCTATCGCAGGCGCACCCGCATTATGAGCTGTCTGCATATCTACATCTGAATCACCTACATAGTACAGTCGCGTCTGTGTTGTAAAGCCTAACTTATGTTTTATATCTTCAACTACCTGCGGATTAGGCTTTCTCGGACAGTTGTCACGTTCACCGAAAATCACGTCAAACATCTCTGTGCCGAAATAATGCTCCACTATCTTTTGCGCTGCACTTTGATACTTGTTTGAAGCTACAGCAAGTTTATATCCGTCAGATTTAAGCCGATTGAGTAATTCGTGAATTCCATCGTAAGGTTTTGTTTGGTCACAATTATGTAAATCATAGTACTCGACAAACGTTTCGCGAAGCCGCAGTACCGTACTCATATCCTTGTGTCCCTCGGGCAAAGCACGCTCAATGAGTTTGTTTACACCGTTGCCTACCAAGTGGGGGTATTCTTCAGCCTCATGCTCTGCAAAGCCATGTTTACGGAGTGCATTGTTGCAGGCTTCGCCCAAGTCGGCGATGGTATTAAGAAGTGTACCGTCTAAGTCAAATATTATAATTGACATAAAAAAATATCCTATGAAGATTGTATGTTCGGTTTGCAAAAGTACGAAAAATATTTATATACGAAAAATTTTTGTGAGTGTATGGAATTTATTGTAATTTTGTAGCGCCGTTTCATGCGGCATTATTACACACAATGCGGCATATCGTATCACAAGACAACATTTTATTCATCATACCATGACCAACCAACTCATCTCCCGTCATGTCGGTCTATCTGAGGCCGATAAAAGTAAAATGCTCCAAATTGTCGGAGTTTCCGATATAGAGCAACTTATATCTCAAACTCTCCCTCAAGACATTCGTCTAAAGAAGCCCCTCGACTTGGAGCCAGCGATGTCAGAGCACGAGCATCTGTCAAGCATATATGAGCTGAGTACTCGCAATAAGCTCTTTAAGTCGTATATAGGTCGTGGCTGGTACGACACCGCCACTCCTGCCGTTATACAACGGTGCGTGCTTGAGAACCCGGTATGGTACACCTCTTATACACCTTATCAGGCTGAGATCTCTCAAGGACGTTTAGAGGCTTTGTTTGTGTTTCAAACTCTTGTAAGCGACCTGACAGGTCTCCCGCTTGCCAACTGCTCGCTTCTCGATGAGGCTACGGCAGCGGCAGAGGCGGTGACGATGATGCGCAATCTACGCTCGCGCGAGCAGGTAAAGCAAGGTGTATGCAAAGTATTTGTTGATGAGAATATCTTTCCACAGACTCTCAGCGTCTTGCGTACCCGTGCTGCAGGACAGGGGATAGAGATTGTCGTTGGCAGATATGCTGATTTCATTCCTTCTGCCGATTTCTTCGGAGCAGTTGTACAGTTGCCGCGTGCAGATGGCTCAATAGAGGACTATTCATATTTCGCTGATATGGTTCATAAGGCTGGCGGCAAACTCACCGTTATTGCCGATTTGCTCTCACTGGCATTGCTGAAAGCTCCTGCAGATTTCGGAGCCGACATTGTATGCGGTTCTGCTCAAAGATTTGGTCTGCCTATGGGCTTTGGTGGTCCTACCGCCGGCTATATGTCCACACGCGATGAGTTCAAGCGAGACATGCCGGGGCGCATCATCGGACTATCTAAAGATAGCCACGGCAAACCGGCATACCGCTTGGCGTTGCAAACACGCGAGCAACATATCAAACGCGAGAAGGCTACGTCTAACCTCTGCACTGCTGAAGCGCTATGCGCCATGATGGCGGGTTTCTATGCAGTGTACCATGGGGCCGAAGGAATAAGAGAAATAGCGCAAAGGATTCATGGTAAGGCAGTCTATCTTAGCGAGATGCTGCAGGCTTACGGCTATGGACAAGACAATGCCAATTTCTTCGATACTCTCAAAATCGAACTACCCGATGGACTGACGCAAAACGAACTCAGAACTCTTGCCGAAGAGAAACATATCAACCTCTATTACGACAAACAGGGGTGGGTTGGTCTCGCTTTCAACGAGACTACCACTCTCGATGATATGAACACTCTGATTGAACTTTTCGCAGAACTGACCGGCAACATGCCGCTTTACGAACAAAGCGAAGAGGCTTTTCAGGACCTTTGGTCTATCGATGAGCAACTATGCCGCGAACCTGACTACCTGAAGGCTGATGTGTTCTGCCGCTATCATACTGAGACAGAGATGATGCGCTACTTGAAGCGCCTTGAAAGAAAAGACATCTCGCTCACTCATTCCATGATTCCGCTTGGCTCGTGCACCATGAAACTCAACCCTGCGGCTGCTATGTTACCTATTACTTATAGCGGGTTTGCTGCCGTTCACCCCATGGCGCCTGCCAATCAGGTGGAAGGCTATCGACAAATCCTCGATGAACTCAAGGAACAACTCTGCGTCATCACCGGTTTCGAGGCATGCAATCTTCAGCCTACTTCCGGTGCTGCCGGAGAATACACGGGACTCGTTACTATTCGCGAGTACTTGCGTGCAAACGGACAACAGCAACGCAATGTGTTGCTTATTCCCGCATCTGCACACGGAACCAACCCCGCTTCGTGCGTGCAAGCAGGCTTCACTCCGCTCATCGTCAGCTGTGATGAGCATGGCAACACCGACCTGAATGATTGGCTGCAAAAAGCCACTGACAACAAGGATGTGCTCGCAGGATGCATGATTACATATCCATCAACGCATGGCATTTTCGAGGCCAATATCAGACAGATGTGCAACATCATACACGACAACGGCGGACAAGTATATCTCGACGGAGCCAATATGAACGCGCAAATCGGGCTTACAACTCCCGCATTCATCGGAGCTGACATCTGCCACCTCAACCTGCACAAGAGTTTTGCTTCTCCTCATGGAGGTGGCGGTCCGGGCGTAGGTGCGGTATGCGCTGCAAAGCACCTTGTCAAATATATGCCTACCGACGACTTCAACCGCGTAAGCTCATCGCTCGAAGGAAATGCCAATATGGCACTCATTTCATACGGATACATTCGCATGATGGGAGCCGACGGACTCCGGCAGGCTACCGAGGCGGCTATTCTCAGTGCCAATTATATGGCTGCCAGACTTAAAGATGCATACGGTATAGTCTATACCGGCAGCAATGGCAGAGTAGGGCATGAGCTCATACTCGACTGCCGACAGTTCCATGCCTTAGGCATTACCGAAACCGACATTGCCAAGCGTCTGATGGACTTTGGATACCACGCACCCACGCTCTCGTTCCCCGTGCACGGTACACTCATGGTTGAACCCACTGAATCCGAGTCGCTCAGCGAATTAGACCGCTTTATCGACGCTCTGCTTATTATTCGCCAAGAGATACAAGAGGTTGCCGATGGCAAGGCTGACGCAAAAGACAACGTCCTTCTCAATGCTCCACATCCTGAGTATGAGGTTACTGCCGACGAGTGGCAACACTCATATAGCCGCAAAAAAGCGGCATTCCCTGCTGCATGGGTGGCAGAAAACAAATTCTGGCTCCCGGTAAGCCGTGTGGATAATGGTTGGGGCGATAGAAACCTGATAGCAAGATTTTGATATTCTTGCAATGATATTATCGCATTTTTTAACATATCTAAAATGAAAAAAGTTAATGATGTAAAGCAGTACATCGAAAGTAGAAAAAAATGGAAGCCTTTTATCGAGGTAAAAGAACTCATAATGATAGCTATCTGCACGCTTCCTTACGCCGTGGCAGTCAATCAGATACTGATTCCCCATAATGTCGTAAGTGGTGGCTTGACAGGTATTTGTGAGATTATTTACTTTGCTTCCGGACGTACTATTCCTATTTGGCTATCCACATTCAGTTTCAATGCCTTGCTGCTGCTTGTCGCTGTCGCCACAATCGGCTGGAGATTTTGCATCAGGACGATGTACGGAGTGCTCTGGTTGACTATCTGGTTCAAGGTAATATCCATATCTCAGGAACCTATTGTCCATGATGCATTCATGGCGAGTGTATTGGGTGGATTGCTATCAGGTGCAGCTATGGGACTCGTCTTTCTGAACAATGGCTCCACCGGTGGCACCGATATTGTAGCAATGATTGTCAACAAATACACACATGTGCCTATCGGACGCATACTTCTTTATTGCGACCTTATCATAATTTCAAGCGCATACTTTCTTCCTAACGTACATAGCATTGAACGTGTATTGTTTGGTCTTTGCTGTACTTTTGTGGCTACCACAGCCGTTGACTGGATAATGAATCGTAGCCGACAGTCTGTTCAGTTCTTCATTTTCTCAAAAAAATATGAACAAATAGCCGATGCCATCATGACCGGTATCCCGCGAGGTGTAACCCTTATTGACGGCGAAGGTTGGTATTCCAAGCAACCCATGAAAATAATCACCGTTCTTGCACGCAAGAACGAGTCAGGAAAGATATTCAAACTCGTAAAAGATATCGACCCCTCTGCTTTTGTCAGTCAGAGCGAAACGATAGGGGTCTTCGGCAAAGGATTCGACCAAATGTACCGATAAACAGATTCTAATAATGCTATAGCAAATTCTAACAATGCTATATTGTACACCGCAAGCCGTTTTCCTATTCAATTTATTTGCAAATAGAGTGTTATGCCACAAACCGAAAAGCCTAATATCAAGCAGACTCTCGAAGCCTACTACCATAAGCCCGCTGTCGTGACCATTACCGAATATATTTGTATCATCTTCGGACTGTTTCCGTTTGCTCTGATGGTCAATTGGATTTTCGTGCCACATAATGTTGTCGGTGGAGGGCTGACAGGTATATGCTCACTTATTTTCTATGCCACACAAGGACTATTCGACAATGCATTTGCAGAATATGGCGGGGCTATTCCTATCTGGCTCTCATCGCTATCAATCAATATCTTGTTGCTCATAGCTGCTATCGTATCCGTCGGGTGGCGATTCTGTGTGAGGACCATTGTAGGGGTGTTCGCATTAGCTTTTTGGTATCGAGTCATCCCTCTCAGAACCACACCCCTTATCGAAGACCCTGTAACGGCATGCATAGTTGGCGGAATAGTTTTCGGTATCGGACTCGGCATTGCTATGGTCAACAACGGCTCATCAGGCGGCACTGACATCATTGCCATGATAGTCAATCAGCACCACGACATCTCTCTCGGGCGCGTGATGGTAATCTGCGACTTCATCATCATCGCAAGTTCGTATCTGCTACCGGTGCCAGATAGCGCATCATTAACGCAGAGTGAGATTTTTGATTTCAAGGTGAAGAGAATAATGTATGGACTTTGCATGACCGTATCATACACTTTCTCTCTCGATTGGTTCATGTCACGCATGCATCAGTCTGTTCAGCTGATGATTGTGTCCAAACATTACGCACAAATAGCGTCCGATATCAACCGGACAGTACATCGAGGCGTTACCGTGCTTGACGGCATCGGGTGGTACTCGCAGCAGCCCGTCAAGGTTATTACCGTCTTGGCACGAGAAAACGAGAAATCTAAGATTCTGAAAATAGTGAAACAAATAGACCCCGATGCCTTTGTCAGTCAGACACAAGCCTCCGGAGTCTTTGGACGAGGGTTCGACAAGCTTAAAGGTAACTGACACTTGCCGGCAAAGAAGACATCTGCATTTCAAATCTACGAATTTCAAACTTGGCAAAATGACTTTTCTAATCCCTTTTTGTTAAAGCCTTTATCTACCTGCTATTTAATGTATTAGTGTGTTTTATTCCTATCGTGTCCGAGTGAAGAATGAGTCAAGAGCGAGTGAAGAACAAGTGAATATTCCGTAAACTATTGACTTATAGTACATACCAAAAACATTTTAATTGGCAAAAGTGCTTCTTTTTATTGGGGAAAAATATAAAAAGCAAATTTTTAGAATAGTACCCTTATCTTTTCCTAATAAGTGTTATCCCGTCTCTGAGTGGCAAGATGAGCGATTCCACACGTTCATCGGTTATCAGCATGTCGTTGAAATGGCGGATGGCAAGGGTCTGCTTGTCGCGATCATAGGCTGATTCTGTCACGTGTCCATCCCAAAGAGTGTTGTCTGCTATAATAAGTCCGTTAGGCCTTACAAGAGGAAATACTAATTCGTAGTATTTCTCGTACTCACGCTTATCAGCATCTATAAATACGAGGTCAAAAGGGGCTTGCCTTATTATCTCCACCCGTTCATCGCTAAGCAACTTTACAGCATCACCTATGAGAAGGTGAATGTTGTCGCGAAAAGCAGAACTCTCTATATTGCTCAAGATAGTTTGCTCAAGCTCATCATTGCTTTCGATAGTTACAATAACGCCGTCGGCAGAGTCCAAACCCTCTGCCAAACAGAGGGTAGAGTAGGCGGTGAAGGTGCCAAGTTCAAGTATTCGTCTCGGGCGAATCAAATTGCTAAGCATACTCAAAAACCTGCCCTGCAGTCTGCCGCTAAGCATGTGAGGATTAACTTGGTTTAGATGAGTATTGCGAACTATATGCTTGAGCAACTCGCTTTCTTCGCCACAATGCTGTTCGATGTATTCGCTTATATCCATGTTACAATTTGTTTTGTTTCTTTATTCAAGATGTTATGTTTCTTTACTATCATATTGCAAAATTACACAAAATTTCTGTTATAGCAATCATTTTGTCACTAAAAAATTGCTATTCGGACTTTTTATTGTAAATTTGCATGCTGTAATATAAAGTAAGCATATAAATGTAAAACCATCATATTTCATAAATCTACACAACTTTCAACAACAACCTAACATGGAAAAGATTGATTCTCTCGACAAGAAAATCCTCAGTATCATTGCTCAAAACGCTCGTATTCCCTTTAAGGACGTAGCTGAGCTGTGTGGCATAAGCCGTGCTGCCGTTCACCAAAGGGTCCAAAACATGACCGACGAAGGTGTTATCACGGGCTCAGGATTTGTAGTTGACCCTAAGAAATTAGGCTACCATCTATGTGTTTATGTAGGCATAACATTAGAGAAAGGCTCGCTTTACAATGCCGTTTGCCGCGAATTAGAGAAAATACCTGAGGTTGTAGAATGTCAGTTCACGCTCGGCACCTACACAATGCTTATCAAACTCTATGCTCGCAATGATGAACATCTAATGCAGCTTCTTAATTCCAAAATACAAGAGATAGAGGGAGTTATGAAGACCGAGACGCTCACCGCACTCGACCAACGTATCAAACGCTCGCTCCCGATTAGTGTTGAACAGCAGTAGCAAATAAGGTTGTTGGACTTATAAACAATTAGGGTTGTTGGCTAAAAAAATATATTGCAACCGAATGAGATTTTGCCGGACGATATGGTCATTATTCATTGCAGCCGCCGTGGTGGTTGCTCTGAGCTGTTGCAGTTCTGCTCAATATGCTGCTCAACCAGAAGTAATAGACGATGTCTATTATTTGCCGTTTAATGCTGCAGACCCTGCTTCACTTGCCCCGTATTTTAATCCTCATGCCAAAGAACTCATCTTCACACCTGACTCCGTAGATGCTGAGCAGAATTTATAATATTTCATCAAGTAAGCTGCGAATATTATGCGCAATACTCCTTGCATGCCTGTTCGCTGCTGCAAATGCACAAGATTTTGATATGCAGACTCTGTCAGAAATTGACCTGATAGGTACTGCTCGATATGTTGGTATGGGAGGAGCGATGACAGCAGTCGGAGGTGATGAGAGCGCTGTCAGAGACAACCCTGCTTCGCTTGGAGTGATGCGCAGAAGTCAGGTAGCTCTGAGTTTGGCATGGCAACAGGATGCAACGGGCGTGGGCAACCAAAGACCCGACAAGGTCAATAGTTTCTCTGCCCCGTCAGCTGCGTTAGTCTTTTCTTTTGGAAACGACGAGAGATATACAGGCGTGGTTCGCAGTAATATAATGATTAGCTATCAGCTGCTCAAGAATTTTGCTCGTCAAGGCTTTTATGATTCCTCGTTGCTCAACCGTCAGTCGCTTGCGCAGGCAGTAGCAAACATTACCAACTCCAATCCATATCGAAGCAGTCTGCACACATATTTGGAAAAAGGAGGTAGTGATGTGTATTATGATGCTGACATTGGTTGGCTGAGTGCACTGATGGCTTCGGAGCATGTCATCGAAACATACGATTCCGGCAACTCGTGGTCGGCTACCGGACGCCAGACATATTCCGACCTCTTTGTCAATGAACTCGGAAGCAACAACGAATTTACACTGGCATGGTCACTGAACATCTCTAATCAATGGTTTTTAGGTGTCGGACTTAATGTGTTGTCGCTGAACTATAGTAAGACTTCCTATTTCAACGAAGGACTTACTGCTGCAAATAACACCAAATACTCACTTGTTTCCAACTTCTCAGCTAATAGCACTCTGGTCATAGGTAGTATCGGACTAATAGCTCACCCCATTGAGCAACTTCGATTAGGTATCTCTTTTATCAGTCCGTCTGCCGGCAGATTCAATATCAGGAATTACTCGACTCTGGGCAACTCACAAACGCCTATCAACACATATAATATAAGTAACTATCCCTTGCCGCTACGCACATCTGTCGGTGCTGCTTATCAGTTCTCAACCAACGGCCTTATAAGCATCCAGTACAACTATGCTCACAAAATAGTAGGTAAGAGTAATCCTGCCGATGCGATTAGTGATGTTCATGGCTTACATGCCGGTGCCGAGTGGAGGGCTTACAAACGTATGTATTTGCGAGCAGGATATGCCTATGAGTGGCTCTCTAAGAACATGAGTGTTCTTCAGCCTCATTACGCTGACACGCGCACCGACCTCGACTATCGACTTGGTGAATTTAGGCATTATGCCACTTTCGGTATTGGCTATAGAGGCAGATATTTTAATGTTGAAGGTGCATATCGTTTTCGTCTCTCGCAAGCAGACCTCTATACTTATTTCCGACAAGAGACGCCACTACGCATGTCAAGCCTCACCAACGGCATCGTGCTTACCATTGCATGGCACAACTAAGATGCAGTTTGCTATAAGCCAACTGATTTCACACGAAAGCACTTCCGTTAATCTCACAAAAAAAGCCCCGTTGCTTTTTACTCGAGAAAAACTCCTATATTACAGGATTTGAGCACCAGCCGACCTTTGTAATCTGCCTGAATCTTCCGCTCTTTGCCAAGGCAAGTCATCGCGTGGATTAGCAGCGCGCCATCGGTCAGGCCGATTTAACTCGGTTTAGAAAAAAATGTAGAGTTTTCCGGTCTCTTAGCAACGAAGGCTTATTTCTTTGAAACAATAGCAAACTTTCTTGCAATAGCTCTACAGAGCAATTTGCGTTGTTTCTATGTGCAAAGGTACTAAATCTTTCGAGAATGGCAAAAAAAACGACTATTTGACGAAAGAATATCTATTCTTTATTTTTTTTGCATTTTGATTTCGTCAGTTGAAAATAAAATAGTATCTTTGCGCGTCTTTTGCGCAGATAATCGAAAAATGCTTGTCAGAAGACATCTTAAACAGATATTTCTCTCATTATAATGAGCGAATCTAACTTATGGAAATTAAATAAATCAAACTACTAATATGGCAAAGAATTCAACAAAAAAACAAGACGAGCAACTTGAAAACGTACAAGAGGCTCTGTCAACATCAGGTCGCTGGATTGAGGAGCATCAGAACCTCATCACATGGGTTATCTTAGGCATTTTGGCTATTGCTCTATGCATTTGGCTTGTGCGCGCATACGTGTTGGAGCCCAAAAAAGAGCAGGCCAGCAACGAGAATGCAGTAGCCATGACCTATTTCATGCAACAGGACTATGAAACTGCTCTCAATGGCAACGATGATGATTGCATGGGGTTTGCTGCTATTGCTGACAAATACCACAACCAAGAGGGTCAGTTGGCAAAATACTGTGCAGGCGTATGCAGTTATCAGCTTGGCAACTACGATGAAGCTATCGGTTACCTCAAGTCCTATAGCACCAAAGAGAAATCGTATGCAGCTGCTTCGAAACAATTGCTTGGCGATGCTTATGTGCAAACAGACCAACTTGAGAAAGCAGCGCAATGCTTTGAGCAAGTAGGTGCAATGAAGCACGATGTACTGAGTCCTATGAGTCTGCTCAAGGCTGCACGTGCTTACGAAGCACTCGGACAAAAAGAAGCAGCAAAGAAGGCATATAAGGCTATCATGAATGAATATCCGCAAAGCGAAGCAGCACAAACCGCAGCAATGTTTGCTGAATAATATCATTGTCTTTACAAGTCATATCATTACTTATATTGTAAATCATGGCAACAAATTTACATAATTTGTCGGAGTATGATTTGACAACAATGCCAAGCGCTGACTGGGTTCACAGTCAGCGTTTTGTCGTTATTGTATCAGACTGGAACTCCGATGTCACTTTTAAACTGTGTCAGGGTGCTATTGATACACTCGTTTCAAACGGGGCCACAGAAAGCCATATTGACGTACTGCATGTCCCGGGAACAGTAGAACTGGTATATGCTGCTGCACGATTTGCCAACAGAGGGCTTGCTGATGCAATAATTGCTATAGGCTGCGTCATTAAGGGGGACACCCCTCACTTTGATTATGTTTGTCAGGCTGCGACTCAGGGCATAGCCGAGATCAATTCCAAAGGGGGCACACCTGTTATATTTTCCGTCCTCACCACTCTCGACCAACAGCAAGCGCTTGACCGTGCAGGAGGAAGATTGGGCAACAAAGGAGTAGAGGGGGCCGTCACTGCGATTAAGATGGCACGCTTCAAGTACGACACCGAATAGAGGTAACTTAATCAGGCGGTTACCATTCTAAATTGAGAATTGATATTTGAGAATTGATATTTGAGAATTGATAATCGCTTACGCTTGTTGAAACACGCTGCCGTATGGCTGACCTAACAATAACACCTTAAAATCTAATGGAAAATACATTCTTGCACCAAGTGTTTACCGGTGCCTATTGGAAAGAGCTGTTTGCTTCTTTCGCTCATGCTATACGCACAAAGAAGTTCTGGATTGAGCTCATACAAATGACGGTAGCAATGTTGCTCGGTGCTGTGGCAGTATATTACTTCCTCATGCCAAGCCATCTTATCGTCGGTTCGATATCAGGACTGTCCATCGTAATAAACATAGCCATCGGAGGCAATGCTGATACGATGTCGCTCATTGTGGTAGCAATAAATGCCTTTCTGCTTGTTTTGGCATTCTTGCTTATAGGCAATGAGTTTGGCGCAAAGACTGTATATACGGCACTAATTCTTGGTCCTTGCATACAGTTTTGGGACAGAGTGTATCCCTCCACCAATTTCACTCATCGGATTGTGGAGGACTGCCCTGCCGACCTGCTTCTGCAACTGCAACATGGAGAGCGAGTGCTTGATGCCAACGGCAATCCATATCTGCTTGACCATGCGGGCAACGTACTTGAACAAGTGAAAGACTCGGTTATGAGTGCCGGATTAGGACTCGGAGATATCTGGTTCGACCTTATTTGTTTCGTAGTAGTACTTTCGATCTGCCAGTCGTTTCTGTTCAAAATCAACGCGTCTTCCGGCGGACTCGACATCTTAGCGAAGATAGTCAACAAGTACCTGCATTTCGACATAGGCACCTCTGTCTCAGTTGCCGGAGCAATAATTTGCTGTTCCGCTTTTGCAATCAACGACTTCAGAATGGTTATCATCGGACTTATAGGCACATGGATCAACGGACTTGCCGTCAATCATTTCACCAACGGCCTAAATAACCGCAAGCGAGTTTGCATTATCTCGAAGCAAACCGAGCCTGTCCGGCAGTATATCATAAAAAGCCTATCAAGAGGTTGTTCAATTTATGATGTCACCGGAGGTTATAGCAACGATGCATACAAGGAGATACAGGTGATTCTCACTCAAATGGAATTCTCCAGTCTGCTCGAATTCATCAGAGAGAGCAAAATCGATGCCTTCATAACAGCCGGCAACTGCTCAGAGATATATGGTGCATGGATGCGCCATCGCAAGCAGAGGGACGGCAAATATGTCATTATTAACGAAGACGAAGAAATACTTGCAACTGCTAAACGATTAAAGCGCAAAGCATAAGCAAAGTTTACAAAACAACGCACACATACATTATGGCTACATCATCAAATAGCACATCACTAAGTCTTTATCCGCTCAAATTTCGCCCGATATATAAAGAGAAGATATGGGGCGGTCATCGTCTGCACAAACTCTTTGGGCATACCGATGGGGCACAAGGAGTGGGGGAGAGTTGGCTCCTATCAGGGCTTGGCAACGACCAGACGGTGGTTACCAACGGCTATCTTGCCGACAACACCATCACGGAGCTTGTGGAAGTATATATGGGAGAGCTTGTAGGCGACAAGGTGTATGAACAGTTTGGTGACTCATTCCCGCTGCTGTTTAAGCTTATTGATGCAGATGATGACCTTTCAGTTCAGGTTCATCCTGATGACAAGTATGCTTTCGATAACGGTCTTGATTCAGGCAAGACGGAGATGTGGTATGTCTTACATTCCAATGACGGGCAAATAGTTTATGGGCTCGACAAGCAGCTCTCTGCATCACAACTTCGCCAATCGCTAACCGATCACTCCTTTATGAATCATCTGCACCACGAGAGGGTGAGTGCCGGAGATTGTGTACTAATTAACAGCGGTACTATCCACTCTTTGGGCAAAGGGGTAATGGTTGCAGAAATTCAGCAGAGTGCAGATGTTACTTTCCGTTTGTATGATTATGGCAGACGTGACAGCAGCGGGAATGAGCGCGAACTTCACGTCAACGAGGCACTCGATGTGGCAGTGCTTGAGCCTGCCGACTCAGTTCTTATTGACTACAAGAAAAAAGACAATGGTGCTGCCAATATCTGTCAGACACCCTATTTCACAGTCAATACTTTGAGCTTCAATCAACCCATCGGGCGCGACTATGCCACTCTTGATTCCTTTGTGGCATATCTTTGCGTTGATGGGGCAGCAGTGATAGCCGCAGCTGATACGGAAACAGACATACGATGTGGTGAATTGGTGCTTATGCCGGCATCTATCAACGATGTAGTTTTCAATCCTCTTGGTAGTTGCCAACTATTGGAAGTCTATATCTCATGATATTTTATATCAAAACTAAACTCTATACTATATAAGTGACGGCAAGTTCGTACGAAGAACATGCCGTCGCGCTTTTTTGAGAGTGCCTCTCTTTATTCAATGCATTTTTTCGAAATCTTATTCAAAAAAAGTGAAATGAACCTTATTCAAAAAAAGTGAAATGAACATTGCCATAACTTCTGTGTTCGGAAAAATGCTCGTTGGCGGAGAAGTCGTATGCGGCAGAATGTTCTAAGACAAAGAGTCCGCCATTGCGAAGTATTTTGTTGTCGAACACTAAGTCCGGAATAATAGCAAGCGTATCAAGAGAGTAGGGAGGGTCAGCGAAAACCACGTCGAAGTCTCGATGGCATGCCGCTACATACTTAAACACATCGCCTCTTATTACTGTCAGATTATTCACGCCAAGTGACTTACAAGTGGCAATGATAAAGTTTTGCTGAGTATGTGCCAATTCAACTGATGTTACGGTGCGGGCACCACGAGACACGAACTCTAATCCTATACTACCTGTGCCTGCAAACAAATCAAGTACGTCTAATCCTTCAAAATCCAAGCGATTCTGAAGCAGATTGAACAAACTCTCTTTGGCAAAGTCGGTCGTTGGACGTGCAGTAATGTTCTTGGGAGGGTTAAAATGCCGCCCGCGGTATTTTCCTGATATTATTCGCATAAGATTATTCAGAACAACTGTCTATGTGTTATCTACTAAGATACCTACTAAGATACTTATCTACTCTTGCCCTGCATGGTCTTGTGGTTAAAGAAAATGAGTGATGACAATCACTCATTTTCTGTTTGTTAATGGATTACCTCAAACTATGTTTGAAGTAGGTCGGCCTACTATTATTCCCAGTTGCCGGCATTGTTATTAGGCTCATCTATAGAACCTACACGCAGACCGGGATAGTGACCCAGTTTCTCTTCTTTGTCTGTCAGGTTGGCAAGCTCTTGCTTGTCAAGGTCGTCAAGATAACTTGAGAACGGAGCAGAAGCTTGGAACAAAGGCACTACACCGTTTTTATTGGTGTACTCGTTGTTAACTGCCAACTGAAATTTCTGACCATCAGAGAAAGGAATTACGAAGATGTCGTCGATACTATTCTCGTCGAACTTTCCTTTGAAGAGAGCTTCAAGGAGTGGAGTAGAAATAGTGTCGCGGCGGAATCCTTGCAGACCTTGCTTCTTTATCTCAGCATCGTTAGCCCACAAGTAAGCATACAACTCATCGTCGTCGGCAAACTCCATTTTTTTAACTCTTCCCTTAGCTTTTTTGATAATGTTGACTGCCTTATGCTCCGTCATACCGGCTTCCAACTGCTTGTCGGTAAGAGCACCCTCTTTGTGCACTTCTTTCTTGGCACCTTGCTTGACGAATAAGAGTAGTGAGTCGATGCTGTTAGTGTATCTACCGTGCTGAGCTCTGTACTCAACAGCTATAGTACGGATGTCAACCAACTTGGCAATCACCTGAGGTTCGCGTGCCTCACGCTTCTGCTCAAAACGTATAGGAGTATATACGCTCCATACACACAGATATACGAGCAAGCACACAGCAATAGTTAAAAGAATACGAATGGTAGTTTTCATAGCTATAATTATTTAGTTATTATCTATTTTGCTATTTGTACGTAGATTTACGATGATTTTTGTCCTTGCAAAAGCATCACTGATAATATGCCCTTGCCCAAAAACGTGGCAAAGATACAAAAACTATTTTAATTGTCGTAATTTTTTTAACATTTTTTTTTCGACAAATGTGTTTTATGCTTTCTTTTCGATAAAATCAGCATTCAGTTTTAAGGATAACAACTATACCACAAAGAGGATGAAAATTTTGCCCTAAAAGTTGCTTGCAGAGCTTACAATATATCAATCACTTACGTTTGCTCTATGCGTTCTTCACCCGATCTTCACCCGATCATGCCGGGAACAAAGCACCTTTAATGCGGTGAATAGCAGGTAGATATATGTAATTTTGGGAGTATGATAAAAGTGTATTTGTGCATACCAAATCTTTTTACTATATTTGCAGCCAATTTATGCATATTAGGCATTATAGGTGCATAATGTATCCTATTTAACAAGTATATGAACACATCATCTTCAGACATACTAACTACGCTTGCGGAGCTTCGTCTGAGTTATACTCAGCCGGAGCTGGACATGCTTCAATCGGCCGACGTATCGCTGAGTACGCTGCGCGCAGTTCGCATAGCAGTTAACGAAATCGGGCTTGACCGCGATGCTATTGCAGCGATGCTGCTTAAGACGGCTGACGCAGAACAACTCACGCAAACTTTCGGCAAGAGCGTGGCAACCATGACACACGGGCTCAGGCAAGTGGACTCGCTCTACCAGCGTCATACGTCCTATGAAACAGAAAACTTCCGCAAGTTGCTCATGACATTTGCCGAAGACGTAAGGGTGGTACTCATTATCATTGCCCTAAGGCTGCAACTGATGCGCGAGCTCAATGAGCAGCTCTCAGCAGACTCCGACTTTTCAAAAGTAGAAGATGTGGCTAACGAGACGTCCTTCCTCTATGCTCCGTTGGCTCACAGATTGGGACTCTATGCCGTAAAAACAGAACTCGAAGACCTCTCACTCAAATTCAAGGATTACACTACCTATAAGCAAATAGCAGCCGCTCTGCACGAGACGAAAAAGTCGCGCGATGCATATATTGAATCGTTTATTAAACCTCTCAAGCAGCGCTTAGAGCAAGAAGGACTTGTTTTCCACATGAAAGGGCGAACCAAGTCGATACACTCGATTTACAACAAAATGCAGAAGCAGCATTGCGATGTGGACCATATCTACGATTTATTTGCCATTCGCATTATTTTAGACGCCCCGCTTGAAAAAGAAAAGGCATGGTGCTGGCAAGTATATTCCATCGTGGCGGATATGTATCAGCCCAATCCGAAGCGCATGCGTGACTGGCTGACTATACCTAAGTCTAACGGATATGAATCGCTGCATACCACCGTTCTTGGTCCTGAAAACAAGTGGGTGGAGGTGCAGATACGTACCACTCGCATGGACGAGATAGCAGAGAAGGGTGTGGCTGCCCACTGGAAATACAAGGGCATCAAGAGTGAGACAGATATGGATTCGTTTCTGAAGGGAGTGCGCGAGATGCTTGAAAATCCCGACATTGACAACCGCGATGCCATCAACGATTTCCGCTTGACACTATATGATGAGGAGGTGTTTGTATTCACACCCAATGGCGACCTGCATAAGCTGCCGCAAGGAGCTACCGTACTCGATTTCGCTTTTCAGATTCACTCAGCCTTAGGCTGCAAGTGCGTAGGCGGAAAAATAGGCGGGCGCAACGTTCCAATAAGACATAAGCTGCAAAACGGTGACCAGATAGAAATACTCACCTCGCCCTCACAAAAGCCATCGCGCCAGTGGCTCGACTTCGTTAAGACCTCGAAGGCAAAAAACAAAATTCGTCAGGCTCTCAAAGAGATAGAGTTCAAAAATGCCACCGAGGGGCGCGAACTTTTGGAACGCCGACTCAGAAACTGGAAACTTGAATACGAGGAGAAGAAAATAGCAAGACTTGCACTTAAGATAGGCTATAAATCAGTATCCGACTTCTATCAGTCGATAGCCAACGGTTCAGAGAACCTGCTCAGAGTGAAAGAACTCATCGAGCGATCCGAGAACCATGATGTTCAACCGGCACAGCAGCAGTCGGCCGACAGTTTTGAGCTGACAAATAACGTACGTCAGTCGGAAAATGCAAGCGACGTACTCGTTATTGACAGCAATATCAAAAATGTGGACTACCACTTTGCCAAGTGCTGCAATCCTATCTATGGTGACGATGTATTCGGGTTTGTTTCCATAACCAACGGCATCAGCATTCACCGGCGCAACTGTCCTAATGCCGCCCAGATGTTGCAGCGTTTTCCGTATCGCATTGTAGAAACGAGATGGAGCGGTAAGCCTGTGGGGTCTGCATATCCTATAACTCTGCAAGTAGTAGGCAACGACGACATAGGTATCGTCACTAATATGACTTCTGTCATCAATAAAGAGAGTGGGGTACTGCTCCGAAATATCTCTATCGACTCGCACGACGGACTCTTCGACGGACAACTTACCATTATGGTGTCTGATAAGCAGCAGATGGAACTCATTATAATGAAACTCGCAACAATTAAAGGTGTTAAACGCGTAACTCGACTCTAACCGACTGCTATGAACGAATATCCATCAGTACTATTAGAAAACGCTGTAAGTCAGTTCGCTTCGTTGCCAGGCATAGGCAGAAAAACAGCTCTAAGACTCGTGCTAAACCTGCTCCGACGTGACTCGAATGAGGTCAACCACTTTGCCTCCGCACTGACAAGGCTAAAGACAGAAGTCCATTACTGCAAATACTGCCACAACATTAGTGACACCGAGGTGTGCTCCATCTGCTCAAGCTCCAAACGCCAGCGGCAAACAATATGTGTGGTAGAAAACATACAGGATGTGCTATCAATCGAAAAGACCGGGCAGTACAACGGACTTTACCATGTACTTGGCGGAGTAATCTCGCCGGTTGACGGTATCGGTCCTAAAGATATCGAGCTCGACTCGCTCGTTGAACGCATTGAGCCTGAGAACATAGAGGAAGTAATTCTCGCCCTACCTACCACTCTTGAAGGCGACACCACCAACTATTATATCTTCAAACGATTGCAACAATTCAACATAAGAATTACGCAAATAGCCCGAGGCGTTGCTATTGGCAATGAACTTGAATTTACCGATGAGATAACTCTCGGTCGCTCCATAGTCAATCGGACGGAATTCAAAGGGTAGGAGAATGTAGGAAAATATAAATTAAACAAACATAAATCACTATGGAAAGAGCCGTTATTCGTAAAATCAGCTATTTTTACTATGGTATAATACTGCTGAGTTTGTTGGTAGTAACCCTTCTGATTTTTCTTGCAAAGAAAGAGCAGTTGCCGTACCTTGATCCGCTGAGTTCATCAGGACAAGCTTTTCAAACCATCGTAATTTGCTACATTATAGCCTCACTGCCATGTGCAATGTTCGGCTTCAAAAAGTATTGCGACAAACTCAAGGCAATAACCGATTCTGAGTTGCGACTCAAAAGCTATTTCAAAGCATCAGCCATCAGAATAATAATCATCGGCACTGGAATCATACTCGGCATTATAGCTTTCTACTTGTTAGGTGGACATCGGCCAATGATTTGGTGCGCTGCAATAGCCGCCATCGGACTTATCTTTTGCAAACCGCAAGAAAGCCGACTCAGACTTGAACTTGAAGACAATCAGCAACCCAAACAATAAACAAACACATTTCAGCTATGACTATCGCCGTTGACTTCGATGGAACCATCGTCACACATGAATATCCCCGCATTGGTAAGCCCATTCCGTTTGCCATAGAGACTCTGAAAAAGTTGCAGACAGAGCAACATCTGATAATACTTTGGACAGTCAGAGAAGGACAGCTTTTGGATGAGGCAGTGGAGTATTGCCGAGCAAAAGGACTTGAGTTTTATGCTGTCAATAGCAACTATCCTGAACAACTCGAGGACTATATCTTTCCGCGTAAGGTAACAGCCGACCTTTATATCGACGACCGCAACCTCGGAGGACTGCCCGATTGGGGAGTTATCTATCAGATGATTAGCGAGGGTAGGGCACTTCAGCCTGTCAGAAACGAATTACCAGACCTGAATAGCAATAAAAAATCGTTTTTTGGAAAACTATTCGGGCGCTAATATATTTTAAGTTGTCAAAAGCAACATTTAATTTTAATATAAGTTATACGTCAAATTAAAGTGCCATGCACCTGTCGAACGAGCATATCCGACTTCGCAAACTTGAGCCAACTGACTTGCCATACCTATATATAATAGAAAACGACGAACTTGCGTGGCAACATTCCGATACACATAACCCACTATCTTGCAAAGACTTATCCGACTATATCACATCCTCTACGGGCGATATATATAAAGACGGACAACTCCGTTTGATAATAGAAAGTCAGGAAGATGATAAGCATATAGTGGGATGTATCGATCTATATGAACTTGACATTCATAATCTTCGCGCAGGCATCGGCATTTATATCATAGATGAGTACAGAAATTCAGGTTTAGGCTCGGAGTCTATAAATCTAATAGAGAATTATGCATCAGAGTTCCTTAATCTTAGGCTGCTTTATGCAATTGTAGCTTCAACGAACCTGCCAAGCCTGGCTATTTTTCGGAAAAACAGATTTATAGAATCTGCCATAGTTAGAAATTGGTTTCGTAGTTCTGATGCTGTTATTTTCTCAAAACTTCTTATAAAATAAATCTACGCCAATTATTCGATAATAGGTAGTACCTTTATATTTCTCATAAAACTTATTTAACATAATGCCAATTATCTTTTAATTTGCTTTTGCTCAACGTATTATGACATTTTGTCAGTATTTAGATGTTTGGCACAGGGTTTGAAATAGACTGAAATAAATAGATCTGCGTATAAAAAATACACTTGAATAAATCAAACTGCGTATAAAATCATGTCACAGTCAACCATTATTCCGATTATTTCGCCTGACGATTCAGATAGTCAGCAAATTCTCAACAACGACGATGTTCTCAGTGTTCTGCCACTAAAGAATATGGTGTTGTTTCCTCATGTGCTGTTGCCTGTTGTGGTATCACGACAGAAATCTCTCAAGTTGGCCAAATCGGCATTTGAGACGGGCGAATTATTGGCAGTACTTTGTCAGAAAGACGCTAACGTTCAGGATCCTAAGTCTGACGATCTATATCCGTTAGGAACAGCAGCTCGTGTTCTGCGCACGTTCGACTTGCCGGACGGCTCTACAACCATCATCCTTGAAGGCACACAACGCATTATGGTCAAGGAGTTTACCGGTGTTAGGACTCTTAAGGCCAATATTTTCGTTATGCCGGAAATAATGCCAAATATGTCTGACAAGAATTTTATTGCCACTGTTTCAAGTCTAAAAGATACCTCTTTGAAAATTATCCAAGCACTTGAATTGCCGCAAGAAGCCGGATTTGCTCTGAAGAATATCGATAACCCAACGCTGCTTGTCAATTATGTATGCGTCAATTTCGGATTGTCTATAATAGACAAACAGTCGCTCCTACAAGAAGAGAAAATCGAAAACCGCACCACCAAACTGCTTGAAATGCTCAGTAAAGAACTGCAAATGCTTGAGATAAAGCGTTCTATTCAAAACAAGACTCGCGAGGATATGAACAAGCAGCAACGTGAGTATTTCCTTGAGCAACAGATGCGTACCATCCAGAAAGAGCTCGGTGACACGTCCGAAGGAACTATTGCTGAGCTTCAAGAAAAAGCTAAAGAAAAGAAGTGGTCGGAACAAGTGGAAAAGACATTCCGAGATGAACTCAAGAAATTAGAGCGCATCACTCCCCACTCTCCCGACTACTCCACCCAGCTCAACTATCTGGAGCTCATGCTTGAGATGCCGTGGAACGAGTTTACCGATGATAATTTCGACATAAATAACGCCAAGCGGGTACTTGATGAAGACCACTATGGCATGGAGAAAGTTAAGGAGCGCATTCTTGAATATCTGTCAGTGCTCAAGCTTAAAGGCGACATGAAATCGCCGATTATCTGCCTTTACGGCCCTCCCGGAGTCGGCAAGACGAGTTTAGGCAAGTCGATAGCAAAGTCACTCGGAAGAAAATACGCTCGCATATCTCTCGGCGGATTGCACGATGAAGCTGAAATCCGTGGTCACCGCAGAACCTATATAGGAGCTATGCCGGGACGAATTATTGACAACATACGCAAGGTAAAATCTTCTAATCCGGTATTTGTTCTCGATGAAATCGACAAAATAGCAGCAGATTATCATGGTGACCCCACCTCTGCACTGCTCGAAGTACTCGACCCCGAACAGAATACAACTTTCCACGACAACTATTTAGACATTGATTACGATCTATCCAAGGTACTCTTTATCGCCACAGCCAATACTCTCAATACCATTCCGCGTCCCCTACTCGACCGCATGGAACTCATTGAGATGACCGGCTACCTGCCTGAAGAGAAGATAGAGATTGCCAAGCGCCATCTTATACCCAAAGAGCTTGAAAATCACGGTCTCAAAAGCTCGCAACTGCATCTGCGGAAGCCTACGTTAGAATATCTGATTGAGAAATACACGCGTGAATCAGGTGTTCGTGAACTTGATCGTCAGCTTGCTGCTATTTGCAGAAAAGTGGTCAAGCGTGTGGCAACCGACGAGCCTTACAACCAGACTCCTACGCCCGATGACATCAAGTCGTGGCTCGGCCGAGAGAAATATAGCCGCGACACCTACGAAAACAATAAATATGTAGGCGTCGTCACCGGATTGGCATGGACGCAGGTGGGAGGTGAGATATTGTTTATCGAGACGAGTCTATCGCCTGCAAAAGTCCCTACCCTGACTCTCACCGGCAACCTCGGCGATGTAATGAAGGAATCGGCAACCATAGCGTTAGGTTATATCAAAGCTCACGCCGCTCAGTTTGGTATCGACAAGAAGAAATTAGAGTCGTCCGCCGTACATATTCACGTTCCAGAAGGAGCTATTCCCAAAGACGGTCCATCGGCGGGTATTACCATGACCACTGCTCTTGTGTCCGCTTTCACCGGTAAACGCGTCAGACCGCGCCTTGCCATGACCGGTGAGATGACGCTCCGCGGAAAAGTATTGCCCGTAGGAGGGATAAAGGAGAAGATTCTTGCTGCCAAGCGTGCAGGTATAACTGACATTGTCATGTGCTACGAAAACCAAAAGGACGTTGACGACATACCTCAGACTTACCTCAAAGGTCTCACCTTCCATTTCGTTCACGACATACAAGAGGTCATCAACTTCGCCATACCAAGCTAAATAGCCATTAAATTCAATAAAATTTCGCTTTATGCTTGCACCATTACTATATATTTTGTAATTTTGCACCCATGAAACGAAAAGTAGCTCTTGTATTGGCTTCCGGAGGTGCTCGCGGACTCGCGCACATAGGAGCAATCGAGGAACTGGAATCTCGCGGATATGAGATTTCGTCGCTCGCAGGGTGCTCTGTGGGTGCACTTATCGCGGGGATTTACGCATCAGGCAAGCTCGAAGAAGGCAAACGCTGGTTTTTATCGCTCGACAAGCAGAAAATTCTCTCGTTGGGCGATTTTTCGTTATCTAAGAACTACCTCGTCAAAGGCGACCGCACGGTTAATGCTTTTCGTGAAATAGTGCCCGACTGCCAGATAGAGGATCTGCCTATCCCTGTCACGTTGATAGCCAGCGATGTAATTCACAATAAAGAGGTTGTGATGGAGACTGGCGATCTGTTTGATGCTGTCAGGGCATCGGTCTCTATTCCTTTGTTTTTCCGCCCTGTCGTCCGTGGCGACATGCTCTTAGTGGATGGAGGAATACTCAATGCATGTCCTCTGAATCGCGTCCGCAGAACCGATGGAGACGTGCTTGCAGCAATGAATATCTCGGCGCCCGAC
>CAMHGK010000002.1 GCA_946184695.1 uncultured Bacteroidales bacterium | reverse complement strand
ATGTATTGATAAACCGCCACTTGTAGAGACGTCGTTATACGGCGTCTCTCTTGTTATGGTAAATTCCCACAGATGGAACAGATTGTCTTCTGGGGCTCCATTCACCACAAATGAAAGGAAATCAGCTATCAGCTGACTGCTGACGACAATAAGAGAAATATCGTTTCTCGTCCAAATGTGGGTAAAAAAACATAGATTTGGACAAAAAACGATAGTTTCACGTCCAAATCATAACTCTGAATGAATGAACTGTCAGCTGACCGCTGACCTTACCCTATCACTGCACGGTAAAAGCTGCCCGGAAGTGATTTGATAAGTCCTTGCATCTCAAGATTAAAGAGCAGCGACATGACGTCTGTAAACGAGAGTTTCATCTCCAAGAGTATGCTATTCAGGTGCATACTGTCCTCCTGTTGCCGAAGCAAGCTCAGCAGTTGCTGCTCCTGTTCGCTTAGTTCCACGAACAACTCGGTCTGCTTAGGCGACGATTGCTTGGCATCCCACTGCATAGCCTTCACAAAGTCGTCGGCATTGTCGATGAGCATTGCCTTTTGCTGTTTTATAAGGTTGTTGCACCCTGCTGACTTCTCATCCTCAGCCCTACCTGCAAACGCAAACACGTCGCGATTATAAGAGAACGCCATCTCAGCTGTTATCAGTGAACCACCCCTGCTCTTCGACTCAACCACCACAAGTGCATCTGCCAAACCCGCTATTATCCTATTGCGGGCAATGAAATTCTGCCTCTCCGGAGTGGTCTGCGACATGAACTCAGTGAGTATGCCGCCGTTTTGCAATGCACTGACCGCCACCTGCCGGTTGACAGCAGGATAGATGCGGTCAAGTCCGTGCCCCGGGATGATGATAGTAGGAACGCCTGCCTCTAAGGCTGCACGGTGCGAGGTGACATCTATGCCGTAAGCAAGTCCGCTGACGATAGTTATATCAGGCACCCGAGCTGCCAGCTCCAAGACGAAGCGGCGACAACGCTCCTTGCCGCGCTCTGTGGGCTGGCGTGTACCAACTACAGAGACCATCTTGCCCTTATTAACCTCTACGTTGCCCTTAGAATAGAGCAGCAATGGTGCATCGGCACACTCGCGAAGTCGATAAGGATAGTCATCATCATCTACAAAATAGCAGCGTATCTGATGGCGATTGATGAAATCAAGCTCCTGCTGAGCACGTCTTAGAGCAGCCTGCCGCTCTGCTAACAAACTCTCAACCGCCGTGCGTGAGATATTAGGTATTCGGGCGAAGTCAGCGGCAGAAGCGGAGAATACAGCGCTTGCCGAACCGAAGAAACGAATGAGTTCATGAGCACGTTTCTGTCCGACCTCCCTCAGCAGAGGCAACGCTATGATATGTAAGAGTTCGTCTTGCGAATTCATATTGCATAATTGAGAATTGATATAAGCAATAAGAAATAATTTTAGATCATCGGGATTTTAGATCATCGGGAGCGACATACCTGTGATTTTGCGGTAGAGGTCAAGAGCATAGACATCGGTCATGCCCGATACATAGTCAATCATAGCCTGGAGTTTCAGATAAGGCTCTGCGGCATTGATGTCGTACTGCGAGGGTATGCGCTGCAGCAGTTGGCGCGAGTAGGCCTTGTCAGGCTCGAAAGCGGCACGTATCAGTTCCTCCATGAGCATATAGATGATTTTATAACCCGCGAGCTCTATGTCAAGCACCTCCTGCGCTCGGTAAATCTTCTCCACTGCCACATCGGAGCAATGGCAGTAGGCATTAGCTATACGCGGACATGTCCGCTTAATAAGCGAGCCGGTGAATGAGCCTTCGAGAATCTGCTGCTCGTTCTGAACAAACACCTCCACACATGCGTCCACCAATGTCCCCACCACACACGAGCGCAGGTACGCCACCTGCTCGTTGCGGTCGGCGACGTGGTCGAGCGTTTCCTCTATCCGCTTTTTACGCTCGTCGGTGAAGAACGGCAGAAACAGGTTCTTTAGTTCGTCGAAGGTTATAATCCTAAGCTTATGAGCATCCTCAATATCCATCACCTGATAGCATATATCGTCGGCAGCCTCCACGAGCCATACCAACGGGTACCTGACATAGCAGTCCGGTATTAACCTACCCTCGACATCTCTCATCTGAGGTATGCCAAGTCGGTCGGCAATGCACTTCCATGAGTCTTTGTCGGAAGCAAAGAAGCCGAATTTGCCTTTCTTGTTAGGTGAACAGAGGGCGCTATACGGATACTTGACCACCGATGCTACTGTCGGGTAGGTCATAACAAAACCGCCTGCCCGCCTGCCTCGGAACTGATGCGTCAGTATCCTGAAAGCATTGGCATTGCCTTCAAAATGTACGCAGTCGGCCCATTGCTCGTCTGATAGCAACTCCCGAAACCTGCTGCCTTCACCCTCAGAAAAATATGTATCAATAGCTTTCTCGCCTGAGTGTCCGAAAGGCGGATTGCCCATATCATGTGCAAGGCAAGCAGCAGATACTATCGACTCAACGCTGTCGAGCAGTCCTGATAATTCCGCGTGACGCCGCGAGAGCTCAATGCATACATTATGCCCGAGCGAGCGCCCCACACACGACACTTCAAGACTATGTGTCAAGCGGTTATGCACAAATACAGACCCGGGCAAAGGAAACACCTGAGTCTTGTTTTGCATACGGCGGAAAGGAGCAGAAAAGATGAGCCGGTCGTAGTCACGCTGGAACTCGCTACGAGTGTCGTGCGAGTCGTGGTGATAGTCTTCTTGACCGAAACGTATGGTAGTGATGAGTTTTGACCAATCCATAGAAAGCTGTTTTATGGGGTTCTTCTTAGTCTGCAAAAGTAAGAAAAATCTACAAAACATACAAACATATTGCATTTTTTTGCCTTAAAGTCGCGAATTACGAAAAAAATATGTATCTTTGCGGGTTGTTTTTCGACATGTTATGTTAAACATAAACTTTTACTAATATGAGACTGATTATTGAGAAAGACTATGCCCTTATGTCAGAATGGGCAGCCAACTACGTTGCTAAACGTATCAATGAGTTTGGAGCTAAAGAGAGCCGTCCGTTTGTTTTAGGTCTTCCTACGGGTTCATCGCCGCTTGGTATGTATCAGAAACTTGTGGAACTGTGCAATCAGGGTAAGGTAAGTTTTCGCAATGTTGTCACCTTCAACATGGACGAGTATGTAGGTCTTCCGGAGGAGCACCCGCAGAGCTATCATTCGTTTATGTGGGATAACTTCTTCTCCCATATCGACATTCGCAAAGAGAACGTCAATATCCTGAACGGTAATGCTCCTGATCTTCAGGCAGAGTGCGCGCGCTACGAAGAGAAGATACGCTATTATGGTGGCATTCACCTATTCCTCGGCGGTATAGGCCCCGATGGCCACATAGCTTTCAATGAGCCTTGCTCATCACTTACATCTCGCACACGCAAGAAAGCCCTCACCACCGATACCATCATAGCCAACTCTCGTTTCTTCGACGGCGACGTGACTAAGGTTCCCCAGACTGCCCTCACCGTTGGTGTAGGCACCGTTATGGACGCTAAAGAGGTACTTATTCTTGTCAATGGCCACAATAAAGCCCGCGCGCTTCAGCATGCAGTAGAAGAGCCCATTAACCATTTCTGGACTATCTCCGCACTTCAGATGCACCAGCACGGAATCATCGTTTGCGATGAGATGGCTTGCGACGAACTGAAGGTAGGCACCTACAAGTACTTCCTTGATATCGAGAAAGATAACCTCGACCCTAAAACACTGCTCTGATATGTCGATAGGCAAATGGTTATTAGGCGGACTCGGGTTTGTACTTGGCGGACCGATAGGTGCTGTTATAGGTAT
Source organism: uncultured Bacteroidales bacterium (assembly GCA_946184695.1). GTDB lineage: Bacteria > Bacteroidota > Bacteroidia > Bacteroidales > Paludibacteraceae > Colicola. Next base: position 42,977 of record CAMHGK010000002.1, on the reverse strand, counting down.
AATAGTAGCAACATTTATTGAGGACGTGCCAACACTGACATCCGGCAGCGACAACAGCTCCGGCGAGGCTACAACAGGCAGCACGGACAACCCGTCGGGCAACCGCACAAGGGTGACGCCCAACGACATCAAGATATCTATCTTGGTGCTTGCGGCATGCGTGATGAAAGCCGACGGGCACGTCAAGAAAACGGAACTCGAAGTGGTGAAGGACTTTCTTAGAAAGAACTACGGCGAACAGGCACAAGAAGCTTTGCAGATACTAAAGAAGCTCCTCGAAAGCCAAATCGACCACGTGGCAGTGTCGCAGCAAATACGGCAATACGTCAACTACTCCACTCGCCTGACCATCTTGCAGTTTCTCGTTAACATAGCAATAGCCGATGGCGAAATCAACAGTCAGGAGTTGAGTATGGTGGAGCAGATAGCCCTGTCAATGGGTATCAGCCAACGCGACTTCGACTCCATAGTGGCTATCTACAAACCTCGACGCGACGCCAACTGGGCATACACCGCCCTCGAAATAGAGGTCACCGCTACCGATGATGAGGTGAAGAAAGCCTACCGCAAGATGGCCATGAAATACCACCCCGACAAGGTAGCCTCAGCAGGCGACGACATCAAGCAAAAAGCCAATGAGAAGTTCCGTGCCATCAACGAAGCATACGAACATATCAAACTGCTCAGAGGGATGAAGTGATTTTTTATTTCTTATTTTTTATTTCTTATTTCTACTATGCAAATCTACAACACTTTAACTCGTCAAAAAGAGGAGTTTGTTCCGCTTAATTCCGGTCATGTGGGTATGTACGTATGCGGTCCCACCGTTTATGGAGATGCCCATCTTGGTCATGCGCGTCCCGCTATCACCTTCGACCTGCTCTTCCGCTATCTGAAGCATCTTGGATATAAAGTTCGCTATGTGAGAAACATAACCGACGTAGGCCACCTTGAGCACGACGCCGACGAGGGTGAGGATAAGATACAAAAGAAAGCGCGCCTCGAGCAATTAGAACCTATGGAGGTGGTGCAGTACTTCACCAACCGCTACCACCACGACATGGAACTCTTGGGTGTGCTGCCGCCGTCGATAGAACCGCACGCCTCAGGACATATAATAGAGCAGATAGAGTTCATAAAGAAAATTCTTGACGCGGGCTTCGCCTACATCTCAGAGGGGTCCGTTTATTTCGATGTGCGTAAATATAACGAAACCTACCACTACGGCAAACTATCGGGCAGAAATATCGACGAGCTCTACGAGAACACTCGCGAGCTTGACGGACAGTCAGAGAAGCGCTGCCCGCTCGATTTCGCTCTATGGAAGAAGGCATCGCCGGAACATATAATGCACTGGCCATCACCATGGTCAGAGGGTTTCCCGGGCTGGCACCTTGAGTGCTCAACCATGGGCACCAAATACTTAGGCGAACAGTTCGACATACACGGCGGCGGCATGGACCTTATGTTCCCGCACCACGAGTGCGAGATAGCACAGTCGTGCGCTGCCTTAGGACACGACAGCGTCCGCTACTGGATGCACAACAACATGATTACCATCAACGGTCAGAAGATGGGTAAGTCCTACAACAACTTCATCACCCTTGAGCAGTTCTTCACGGGCAACCACCCCCTACTCTCCCGTCCGTTCTCGCCAATGACCATCCGACTGTTCATCCTGATGGCACACTACCGCTCTACCGTCGATTTCTCATCCGAGGCACTTGAGGCTGCCGAGAAAGGTTTGACGCGACTGACCGAGACCTACAACCGACTCCGAAAGTTAGAGCCCGCCGAAGAGACTACCGTCGGCGGATTAGAAGGGTTGCGCGGTCGTTGCGAGCAAGCCATGTCGGACGATCTGAACAGCCCTATCGTCATCTCCGAGCTGTTCGACTCAGCACGCGCTATCAACACCATAGCCGACGGCAAGGCAACCATTAGTGCTGCCGACCTCAAGGAACTCCAAGATGTATGGAAGCTGTTCGTGGAAGATATACTCGGACTAAAACTTGAAAACGGGAGCACCAATAATGCCAACGAACAGGCGTACCACGGTGCCGTGGATATGCTGCTCGACCTCAGACTTGAAGCCAAGCGGCAGAAAGACTGGACCACATCCGACGCTATTCGCAACCGCCTTACCAATCTCGGATTTAAGATAAAAGACTCGAAGGACGGCTACGAATGGTCGCTCTAAACTCTTTATATAACTGATGACCAACGTCTCTGTCGTACTATATAAAACACCATTGGAGCAACTCGAAAGGCTGCTCCAATGTTTATATGCCTCAGAGAGAATAAACAAAATCTACATCATCGACAACTCGCCCAAGAGGCTGCCCGACACAAGCATTTTCAAAGACATCCGTGTGGAATATATCTTCAACGGACGAAACTTAGGATACGGCAAAGCACATAATATAGCCCTAAGAGAAAGCTGCAAAGATAACATACAATTTCATCTTGTAGTCAATAGTGATATTTATTTTGAGAATGGCACTATTGAAAAACTTGAAGACTACATGTCGGCAAACGCCGATGTGGCTCTGCTATCGCCACGTGTGCTATATCCTGACGGGCGACTGCAATACCTATGCAAGTTGCTACCGCGTCCCTCTGACCTGCTGCTAAGGCGTTTTCTGCCCGATAAAATGTGTAAAAACAGACGAGCTACATTTGAGCTTCGTCAATCAGGCTACAACAAGATAATGAATATCCCTTATCTGTCTGGCTGCTTCATGCTGCTAAGGACTGAGCATGTTCGTGAAATAGGCTTCTTCGACGAGCGTTTCTTCATGTATCCTGAGGATATCGACCTTACGCGCCGCCTTCACAGCCGACATCAGACATTATTCTTTCCTGATGTTCAGATTGTTCACGACCATCAGCAAGCGTCGTATCATAGTCTGAGGATGCTGCTTATACATGTCGTCAACCTGTGCCGCTACTTCAATAAATGGGGCTGGATATACGACCCCGAGCGCGACGAGACCAATAGCGCTGTGCTACGCTCAGTATCGAAAGTCTTGTAACAATTGATAATTATCAATTGTACATTTATCCATAACCATGTATCTATCACGTGTAGAGACGGTATATATACCGTCTCTTTAATAGGCATAGACCTTACTTTTAACCATCATAGAGGACACCTCTCGTCTCGGCCGACTTGAGAGACGCTTTATAAAGCGTCTCTACCCGTGACAGCAACCAATTCACAATGTACAATTGAATATTCTCAATTATCAATTCTCAATTTTTCGTGACGATATGACAAAGTATGCTATGATTGCCAAATATGCTACTATGCCTGCTATCTCGGCTCCTGAGGACGACGCCCAATCGGCAAGGTACCAGTCGGCACCGGCGAATTTCAGTCCCGCACTCACCACTCCCATCAGCGCGCCGCCGGCTATGAAGCCCGATGCAATTAGTGTGCCTTTGTCGTTGCGACGTTTGGCGAGCTCTGCCTGCTGCTTATCTTCAGGGTTTTTATTTCTCCCCACAAACCAAGCTATCAGTCCTCCGACGACGAGCGGAGTATTAAGTTGCAACGGGATGAACATACCTAAGGCAAAGGGCAGAACGGGTACTCCGAGTAGGTTAAGCAACAGTGCCAACACTGCGCCTACACCGTACAGCAGCCACGGCGCTCCCTGACCCATCATCAGCGGCTCGATGACAGCAGCCATAGCATTAGCCTGTGGCGCTACGAGCGCGTTTTCACCGGTGAAGCCGTAGGTCTTATTCAGTATTATAATAACTCCGCCCACGGTAGCAGCCGATACAAGAGTACCGAGGAACTTCCACGACTCTTGTTTCTCTGGTGTGCTGCCGAGCCAATATCCTATCTTAAGGTCAGTAATAAATCCTCCTGCCATACTCAGAGCAGTACAAACGACTCCACCTATCACCATAGATGCTATTATTCCCGTTGTACCTTTTAGTCCGACTGCTACGAGCACTACAGAGGCTATGATAAGGGTCATCAGAGTCATGCCGGAGACTGGGTTACTGCCGACTATTGCAATAGCATTGGCAGCTACGGTGGTGAAAAGGAAGGCTATCACAGTGACTACAAGCCATGCCACCAATGCCTGCAAGAAGTTGTGAATTACGCCTATCCAGAAGAACATCAGCACTATCGTCAGAGCTACTACAACAGCTATCAGCAGGAACTTCATCGATAGGTCGCGCTCAGTTCGTGCCACTGCTTTCGCTACCTGCTTACCTTTGCCACCCAACTCATTTTTTGCAAGTCCTACAGCACTTTTTATCACTCCCCACGACTTCACTATGCCTATCACACCTGCCATAGCTATAGCACCTATGCCAATGTAGCGAGCGTAGTTGGTGAAGATAAACTGCGGGTCCTGAGCCGAAAGCATGACGCTATCAACGGTAGTCATTCCGAGCAAAGGTATCAGAAACCACCATACAAAAAGCGATCCTGCACATATAATAGCAGCATACTTAAGTCCTATTATATATCCAAGTCCGAGTACAGCAGCCGAGGTATTGATGGAGAAAATGAGTTTTGCTTTTTGTGCCAATGCTTCGCCCCACCCTGTCATTCGAGTTGACAATTGCTCGGTCCAAAGTCCGAAAGTTGATACTAAAAAATCGTAAATACCACCTATTAGCGCCGCATAGACGAGAGTTTTGGTACTCTTGGTAGATTCCTCATCAACGGCACCCTGTTCGTCGTTTACAGGCGTTTGTATGAGCACCTGAGTGGTAGCTGTTGCTTCGGGGAAAGGATATTTGCCGTGCATGTCGCTAACGAAGTATTTTCTGAAAGGTATAAGGAACAATATGCCGAGGCATCCGCCAAGCAGTGATGATAGGAACACCTGCATAAAACTGACCGTCATCTCGGGGTATTTATCTTGGAGTATATACAAAGCAGGCAGAGTAAAGATGGCTCCGGCGACTATAACACCTGAACTTGCTCCTATCGACTGTATGATGACATTCTCGCCAAGTGCATTCTTACGTTTCATGGAAGCACTCAGTCCGACGGCAAGTATGGCTATAGGAATAGCAGCCTCAAACACCTGTCCTACCTTGAGTCCGAGATATGCTGCGGCAGCAGAAAATATCACAGCCATTATTACACCCGTTATCACACTATAAGGAGTAACCTCCTTTGGGTTATCAGACGCTTTCATCACCGGCTCATAGCCCTCGCCGCTTTTCAGTTCACGTGAGGCATTCTCATTCAACTTGTACTCTGACATACTTTTAATATTTTTTATTCCTTATTTCTTATTTAATTCTGCTTTTTAACTCAATTAATTATGCAACATGCATCATTAAAACATTAGGGCACATCTAAAAATTCAGCTCATGCTGAGCATCTTCTCTATTGGTTTTAAGGCTTGAGCTACTAACTCAGGTGCTACATCTACCTCGTTAGTCTCGTTTTCAAGGCATTTATACAACTTCTGTAAGTTATTAAGTCTCATATACTCACATTCGTTGCAATGACATGTCATTGGTTTGCCGTCAACTATATTAGCAGAAGTCTCAGGCGGCACGGCAACGAACAGTTTGTCAGGACATGCCTGAGTCATCTTATGCAGAATACCGCTTTCTGTAAGTACGATGAACTCATATTCTGAAGAAGTTTTTACATAGTTGAGCAGAGCCTCGGTTGAGCCTATGAAGTCAGATAGTTCAAGCAATACTCTTTTACATTCCGGATGGGCCAGAACTTTAGCCTGAGGGTGCTCTTTTTTGAGTTTTATAAGTTCTTCAAGCGAAAACCTCGAGTGTACATGGCATGCGCCGTTCCATAGTTGCATATTTCTGCCGGTGAGAGTATTTATATAATCGCCGAGGTTATGGTCGGGTCCGAAAAGTATCTTTTTATCCTTAGGCAGTTGGTTTATTATTTTAATTGCGTTAGATGAGGTAACCACTATATCTGTCAGTGCCTTAACCTCAGCAGAAGTGTTTACGTAGCTTACCACCATATAGTCAGGGTGCTGCTCTTTCCATTTTCTAAGGTCCTCAGCTCGGCAGCTGTCGGCGAGTGAACAAGTGGCATTGATGTCAGGAATAAGCACTTTCTTATCCGGACATAATATCTTTGCCGTCTGAGCCATGAAATTTACGCCGCACATTACAAGAATTGATGCATCTGTTTCTCGTGCTTTTCGAGCAAGAGCTAATGAGTCGCCTACGAAATCGGCTATATCCTGTAGTTCGGGTAATTGATAGTAATGTGCAAGTATGATGGCATTCTTCTCATGGCGCAACTTGTTAATCTTTTCTATCAAGACCTTTTTGTCTGCAGAGTTATTCATATTGTTATTATACAAATTTAATTAAAAAAAACTATAATTATTTTGCATGTTAATAATGTTAATAAACTAAATAAATTTATCTAATTCATAAAGTTACAGAGTTAATAAGTTTTAATTTTTTGTTAGCGGATGTTATGAATTTTTTAAGTTAACATCCTCTGAACAATTATTAACATGTTTTCAACAATAATGTAAATTGTGAATTGTTGAAAAGCCGGATTATGGAATCACAGCCATTTCTTAATTCTAAAGATAAGCAGAACGAACAGCGTGAATATAACCATGAGTCCGATTGCAAACGGATATCCAAGTTTCCAACCGAGTTCGGGCATGAATTGGAAGTTCATACCATACATAGATGCTATAAGAGTAGGCGGCAGGAAGATGATGTTTACTACGGTAAAGATTTTGATTATCTTGTTCTGCTCTATATTGACAAGACCGAGGAAAGTATCTTGGAGGTAGTCGAGTCGGTCGAAACCAAACCGAGTGTATTCAAATAGAGAATTGATATCTTTTATTATCATTGTCAGTCTGGGTTGGAGTTCTTGGGGTATAAAGTCGCATTTTAATATATTGGATATAACGCGCTGCTTATCCATAATATTCTGACGAATGATGGTTACTTTTTCTTGCAAGTCTTTTATCTGTATGAGTACATCTTCATCGACATGGTCGCTTGCTTTGTTTATCTCGCTTGAAAGTGAGGTAATAAGGTCAGTGGTGTCCTCTATCATATCGGCGTCTTTTTCAACACGTGTCTCAAACAGTGCTACAAGTACGTGGTAGCCGGTGGGAAAGTTTCGTGTGTTAACGAACATTTTCTTAACCGTCTCGTTAAATGAGCCGAGTTCGGCATCACGGACCGTCACAAGTATGCTGTTCTTGATGATGAAATTGACAGGTTCGACATCGAAATTAGTTTGCAGGAAGTTAGAGTTGGCAACAATTGAGTCGTCGGTTTGCATATATCGGCTCGACATCTCAATTTCTTCCATCTCCTCATCTTCCTGAATATCTATTTTAAGAAACTGCTCGAGTTCGCTCTCTATATCTTCCTTAACGTCCAATAGGTCAATCCATACAATGTCACGCTTGTCGATATCTTGCAGTATTTCGATATTCTTTGATATTCTTATTCTATCGTTGTCCTTATAAAATATTCTGAGTTCAGACATAGGCAATTTTATTTATTAGCGTCAATAAAATTAGTTAATTCTACAAATTGCTCAACGCTGAGTTGTTCGGGCCTGAGTTTGAAAATAGGCTCTTCTAAAAGTGCACTACCCTTCCCTACCAACTGCTGCAGCGAATTGCGCATTTGTTTTCGTCGCTGATTGAAGGCGGTCTTCACTATCTGCTTGAAAAGTACTTCATCGCAGTTTAGCTTATATGTACTATTTCTTACAAAACGGACGACCGCCGATTTCACCTTAGGTGGCGGATCGAATACAGACTCCGACACGGTAAACAAGTACTCGATGTCATAATAAGCCTGCATCAATACGCTCAATATGCCGTATGTCTTACTTCCCGGACGGGCTGCAAGACGTTCTGCTACTTCCTTCTGTATCATTCCGCTACAGCAAGGTATTCTGTCTTTATATTCTAAAACCTTAAAGAAAATTTGCGAGGATATGTTATACGGATAGTTGCCTATAACGCAGAAGTTGCCCTCGGGGTACAGCAAACTGAGGTCGAACTTTAAAAAGTCGCCCTCTATTAGATGTAATTCAGGAAAATACTGTTTGAGATAACTGACTGATTCGCGGTCTATTTCTATAGCCGATAAACTGATACGACTATCCTGGAGCAAGAACTCGGTGAGAACACCGGTTCCCGGTCCTACTTCAAGCACGGGCATCCGCTCTGCTCCGCAGTCGAACACCAGACTTTGTGCTATTCGCCGAGCAACATCCTTGTCTTTGAGAAAATGCTGCCCGAGAAATTTCTTCGGCCTTACTTGCATTTTCGTCAGTGTCGTCGTCCATAAATCAGTTTATTTGGTGATGAATGAATGATAAGTGTTTTGAACTTGAAGTTCAAAAATTTTATCATTAAGACATTTTGTATTATCTTTGCGCCTGCAAAGTTATATCTTTTTTCCGATAATGCAAAAATTAGCTGCAATAATCACTAAAATAATAGATTTCTTCTATCGTCCGCTGAGCAGTTTTCTGCCGAGGCAGATATTCCGTTATGCTGCTTGCGGCGGAGGAAATATGCTGCTCGACTGGTTGCTTTATTTCATAATATATAACTTTGCCATATCCGGCAGATATATAGATTTAGGCTTCGTTGTTATATCTCCACATATTTCCACATTATGCATAGTTTTTCCTGTTACCACTCTTACCGGTTTCTGGCTAAACAAGCATGTCACTTTTACCGGTTCTACGGTAAAGACCACGAGTCAGTTTTTCAGGTATATATCCGTTGTGGCAGTAAATCTTGCTATCAACTATTTCGGAATCAAGCTGCTTGTGGAAGTAGGTCAAGTCTATGCTCCTCTTGCCAAAGTGCTCATTACACTTTTCACCATTCTGCTTTCATTTCTTGCGCAGAAGTTTTATACTTTCAAGCAATGATATTATGACAGAATATCAACTGACTTGCTAAGCGCTGCAATCAGTTGGTTTATGTCGTTTTCTTCGTTGTAGAGTCCGAAAGAAACTCTCACCGTTCCCACCACTCCGAGTAGGTTAATCAGCGGCTCGGCACAATGGTGTCCTGATCTTACAGCCACTCCTTGCTGGTCGAGCAGCATTGCAATATCGTATGGATGAATAAGGCTGCCGTCGTTTCTGAGTATATTAAAAGATATGACCCCGCTCTTTTCTATACCTTCGGCGTAAATCTTGATGTTGTTGAATTTTTCTTTTAGTTGTCTTTCTACCAATCGGCATAGGTTTCTCTCATGCTCTGCAATGTTTTCCATTCCGATGTTTTCAACATATTCCAATGCCTTGCCAAATGCATAGCTTCCTATGAAATCAGGCGTACCGGCTTCAAACTTATATGGCAGAGTGTTGTAGGTGGTGTTTTCAAAACTTACGTGGTTTATCATCTCTCCCCCACCCTGATATGGCGGGAGTTGTTCTAAAATTTCCTGTTTGCCGTAGAGCACGCCTATACCTGTAGGACCATATATTTTGTGGGCGGAGAATGCAAGAAAATCGCAATCTATTTTCTGAACATCAACAGGTAAATGCGGAATAGACTGTGCAGCGTCAATCAGTACTATTATATTATTCTTATGCGCTTCTTTTACAATCTTTTCAATAGGATTGGCAATACCGAGTACATTGCTTACATGCGCTATGGAAAGCACTTTGGTGCGGCTGTTGAAAAGTTTATATAGTTGTGCAGTATCAAGTGTAAGGTCGTCTTTTAGCGGTGCTACTCGCAGTTTGAGTTTCTTTCTTTGGCACAGCATCTGCCACGGCACTAAGTTGGAATGGTGCTCCATAGCACTCACTATGACCTCATCACCCTCGCTGAGTGTCTCGCCGATAGTGAAAGCTGCTGTGTTGATAGCATCGGTAGTGCCTTTAGTAAACACTATCTCTTTTGCATTACGTGCATTGATAAAGCCTGCCACAGTTTGCCGAGCATGTTCGTGGTGTTCGGTGGCAATAGTTGCAAGGGTATGTGTGGCTCTGTGAATATTGGCATTGAAGTGGCTGTATGCATAACTGATAGAGTCAATCACCTGCTGTGGTTTTTGTGTTGTGGCAGCATTGTCCAAATACGCAAGTCTATGTCCGTGTATTTGCTGACCGAGTATGGGGAAATCCTGACTATTCATTTTGCATTATTTATTTATAGTCTGTAGTTATTTATGGTCTGTAGTTTGAGTTTTCAAGTATCTGCTGTGCATCGTTGTTGGAGATAAGTTGTTCAAGACTTACCTGAGGGTTGTTTTCCATATAGCTTTTTGCTATCTGCCAGCCTATCCATGTACCCAAACGGGCAGGTGCTTCCTGTGAAATCTCAGAGGTAAAGGGACCATCGTTCAAATATGAAGTAAGAACCAATGTCTCGGTTTTGAATAGGTCGTGCTTGTCCATCATCATGCGCCAGATGTATTTCTCGTTGCGCTTGCACCATTGCATCTGATCTTTGGTGTATCCCATAATCTCGTAATCTTCTGTTTTAGGGAAAAGCACGGATGTCAGATACATTATTTTTCCGCGGTATATCATATTGTCAATGAGTCTGCTTTTCTTGCTTTCAAACCCGAAATTGCGAAACAAATATGCCGTTACTACGTCTATCGGAATACATTCTTTGCGCATGTTGATTTTCTGATAGTTATATGCCACTCTATTATAGAACGGCCAATCAGCACCCAAATACATATCAACGCCGATAGCTATCATGCAAGCAGAATCAGGCAGCAGATAGCTGTTAGTGAGTTCTTTCCAAAAAAGCAAAGATGCATTGAAACCTGAGATGAAAAACGTTATCTCAGGAGTAGGCAGAGTAGGGTAGAGGTAACTCAACCTTGATAAGGCAGCATTAAGTTCAGTTTGCAGTGTGTCGGTATTGGCAAATAGTGATTTTGCTCTGAGGTTGGTATCCTTAAAACCATATACAGTGTCGCTCAAAAACTCTGTAAGAGCCTCAGCAAACGCAAGTGTGTCAGCAGCCGGTATTCCTATGATATTCTCTGCGTAGAAACGCGTGAAGTCAGGGTCGAGCAGGTAAAGCTCTGCCACTTCTTCTGCTCCTACCTGCCTGTCCATCAGGCTCAGCAATGCACTGTCGTACCTTACTATTTCCACTCTCGTAGCGCCAAGATCCAAGTCGCGCGGGAAGTATTCACGCTGCTTCTTGCAGGCACTCAGCACTGCCACGGCTATGATAAGATAAAGATATTTCTTCATTGATTTTTTAGTTCTAAAGTTTTCTAAAGCACTATTGTCGTTTTCTTGCAAAGCTTGCTTATTGTATTATCCTTCCGTCCTCCATTTTTACCACTCTGTCGGAAATAGCAGCAAGTGCTTGGTCGTGGGTGACGATGATAATGGTCTTGCGGAACTCATCTCTTACGCGCAGCAGTAGTTGGTGAAGCTCCTGCTTGTTTTGCGAGTCGAGACTGCCTGAGGGCTCGTCTGCTAACACTACATCGGGATTCATAATCAGCGCCCGTGCTACTGCCACTCGCTGTTTCTCGCCACCCGACAGCTCGTTAGGCTTATGCGTCAAGCGATGGCTCAGACCTAACTCACTGAGCATCTGTTCTGCCTTCTGACGCGAACTCTGAAAGTCATCACCGGCTATGAGTTTTGGCATCATCACATTCTCTACTGCCGTAAATTCAGGGAGCAGCTGATGAAACTGAAACACAAATCCTATATGGTGGTTCCTGAACTGTGCAAGTTCTTTGCCTGAGAGACTCAGCACGTTTTTGTCGCCTATTCTGACTTCACCGCTCGTAGGTCTTAACAGCGTTCCTATGATTTGCAGCAGTGTGGTCTTGCCTGCGCCGCTCTTGCCTATTATCGAAACAATCTGCTCCTGCTCTACATCGAGCGACACGCCGCTGAGTACACTCAGTGCTCCGAAACTATGGTGTATGTCACGAATTGATATGTAACTCATAGTTGTATTGTTATTTAGGTTGGTATTTTTTATTGCGGAAACTAAAAAAAGGTATGTTTTTTAGAATAGCTCTAATAGTATATTATCTGTTATTATTTTCTCTGTTGTTTGTTCTATTGTTTGTTCTGTTGTTGCGAAAAACTGTCTATCTGCTTTTTAGCTTCTTCTATGATATCATCCACATCTGTAGATATAAGGTCGATTTTGATGTCGGGTTCTATTCCGTCCTCTATCGACTTATGCTCAGTGTCTGTCATCTTGACCGATGAGAAGCGTATTAGCCAGCCGTTTGGTAGTTCGTAACTTAGAGGTATGCCGCCTCCACCTCCTGTTCGGTCGCCTATGATAGTACATTTGTCGCACGACTTCATTGCGCAGGCAAATAGGTTAGTAGCCGAATAACTTAGCCTGTTGGTGAGCACTGCAACAGGCAGACCAACATACATACCTGAATAGTCTTTCTTGCTGATTTTTATGGGTTCAGGTTTAGAAAAATCGCTGTGACGCTTGCCCGTCTTGTGCTGCGTATAGCCTATTGTGGTATCTGAAGCAAAAAAGACCGATGCAAGTTGCAAAGCGTTTTCTATACTTCCGCCCGTGTTGTCTCTTACATCCACTATCAGGCCCTTGCACGACTTCTCCCTCACTAAATAAGAAAGTACATAATATAAGTTGAGCTGGCTAAAGCTGTCAGCAAAACTTGAACAACGAATATATCCGTAATCGCCATCTATTGTAGCATAGATGAGCGAGCCGGCTGTTCTGTAATTGCTTAGATACTTGCTATAGAGTAGGGTAGAGGAGAAGTTGTGCGGATAAAGGGAATAGAAATCGGTGTAGTGTGACATATCAAATGGACTAACAAGATTCACGTGTCCGTCTCTCAGACAGTTGACCATCGCTGAAAGCGTGTCGAATAGTGCATGCTCATCGTCTTTTTCTATTCTCTTCACTTTTGCTGAATATACATTATAAACAGAGTCCCAGTCGATTTGTTTCTCATCGAAGTAGCAGTAGCGCTCATCTAACGTTGTCCAAAGCGAGTGCATATTTCCTGCGGCGGTATTATCTGTAGGGTTGTTGCCGGAAATACAACTCATCTGCAACACTGCTATTGCCAAACATAACGTTACTATGTAATACTTGTTTATCATTTATGTGATTTTGCTACATTGTAAATCTTACTTTTCCTTCTATCTTATAGTTGAAAATTGCGCCGAGTACTATGCTTATATTCTCGTTTTTTATTCTCATATTGTTGGTGCCATAGTCTATATATTCGTGTCTTACCGCCACTCGCCATGTTGTGTGTGGAAGTTGCATATCAAGGCTTATTTCGTGTCTGAGGTTGATTCTCGCACCTATATAAGAGAATCGGATTTGTTTTGCCCATGTCTTTTCCAATTCGTAATACGACTGCCAAAAATCAGGCAAAAACTGTGCTCCTATTACGTTTAGATATGCTAAATATCTTAGTCGGTAGCTTGTGTTCTTGGCTTGCAGAGTGGTACCAATAGAAAACATCAAACTAAGGTCTGCCGCCACATCTGCTGATACGGGTTTGTTGTAAGAACTATAAATTTGTTTCACGTTGATGTTGGCACCTATATACGGACCCACCATCAGCTGTAAGTATTGGCTGCTATGTTTCGAGAAAAATCCCCAGCCACCCTCTACACTCAGGTATTGCAATCCGTTGCTTGATAGGTAGGCATCGCTTGAGTGTGCATTGTTTCGCTGCTTGCCGTAGGTCACTTCCACCCTACCTACGTGACCAAAGTTATCGTTCTTTCTTAGCATCTGCCACCATTCGTTGCTCAGATTGTGCTGAAAGCCTGTATATACGAGCGGACTCAGATACATGTCATGCGTCTTGGACCACCCTCCGCTTATTTGCAAGATATTTTCATGAAGGATGTTATTCTCAGCAAATGGTTTGCTTTCTTGCCGTGCAATGCTAAATTCTATTGTATCGTTCTTGATATCACCAGTTTGCTTTTCTGTTGTCTGACTCGCTGTTTTGCCTTTTACGCTTTTGCTGCTGTCTGGTTTTTTAATGTTAGCATTGCCCTTGTTTATTTTTTTAGCATTTCCCTTTTTACTGCTGCCTTTTTTGCTATACTTTTTTTTACTATAGTTTTTTGCATACTGTCGGCTGACATTGTTCGTTTCGGCAGCCTGGCAGTTGCTTGTTATTATTCCCATTATCAGGAAAATACTCAGTATGTATTTTGCTATCTGCATTTTAGTCTTTAATGGTTACTATTCTTTTACCATCTTTTTCCTCTATACTTATGGTACGGGTGTCTTCCGGCAATAGTCTGCTTATCACCTCTGGCCATTCTATAAGGCAGAGTTCGCCGGAGTTGATATATTCTTCTGCGCCGAAGTCCAATGCCTCCTCTAAATTTTTGAGTCTGTAGCAATCGAAATGATAAATCTCACCGTTGTCATATTCATATACGTTTACTATGGCAAATGTAGGCGAGTTGACCACATCTGCTGTTCCTAAACTTTGGCATATCTGTTTTATCAGCGTGGTTTTTCCTGCTCCCATTTGTCCTAAAAATGCCACTACTTTTTTTCCTTCCACCAATTTGCTGAATTCTGTTTTCTGTCCATTCTCATCAGTCAGAGTGTAAAATTCTCCTGATTTGCTAAGTTCGTATTTTTTCATTATATTTCCGTTTTATTTTTTGGTCAATAGTCTATCCATAATACAAAAATTAAATTCTCAGCGGCTTAAATTACCATGAAAATACTCATAAATCACTGTAGCTTTGCTTGTTCCTATCGTTTTTTCTAACTCATTGAATTCTGCCGTTCTGATGCTTTTTATACTTTTGAAGTGTGCTATGAGTTGTTTTTGTGTCTTCTCGCCGATTCCTTTTATCTCAGTCAGTTCACTTCTCAAATGACTCTTTGAGCGCTTGTCTCTGTGGAATCCGATAGCGTACCTGTGTACCTCATCTTGCACTCGCGTAAGGAATAGGAATAATTCATCGGTGGCTTTCAGCTGAATGAAGTTCGCTGGATTGCCGTAGAGCAGACCTGCAGTGCGGTGACGGTCGTCTTTTACCATTCCGGCTATTGGAATACTAAGACCAAGTCTGTCTTCTATTACCTCTCTTAGTGCTTCCATCTGTCCTTTGCCTCCGTCGGCAAGGATGAGGTCGGGTAGGGGGTGGTGGCTATTGTCATCGCTGCGTTTGTCTTCTTCGCTCAGCTGTTGGCTGAACACTTTATATCGTCTGAATGCTATCTCGCGCATACTTGCGTAGTCATCGGCTCCATGCACCGTTTTGATATTGTATTTTCTGTAATTGCTTTTATCGAAGATACCATTGCTGATTACTATGCACGATGCCACTGCGTCAGTTCCTTGTATGTTGGAGTTGTCAAAGCTCTCAATTATTTTAGGAAGTGCTGGTAGTTTCAGCAGTTCCTGTAATCGTTGTAGTATTCTTTCGTTTTTTTGCTCCGGATTCAGTTTGTCTTCTGAGCGTTGTTTGTCTTGTATATATTGTGCTACGTTTTGCTGAGCAAGCTTTAGCAGTTTCTTTCTTTCACCTGTTTGTGGTGTACTATACTTGCAGTCATCGTAGCTGGTATCCGGCAAAAATGGTACTATTATGTCTTTGTATTCTTCGCTGTCACCACCCATGCTTTCGCTTAGTTTTTCTCTAAGTCGTTTTATGGCATAGCTTAGTATTTCTTCTTTTGTCTCGTCTAAGTTTCTTCTTAGCTCCATTACCTGTCCTTGTATAATTGAGCCGTTGTGTACCCGGAGTACGCTTACAAACGCATTGTCGTTGTTTTGCTCATAGCCGTATATTTCTACGTTTCTTTTGGCCGTGTTTGTGATGATTGTTTTACTGCGGAACTTTTCGACGAGTAAGTATTTTCTCTTTATTTGTTCAGCTTTTTCATATTCCATCTGTTCTGCGAGGCTTTTCATTTCTGTTTGCAGTCGATCGCTTATTTGCGCAGCATCACCTTTGATTATCTTTCGTATGTCGTCGATATATTCGTTATATTGCTCCTTTGTGCATTTCCCCTCGCAAATGCCGCAACATTTTTGTATGTGGTATTTTAGGCATACCTTATGTTTCTTGTTTTCTATACTTTGCTGTGTAATTCCTAATTTGCAAGTTCTGATAGGGTAGAGCTCGTGTATGAGTTCCAGTACCAGATCTACTGTCTCAGCGTAGCTGAAAGGTCCATAGTATTCTCCGGTTTGCCTGTTTATTTGTCTTGTCTTAAATACTCTGGGAAATTCTTCTTTCGTTATGCATATTGATGGATAGCTCTTTCCGTCTTTCAGTAGTATATTGTAGTGTGGTTGATATTGTTTTATCAGGTTATTTTCAAGCAAAAAAGCATCTTGCTCCGATTCCACTACGATGTATCTTATATCTCTTATATTCCTTACCAAATTGGCTGTTTTCAGCGGTTTGTCTTTTGTCTGAAAATAACTGCTTACTCTGTTTTTTAAGTTTTTTGCTTTGCCTACGTATATAACTACTCCATTTTCATCGAAGTACTGATACACCCCGGGTTTGCTTGGAAGTCCATTCAGGATATGTTCTATATGTTCGTTTGCTATTTTCATTTTATTATTTAGTTATACCTGACAAATGTAAGATACTATATAAATTGTTCCACGTGGAACATTATCGTCCCATAAGTATCAATAGCACGCTAATGTCATTAGGACTGATGCCCGGAATACGGTTTGCCTGACCAATGCTCGTCGGACGGATGCGGCTGAGTTTTTGGCGCGCTTCCGTTGATAGCGACTGAACTGAATCGTAGTCGAAATTCTCAGGTATCTGTATGTTCTCTAATCTGCGCAACTTTTCGGCACTCAGGCGCTCTCTGTCAATATATCCCTTATATTTAACTTCTATTTCAACAGCCTCGCTCACTTCTTCTGCCAGTACTCCAAACCTGTCTGTCGCCTGCTCCAGCTCTGCGACTAAATCTTTTAGTTCTGTCAGTTCAACAAACGGACGCAGGAGCAACTCCTCCAAGCTGCAACGCTGCCGCAACTCTCCATATCCTTTTGATTCAAGGTACGAGTTTACTTGCTCGCCTCTGACACTTGTGCTTCTCAGCAACTCGGTCAGCTCCGTGCAGTCTTGCTGCTTCTGACGGAAGACAGCCTCCCTTTGCTTGCTTGCAAGACCTATACTTATTGCTTTCTCTGTCAGACGAGCATCTGCATTGTCCTGACGCAGAAGTATTCTGTATTCTGCTCTTGATGTAAACATTCTGTATGGCTCATCCACACCCTTGCTTATCAAATCGTCAATCAGGACTCCTATGTACGACTCGTCTCTATGAAGGACAAACGGCTCCATGCCGTTGAGTTTGGCATGGGCATTTACGCCTGCCACCAACCCCTGACCGGCAGCTTCCTCGTATCCGGTGGTTCCGTTAATCTGACCGGCAAAATAGAGGTTGCTGATTAGTTTGGTCTCTAATGTGGCTTTTAGCTGAAGCGGATCAAAGAAGTCATATTCGATAGCATAGCCCGGACGGTATAGTACTGCATTTTCTAATCCCACAATGCTGTGAATAGCGTCCAACTGGACATTCACTGGCAGTGACGAAGAAAAACCGTTCAGATAGTACTCGTTGGAATCAACCCCCTCAGGCTCGATAAACAGCTGATGTGCCTCTTTATCTGCAAAAGTTACAATCTTAGTCTCTATGCTCGGACAATATCGCGGACCAATGCTGTGTATCTGACCGTTGTACATCGGACTTTCACTCAGGTTGTCGCGGATAATCCGGTGTGTGTTATTGTTGGTGTAGGTGATGTAGCAACTCATTTGCTTGAGTCGGCGCTTCTCAGTCGGCAGAAAAGAGAACTTATGTTCATCTTCATCTCCTTGCTGTTCAGTGAGCTTTTTAAAATCGATAGAGCGTTTGTCGATTCTGCAAGGGGTGCCGGTCTTCATGCGGTCTGACCTGAAGCCCAAGGCTCTGAGTTGCTCAGTCAGTCCGGTTGCGGCCGGTTCTGATATTCTGCCACCACTCACCTGAGCTCTGCCGAAATGAAGCAGACCATTAAGAAACGTACCATTGGTCAGAACGACGGCTCCTGCACTTATTTCTATGCCCAATACCGTTCTAACGCCCTCCACTCTCCCCTCGTTAACTATCAGACCGCAAACTGTGTCCTGCCAGATATTTAGGTTTTCCGTATTGCTCAGCTCTATGACCCACTGTTCTATGTACTGCTTTCTGTCGCTTTGACTACGCGGACTCCACATTGCCGGTCCCTTCGATCTGTTGAGCATCCTGAATTGTATTGCGCTTCGGTCGGTCACTATTCCCATCTTACCCCCTAACGCATCAATCTCTCTGACTATCTGACCTTTAGCTATTCCACCTATCGCGGGATTACAACTCATCTGAGCTATCTTATTCATATCCATTGTGATAAGCAGTGTCTTGCTGCCTAATTTGGCTGCTGCCGATGCTGCTTCGACGCCTGCATGACCGGCGCCTACAACAACGATGTCATATTTGAATAAAGGTCTGTTCATGTATATGTTTTGTCTAGGTGTAACTATAGTTTTTCTACTCTTGTGGCGTCTAATTTAAGGAAGATAAAAAGCAGCAGTGTAAATCCAAGCATAGAGCTGCCGCCGTAGCTATAAAATGGCAGAGGAATTCCTATTACAGGTAAGAATCCAAGTACCATTCCGATGTTTATTGTAAAGTGTATGAGGAATATGCATGCTACGCTGTAGCCGTAAATCTGACTAAACATATCCTTTTGCCGTTCTGCCAAATAAATCAGGCGAAGTATGAAAAGCATATAAACCACAACTACCGCAAAAGTGCCTAAAAAACCGAATTCTTCGCCTACCGTACTTATGATGAAATCGGTGTGCTGTTCTGGTACGAAGCGCAGTTTTGTCTGAGTACCTTGTTTGTAGCCTTTGCCGGTAAATCCTCCTGAACCGATAGCTATATGAGCTTGTTTTACATTGTATTCTATTCCGGCGTCCTCTTTAATCTTCAGCGTAACTTCTATGCGCTTGCGTTGATGCTGAGGCAGTTTCTCAAATATACCGACACTCAACTGACAAAACACAATAGCTCCAATCACAAACACTGTCACCAGCCATAGTCCCTTGCCTCGGTGTTGAGTACTCATCACTAATACAAACAGTCCGCTGATAGCCGTAGCAACAATCGATACTATGTTGAAGTTCACTTGGTGCCAGATATTGACTATCAGCGATATTCCATAAATAAGTGTTATTGCTCCGATTAGAATTAGTGTTTCGCGTTTGAGTTGCGCCAGTTTGAGCATAAGTATGCATGCCACAGCTATTGTCAGTAGTGAGGCTATCAACACTCCTGCATTTCCTGTGCCAAAGGGTAGGGCAATACCGCTGAATTTTATGCTCACTACAAACAGTACCACTGCTGCCACTCCTGCCCATAGTACGTAGCCCGACATACCCTCACGATACAGTACTAAGATGAATGCTGCAAACACAAGTGCCGTACCCGTCTCTTTTTCCAATACCATGATTATCATCATTGGAACTATTACAATCAGTAGTGGTACTACCAAGTCGCGCCAATTGCGTATTTTGTATTCATACCTGCCCATCCATTTGGCAAGGCATAGTGCCGTTATACATTTGGCAATCTCTGCCGGCTGAAAACGCAGCGGACCTATGTTTATCCATGCTAACGAACCCTTAGTGTCTTTGGCAATAAACGCAGTGACTATCAGCAGGACTATCCATACCGCATAAAGTACGTAAGCTATGGTCTGGTAGGTACGAGGGTCGATGATGAGTATCAGAAGGGCCAGTAAAAACGACAAGCACATCCACAGAAACTGCTTGCCTGCCGGATTGCTCAGACTGAATATCGAGGTCTGGTCAAATGTGTAAGTGGCGCCATATATGTTCATCCAGCCGAAAAACGACATCGCCAAATACATGACAATGCATATCCAATCGATAGATGATATTATGTTGTTGCGTCTATCCACTTTTGTCGGTTCTTATTGATTGGTGTGGTAGTTCTTTTTCTCTTCAAACAGTGCCTGTCGTCTTATAGTGTCTGTGAGGTATTGTTCTATCATGAGTGAGGCTATAGGTGCAGCCCATGTAGCACCGAAACCTATATTCTCCACCACCACGGCAACTACTATCTTGGGGTCATCTATGGGAGCTATGCCGATGAAAAGGGCATTATCTTTCTTGTTAAATACCTGCGCCGTTCCCGTCTTGCCGCCCATGCGTATGTTCTCTATTTGATAGTATCGACCTGTACCGAAAGTCATCACTCGCTCCATGCCCTGCTTGACGATATCAAAATGACGCTTGTCTATATTCGACTTGTGCACGTGCGATAGCATCGAATCGTTTTTCACCAGATGCGGTGTTATATAGTAGCCGTCGTTGGCTATCATGGCTGCCATGTTGCATAACTGAAGCGGAGTCACCAACACCTCGCCCTGTCCGATAGAATTTGAGCGGATAGTGGAGGCTCGCCAGTTGTTGGCACCACGATATTGCTTGTCGTAGTAAGAGGTGGTAGGAATGGTTCCCGAAGACTGCTCACTCAGGTCTGAGTCTGCGAATTTCTGTCCTAATCCTGCACTCATCACTATGCTTCTCCATCTCTCATAGTTACGGCGAAAGACCTTTGTGTCCTTCCAACCGCCATCTTTCTCTAACAGATCTTTGTAGGCATACCAAAAATAAGGATTACAGCTCTGCTCTAATGCCCCGAGTAGTGTCACTGGTGAGCCGTGCGAGTGGGTGCAGGCTATAGGCTTCGATGCCTTACCCGAACATGGAAAAGCCGTGTAGGGTGTTATCGCGTTCTCACTCAGGCAGACTAACGCCTGCAGCGTCTTGAAAGTAGAGCCGGGAGGGTAGGTTGCTTGTGTGGCTCTGTTGAATAGGGGTTTGAGCGGGTCGGAGGCAAGTCGGTTGTAGTTCTTGCTGCGCGACTTGCCCACGAGCAACTGCGGATCCCATGTCGGTGCTGAGGCAAGGGCAAGTATCTCGCCTGTCTTTGGTTCTATTGCTACCGCACTGCCTGTTTTACCTTCCAATAGTTGCTCTGCTATCAGTTGTAGATCAATGTCGAGAGTAAGTGTCAAATTGCTGCCTGACACCGCAAGCAGGTCTTCTTCGCCGTCTTTGTACTTTCCTTGAATCACACCACGCGAGTCACGAAGTAGCTTCTCCACTCCTTTCTCACCTCTCAGGTGTTTTTCGTAGGTCCGCTCTATGCCGTCGCGTCCGATGTAGTCGCCGGCAGTGTAGTAGCTGTCGTTGTCTATATGTTGTTGCGACACCTCACCTACGCTGCCAAGTACCTGTGCAGCAGCTATGTAACTATAGTTGCGTAGAGTACGCTTGCGAATTGATATCCCGGGAAACTTATACAGCGTCTGTTGCAGCTGTGCTATGTCTTCTGCTGTCAGCTGCGAGAGAAATAGTTGCGAGGTGTATTTGTTGAAACTGCGGTTTTTCTTGCTTCTGATTTGTTGTGTGCGTTCTTCAAACTCAGCCCTGTCTATGCCTAATGTCTGGCAGAAACCTATGGTGTCGAAATTTTTCCCCATCTCGTTGAAAATCATCGTCACGTCGTATATCGGCTGATTATATACCAGCAGTCGGCCATTGCGGTCGTATATCAAACCCCTTGACGGGTAAAGCGTCTGTTTGAGTATAGCATTGCTGTCAGCACGATCTTTGCTTTTCCTGTCAATAATCTGCAACGAGAAGAACTTGGCTACAAATATCACAGCCACCACGATAGTAATACCCGTGATGACATAGCGCCGATTATAGTATATCTCATTGATCATCTGAATTCACTGCTTCCAAAAGTCTATCTGCGCAGTATTTCGTAGCCTGACAACATGGCAAAAGTGATGGCTGAACTTAATACGATGTTGATAAGTGTCAGGTGGAAATTCTGGAAACTAAAGGTTTCAAGCATCACCACTGCACTATGATGAAGTATGATAAGTATGCCTATAAGTCTCAAATATACGCTCATTCCCACCTCGGTAGAATTGATAGTGCCGGTCAGTCGCTCCTTCTCTGTCACCAAGTTGTCAATAAGAAGAGGTCTGAGATATGCCACAAGCAGACAAGCTGCCATGTTCACACCTATCGAGTTGCAGAAGATATCGATAGTAATACCTGTAGCAGCACCGATGAGCAACTCTGCCCATCGAGGAATACGGGCGGGCAGCGATATCAAAAATAGTATATATACGTATGGAGTACACAATCCCAAGAGATTGAGATTGTTAATGATTAGCACTTGCAGCAGCACGCAAATGACAAACCTCAGTATGTTGCTCAGCCATAAGTTCATTTCTCAGTCTGTTCTAACAGGGTCTGTTCTCTGAAAGTGTTGTTTTTTATAACGGTGACATCCCTTATAGAGTTGTAGTTGACGGCAAGTCTCACTTTTATCTTGTGATAAGCATCACTTTCCGACGTAGCTACATCCTCCACTATTCCTACAGGCAAGTCTTCCGGGAAGTTCATAGTGTAGCCGCTCGTAACTATCGTGTCACCCTTAGACACTTCTATATGTTTGGCTATGTCCTCCATGTAGGCAAACCTATAATCCTTGCCGTCCCATGTGAGCGGTCCTATACAATTCTGGCGCTTTAGTTTGCAACTCAAGTGCATATTGGTGTTAATCAGCGGAATAACCACAGCAAACCTGCTCGACGCTACGCTCACTATGCCCACTGCACCATCGGTATTTATCACGCCCATGTCAGCTCTTACGCTGTCTCTCTCTCCTTTGTTAATTGTCAGGTAGTTTCGACGTTTGTTCGACTTGATATTTATCACCCTCGCCGCAATATACGACCTGTCAGCATCGGCCATCACATATCCTTCCGGCAATCCGTACTTTATAGTCTCAAGCTCGTTTCTAAGGCGGTTGTTCTCTTCAAGCAGAGCCGTGTTTTGCTCATGTAGTACGCTGTTTTCGGCCCGTAACCCAAAATAACTCGTTATTCTGCTCAACTTATCATAGCTCCATGCTGACACTACATTTGCCGACGAGAAAAAACTACTGCGTTGATACTCATTGTTTCTAACAATCAGTACCAACGACAGTGTTTCAAGTGCCAAAAACATCAGTAGAATGCTGTACTTGCTTAACAGTTGGAGCAAACTACGCATGCGACTATCTTATCAGGAAGTTGAAGTTGTTGATGTTTTTCAGAGCTACACCCGTACCGCGGGCTACGGCATGCAGCGGATCGTCTGCAACGTGGAAGGGAATATTGATTTTGTCGGTCAGACGTTTGGCAAGACCATGCAGCAGTGCACCGCCGCCGGCAAGGTAAATACCACGCTTGTAGATATCAGCGTATAACTCAGGCGGGGTTGATTCTAACGCTTGCAGAATAGCATTCTCAATCTTCGATATGCTCTTCTCCAAGCAATGTGCTATCTCCTGGTAACTGATAGGCACCTCAAGTGGCATAGAGTTGGTGCGGTTAGGACCTATAACCATGAAATCGGCAGGCGGATTTTCAAGCTCGGTCAAGGCCGAACCAACCTGCATCTTTATCTTTTCAGCTGTAGGCTCACCTATCTTCAGGTTGTGCATCCTACCCATGTAGTCAACTATGTCGGCATTGAGGTCATTGCCCGCTGTCTTTATCGACTTGTTGGTCACTATTCCGCCAAGTGAGATAACGGCTATCTCCGTTGTACCACCGCCTATATCCACTATCATGCAGCCCTCAGGACTCTCTACATCTATGCCCATACCTATCGCTGCTGCCATAGGCTCGTATATCATATATACGTCCCTTCCGCCTGCATGCTCCGACGAATCGCGAACCGCACGTATCTCCACCTCTGTCGATCCTGAAGGAATACATACCACCATCTTAATGCTCGGAGTAAACAACTGACTTTTGCGAGGTATCATCTTTATCATACCCCTAATCATCATCTCACATGCATGAAAGTCTGCTATCACACCCTCACGAAGCGGACGTATAGTCTTTATCATGTGACCGCCCTTGTCTATCATCTGCTGAGCCTTGCGACCTACTGCCACCATCTCGCCTGTATGATAGCTTATAGCCACTACCGACGGCTCGTCAACCACTATCTCATCGTTGCAGATAATGATGGTGTTCGCCGTACCTAAGTCAATGGCTATTTCCTGATTTAACGAAAATAATCCCATAGTTGTTTAGTTGTTAGGTTGTTATCTATTAAAGTTACTTGCGATGCGTGGCAGCCTTTGCCCTCTGCAGATATGACGAACAGTGCCGACGAAAACGGCGCTCTTCGCACGGACGGCAAAGTTACGTTTTTTTTCCAAATTGACAAGCGAAACAGGATGATTTTTTGATTTTTTTGTGTTACGACCCTAATAAACCACCGGTTCTTCTACTTTCTCACCGTTGCAGTAGCGATCAAGTATATGACGGTCGTCGCCTATGTAGATGAATCGCTCCAAGCGGTTTATAAGCGGGTAATTGTCGTGATTGAGCTCATGGTCGTCAATCACAAGTGCATCGAAGTCATAGCCCTTCTCAAAACTGCCCACCTTGCCGAAGAAGCTGCCTGCCGACTTGGTGGCAATCCAGAATGCTTCCGACAGACTCAAGAAAGGTTTGCTTTTGTCTGCTGAGTAGTGCATCTTGCTCGTCTGGATGGCATATACCATCATCTTGAATATGCTCAACTCATGTCCGCCGCTTATGTCACTGCCGAGTCCAACGCTAATATCATTATCGATGAATGTGCGAATTGGCGCCATGCCTGACGATAGGTTGAAGTTCGATGTCGGACAATGTGCCACCATCACCGAGTTGCGACGCATCAGCTCTAACTCCTCACCGGCTGTCCATACACAATGGGCCATTATGGTCTTCGTCTGGCCAAACAGACCATAGCGGTTGTAGGCATCTCCATAATTGGCACTATCAGGCTCAAGCTCTTTGACCCATGCAATCTCTCCCCTGTTTTCCGACAAGTGCGACTGCACAGGCAAGTTGTACTTGCGCGCCAACTCTCCGCAAGCCTTTAGCAGTTCAGGAGTACATGAGGGAACAAAGCGAGGAGTGATAATCGGTCTGACAAGCGAGTCCTCTTTGTTATACTCTTGTATCAGTGCCTCGTTGTATTTGATGGCATCCTCTACCGTTTCTGTCAGCGAGTCCGGACTATTGCGGTTCATATCCACCTTGCCAACCATGGCACCCATCTTCGACTGCTTGAACAGCTCCATGAGCAGTTTTGTACTTTCATAATGCACCGTTGCAAATGCTACCGTGCGCATCGTTCCCTGACGCCACAGATCCCTGACAAACCTGCTGTACATACGCTTGGCATAACCGATGTCAGAATATTTGCTCTCCTCGGGAAAGGTGTAGTTGTCAAGCCAGGGTAGCAACTCAAGGTCCATCGCTATACCCTGATTGCGATACTGAGGGGCATGTACGTGCATGTCGTTCATGGCAGGAATGATAAGGCGGTCGCCGTAGTCTATAACCTCGGCTTGAGCAGCCTCTTTGGGGAGCTCTGAATAGACGCCCTCTACCTTGCCTTTTTCTACTAATACATAGCCGTTTTCTATAATCTCAAAACGACTCCTCTCTTTCGTGAAGATGATGTGACCTTTGTAAGCTTTCATGGTGGAAGATTTATGTTAATCGAATTATTGGGTGCAAAGATAGTTTTTTTTTTTCACATATAAAAACGTAAATTTGTGAGTTTGCAAAAATTAGTGTAATTTTGCACGCTCATAGGTAGCGAAAGTTTCTAAGTGAAGTATTACATACTTTGCAACCACTATCTCTTAAAAAGAAATTCTTTTAGAAAATGCCCAAAAACGATTTCATCATCACTGTCAATCATGTCTCAAAGCAATTTGAGGATGGTAAGTTCGCTCTTAACGACGTCAGTCTCTCGGTCAGTAAGGGTGAGTTTGTTACTATCTTAGGACCATCAGGCTGTGGGAAAACTACGTTGCTACGCTGTATAGCAGGTTTTCAGGTGGCCAGCAGCGGCGATATTCTGCTCAACGGGGAAGATGTCACACAGACACCTCCCCACAAGCGGCCTGTCAACACTGTTTTCCAGAAGTATGCACTCTTCCCGCACCTGAACGTTTTTGACAATGTAGCCTTCGGACTTAAACTCAAGAAAATCGACAAGGCGACTATCGATAAACGCGTCAAACAAGCACTCAAGACTGTCGGAATGAACGACTATGAGTTTCGCGATGTCGACTCGCTATCCGGCGGCCAGCAGCAGCGAGTGGCTATAGCTCGCGCTATCGTCAACCAACCCGAAGTCCTTCTGCTCGATGAACCTTTGGCTGCCCTCGACCTCAAGATGCGAAAGGATATGCAACTTGAACTCAAAGAGATGCATAAGAAATTAGGCATTACCTTTATCTATGTCACTCACGACCAAGAAGAAGCCCTTACCCTTTCAGATAGAGTGGTAGTGATGAATGAAGGAAAAATTCAGCAGATTGGTACCCCTACAGATATCTATAACGAACCCGTCAATTGTTTTGTTGCCGATTTCATCGGCGAAAGCAACATCCTCAGCGGTACTATGATTCGCGACTGCCTCGTAGAATTTTGCGACAAGCAGTTCGAGTGTGTTGATACCGGTTTTGGCGAAAATGTACCGGTGGATGTCGTTATCCGCCCAGAAGACATCTACATCTGGGAAAGCAGCGGTGCAAAGCAGCATCGCTCAGATGTACCTGACCAATCTGACTACGACCCTGAAGACCGTGTACCTAAAGGCAACTTTACAAAGTGGTACGGTGTGGTGGATAGTTGCATATTCAAGGGGGTTCACTATGAAATGGTGGTGAAGACGACTGATGGTTATGAGTTTATGGTGCAAGACTACCATGAGTTCCTTCCGGGCACCAATGTAGGCATGATTGTTAAGCCAGAGGATATACAGATTATACGTAAAGAACATTATAAGTATAACTGTTTTAACGGCGAGATACTCAAAAACGGAAAGGTCAGCTTCCTCAACGCTGAATGGGAAGTTGCCGAACAACAACTCGCTCCCTTCTCCCCGGGCGACCTTGTGAAAGTCAAAGTGCCTTTTCGAGAAGTTGATTTGCAAGACTATGAAGACGAGGGAACACTCTCAGGTGAAGTACATTTCATCCTTTTCAAAGGCAATCACTATAATCTCACTATCCGAACCGATGGCGGTGATGACCTTATCGTCAATACCAACGATGTCTGGGACCACGGTGACCGTGTCGGAATACGTATAGCTCCCGAGTCTATATTACTCGAAAAAGCTGATTAGCCAAAATCTCTCAATTGACCTGTTGGTTAAATTATAGAACAACATTTTTAGATTATTTCTTGTAAAGTTAATTTTTACATTTATCTTTATAGATATAGGTCGCAGAATTTATGCGACCTATATTTATAGGTATCTTCCTTATGATTTTTATGAAATCATTTCAGAAAATTCCCGACGTGTTCTGGCTGTGATTTCTCCGTTCTTCCAATGTCTGTCATGGGCTGTCTTATAAACAAATATCCATTTGCATTTTACAAGCGAACTTGTATGGCAAATGGATTTTCGTTTGTGATCCGGCTGGGATTCGAACCCAGGACCCACAGCTTAGAAGGCTGTTGCTCTATCCAGCTGAGCTACCAGACCAACTCTGCTTTTTGAAAAGCGCCGCAAAGATACAAAAAAAATATCAACTGCAAAAAATATATGCAAAATAGTCAGTTTATTCAGTTGGTTTTGATTTGGCACGGAGTTTGAAATATGTTGTTCGGACAATTTTAACTAATGTCCGATGTCATTTTCCTTAAATAATCAAAAACCAAGCGATATGAAAAATTTCTTTAAGTTTCTATTTATTGTGCTCTTCACTGCTGGTGTTAGTGCACTGACTACCGTCCTCGTTCTTCGCCACGTTGAGCCGCAAGTGCTTATAGGGCAGTCAACCATAGAGGGCGACTCCACCTCCTTGCCATTGGCTTATGCCCGTTTCTCTCAGCTTCCCGAGGCAGGCGAAACCGATTTTACACAGGCTGCCGAGCTGTCAGTTAATGCAGTGGTCCATGTTAAGACCACCTACAAGATGCAGATGTCGCGCTACCAAACCGATCCGTTTCTTGAGTTTTTCTTCGGAAGACCTCAGCAACAGCAGCCTCAAACACAGCAGGCAAGCGGTTCTGGAGTAATAATAACGCAAGACGGCTATATCGTAACCAATAATCATGTTATTGATAAGGCCGATAAGATTCTCGTGGTGCTCAACGATAAACGCGAGTTCGAAGCCACACTTGTCGGCACCGACCCCAATACCGATATCGCACTCCTTAAAATAGATGCCGAGAACCTGCCTATAATAGCTATCGGCAACTCTGACGACCTTAGAGTGGGAGAATGGGTACTTGCCGTGGGTAATCCCTTCAACCTTACATCTACTGTAACTGCCGGTATAGTTTCGGCCAAAGCAAGAAACATAAATATCATCTCCTCAGATATGAGTATCGAGTCGTTCATACAAACCGATGCAGCCGTCAATCCTGGCAATTCCGGTGGAGCACTCGTCAATACTCGTGGCGAACTTGTCGGTATCAACACCGCCATCGCATCACAAACAGGTTCATACTCAGGATATAGCTTTGCCGTCCCCTCATCTATAATGACAAAGGTTGTATCCGATATCAAACAGTATGGTGTGGTGCAAAGAGCTGTACTCGGTGTGCAGATTCAGGAAATCACCGACCAGCTGCAGAAAGAAAAGAAACTGCCCACGCTTCAAGGGGCCTATATCGCAAAGGTTGTGCAAGGCAGTGCAGCCGAACAGGCAGGTATGCGCGAGGGCGACGTGGTAACCCATATCAACGACCAGCGTATCAAAAGCGGCTCAGAACTGCAGGAACATATCGGGCGCTGCCGACCGGGCGACAAGGTCGAACTGACCATTATCCGCGATGGCAAGAACCTCACTCTTACTGCTGAACTGCGTAATAAAAACGGCAATACGTCCATTGTGGAGAAAGGTAAGTCACTATCAGCAGCTCTTGGCGCCGAACTTGAAGTCATCAGCGCTGCCGAAATCCGACAGCTCGGCATACGCAACGGAGTCAAGGTGACCTCACTGAGCAAGGGTGCTCTTGCTGACGCTTCCATTAAGCAAGGTTATATCATCGTTAAAGCCAACGGCGAGCGTATAAGCTCAGTCGAGCAGCTGCAAGATATAGTCAACGATGCTCTTGCAGCCGACGAGGACGAACACGTACTCTTCCTCTCAGGCATCTATCCTAACGGACGTGTCGCACACTATGCAGTGGCACTCAAATAATTATGATGCTTGCTGAAAACCGCTTCTTGTAAGTACGCTCTATTGAGTCTCTCTACTTGTAGCGAATACAAAATATGTAATATGAAACAAGGTGTGCTGAAAAGCACACCTTGTTAGTCCTTTCATTTGTTGTTAGACTCTATTTGAAAAACTTGCTATTAGAAGCGGAGCTGGCCGCCTGTGCAATCATCTTTCGACTTCCATGCTGCTATAGAGGTAATCTTAAGTTCGTTGTTTCCGGCAATAGCAGAATATGTGTCTTTGAGGTTCTTCTTATAAGTCTCCAGGTCGTTTCCTGTACCATAATAATAACCTGTCAAAGCGATATCGCCGTATTTAACAGTAACTTCGTAGCAACGTTCGGTGTTGCCACATGATGAGAACAAACCGGCTGACAAAACAACAGCCATAGCAATAACAAATTTTTTCATCTTCTTTTAAGTTTTAGTGTTTGTTGATTATTATATGACTAATGCAGTTTAGTTCCTTGCTTACTTAATATATAAGTTGCGTTAATCTTACTGAACAGATTAGTCAGTGCAAAATTATATTTTTTCTCACTATCGCTAAATTCTTATATTCTCGGAATACCCGCTTTTGTGCAAAAATGTAAAAAAAATGCAAAAAATTTGCAGTGTTAATAAATAGTATTAACTTTGCAGGCTAATTTCGGATTATACTACATGTAAGTGGCTGAAATTGGTATATACTAACTAAATAACTTTAACATTTATGAGACAGCTTAAAATCACCCGTTCAATTACCAATCGCGAGAGTGCCTCGCTTGACAAGTATCTGCAAGAGATAGGTCGAGAAGAGCTCATTTCAGTGGAGGACGAGGTCGAACTTGCGCAGCGTATTCGTAACGGTGATAGAAAAGCTCTCGAGAAACTGACGCGTGCAAACCTGCGCTTTGTCGTATCCGTTGCGAAACAGTATCAGAATCAAGGTCTGTCACTTCCTGACCTTATCAACGAAGGCAACTTAGGCTTAATTAAGGCAGCGGAGAAATTCGATGAGACGCGCGGTTTTAAGTTCATCTCTTACGCCGTTTGGTGGATTCGTCAGTCCATTCTGCAAGCTCTCGGAGAGCAGGCTCGTATTGTCCGTCTGCCACTTAATCAGGTGGGAACGCTCAACAAAATCAACAAGGCTTTTGCCCGCTTTGAGCAAGAGAATGAGCGTCGCCCGTCTGCTGAGGAGTTAGCCGACGAACTTGACATCCCGATGGATAAGATTGCCGACACGCTGCGTATGTCCGGACGACATGTAAGCATGGATGCGCCTTTCGTTGAAGGCGAAGACAACAGTCTTATCGATGTAATGCCTAACGAGGACTCTCCTAATGCCGACCGCGGACTGATTAACGAGTCGCTTTCAAAGGAGATAAATCGCGCACTCGAAACGCTCACTCCGCGCGAGGCTGACATCATCCGAAAGTTCTTCGGCATAGGTGTGCAGGAGATGACACTCGAAGAAATAGGCGATGAACTCAACCTCACAAGAGAACGCGTCCGCCAGATTAAAGAGAAGGCTATACGCCGTCTGCGTAACAACTCGAGAAGCAAATTGCTGAAGACTTATTTAGGCTGATTCCGTAATGCACTCCAAACATGTGCTAAATTGAATCGGTGAACTAAGGGGCACAATCAAGTGTCCCTTTTTTATTTAAGGTGCATGATAACTTTTTATTGAGAGTTTCCGGTTTTTTTACTACAGATGCGCTTGGGCTTGCAAATCAGTCGATTATAAATTTGCTGAGGTTATTAGTCTTCAAATAAATGCAAAAAAAGTCCAATAAATTTGCGTGTTATAAAAAATATATGTAATTTTGCCGCGTTAATAGTTTTACCATGAAGTCGAAAAGATACTTTTTTGCAGTTGCATTGGCACTGATGTTGCCTTTCAGCGCAGGTGCCGAACTCTACCATAGTGGTGGAAAGACGTGGTCATCGATTATGGATGGTCGTGGTTTGTATGGTCGTGGTTTGCCTAATTCGCCTCACACGATTTCGTTAGTGCTTTCGCCTATCTACTACTCGGGCGACGTGGAGTTACCCGGTAACTGGATAACTGGCAATAAGGATCATGCAACGACTAATTTATACACCGCCATTCCGGGGGTTAACAGCAAGGCTAACAGTATAAGTTTCAGTGGAGCGTTGCAATATACCTATCGTGCTAACAAGCACTTGGCATATCGTGCGCAGTTTATGGGCGGATATATGCGTGGTCATACTGAGTTTACCCGTCCTCACGAGAAATCTAACGGCTATCAGTCAACCTCTTATTTCCTGCGTGATTTCCATTCTGTATTTTTCGAGTATGGGGTAGGTCTTGAGATTTATCCTTCCGCCGAGGCTGGTTTCTTCTTCTATGCAGGAATTAGCGGAACGTCGAGTATTATCACTCGTAAGTTGCAGTCGCTGAGCATGCCGGGTCAAGTTGCTTCGCCTAACAAGTCCGACTATCATCTGGATTATGAGTTGCCTGCAAGCGAACAGAAGATATTCTCTACCGTTCCTATGATACCGGTGGGTATAGGATATAAGTGGAACATCAAGGCATTCCAAATAGGTATAGAGCTTATTTGGCACCCTGCATTGGTTGACCTGCATCACATGAACCTCGACGGTTGGGTTTCGGGTAATATTGATCAGGCCGGTATATCCCACTATCCTGTAGAAGGTAAGACTAATCGTTGGACTGATAGTTTTACCGAACTTGGTATAAGCATCGGTTACACTATTCCTACTCTTTACACTCCGTAATTAGTTAGTAAGGTAAGCGGTGGCAAACAAGCGTAAGATAATCAATGACCCGGTTTTCGGGTTTATCTCTATCCCTAATGACTTGGTGTTTGATGTGTTGCAGCACCCCTTTATGCAACGTCTCAATCGCATCCGTCAGATGGGATTGAGTTTTTTTGTATATCCCGGTGCTCACCATAGCCGTTTCTTACATTCGCTTGGTGCTATGCACCTTATGCAGGAGGCTGTTGCCGGATTGCGTATGCGGGGGATTGACATTTCTCATCAGGAGGGCATAGCCGCTGCTGCGGCCATACTGCTGCACGATGTGGGGCATGGTCCATTCTCGCATGTTCTTGAGAATACTCTTATTTCTGATGTCAGTCACGAAGATATATCTCTACGCATGATGCAGAGCATTAATGAGCAGATGTCAGGTAAACTTGATACTGCCATTAGCATCTTCACCGATACTTATCCCAGACATTTTCTGCATCAGCTCATTTCGTCGCAACTTGATGTTGACCGATTGGACTATCTCTGCCGCGATTCATTCTTTTGTGGTGTGAGTGAGGGTGTGGTGGCTTCGGCTCGTATTCTCAAGATGCTCGACGTGGTGGATGACAGATTAGTGGTGGAAGCAAAGGGTATCTATTCTGTAGAGAAGTTTTTGGTTGCCCGCAGGCTGATGTATTGGCAGGTATATCTGCATAAGACCTCTGTGGCGGCGGAGCAGATGCTGATATATATACTGCGTCGTGCTAAGCAACTCGCTCATCAAGGCGAGCAGTTGTTCTGTACGCCGGCACTCAGGTTCTTCCTTTATAACAACATAACGGCTGATAGCTTCCTAACCGATCCGAATGTGCTGCAACAGTATGCCCTGCTTGACGACTCCGATATTCTATCTGCCGTCAAGGAATGGCAACATAGTAGCGATGCCGTACTGCAAGTGTTGGCAAGGGCGTTTACTAATCGCGAACTGTTCAAAACATGTCTGTTGGAGTCGCCTCTGACGCAGGATCAAAAAGATGCACTCCGACAGCAGTATGCAAGACATTTTGCCGTCAGTGAACAGCAAGCAGATTTTTTCTTCGACGAGTATTCGGTGTCGAAAGATACTTATTCTAAAAAAGACGATTCCATCGATATACTATTTAAGGATGGAACTATAAAAGATATTTCCGAGGCATCGGATATGCTTAATCTGACTACGCTGACCCGCAAGGTAGTGAAGCACTACTTGTTTTATTACAAAATTCCGTCAGTTGTTTTTTAATATGCCGATACCCGTTTAAATTTCATATATAATGACCTTTACAGCACAGCAAATAGCTAAAATCCTTTCCGGTGTGATAGTTGGTAATCCACTTGCCGAAGTGTCAGATGTCAGTCCGATTGAGCACAGTATCGCCGGAACACTTACTTTTCTTCACGACGAGAAGTTTCTTGCCTGTCTGAGTGCTGCAGAAGCTTCGGTGGTGCTTGTTACTAAAAGTCTGCTTCCAGATCCGCAGTCTGTTGATACCTCTGCTACTATTATACTTGTAGATAATGCGCGCGGAGCTATGGCTCAGCTATTGTCAGTTGTTGCAGCCTCGATGAATCCGCGTCGTACTGGTGTAGAACAGCCTGTCTTTGTGACTGAGGGTGTTGCTATACCGGCGTCGGCATACGTTGGTGCGTTTTGTTATATAGGCAGAAATGTGAAATTAGGTAGCGGTGTTCAGCTCTACCCGCAGTGTTATATAGGTGACAATGTGTCTATCGGTGATAATACCGTTCTATATGCCGGAGTTAAGATATATCATGATTGTGTAGTCGGAGCCGATTGTATTTTGCATAGTGGGGTGGTTATCGGTGCCGATGGATTCGGCTTTGAGCCTGATGCTGACGGTGTGAATCGTAAGATTGAGCAGATAGGCAATGTAGTGATAGAAGATGATGTAGAGATAGGTGCTAATACGACCGTTGACCGTGCTATGATGGGCTCAACTATAATCAAGCGAAATGCAAAGATTGACAATCTTGTACAGGTGGCTCATAATGTGCGAGTAGGAGAGTCCAGTTTCCTTTGTGCGCAAGTGGGCATAGCCGGCTCCTCAGAGATAGGTTCTCATTGTATTCTTGCCGGTCAGGTAGGTGTGGCAGGGCATTTGAAGATAGTTGACAATTGTATTTTCGGTGCGCAGTCAGGTGTACCCTCGTCAGTGAAGAAGCCGGGTACTTATCAGGGTTACCCTGCTATCGATGCTGCCAAATGGCGCAGGGCGGTTGTAGGCTTCAAGCATTTGCCTGAGATGATGCAGGTTTTGAACAGATTAGAAACGCAACAAAGCTAATTTATTTACTATTATCTATTATTGAGTTCATTTATATGCTGCAACAGAATATTCAACCAACACTACAACATACACTGCGAGAGTCATTTGAGTTAGAAGGTAAGGGTCTGCATACAGGTTTGCGTTTGCGCGCACGATTCTCTCCTGCCAAGGCAGGTTTTGGAGTGCAGATTTGTCGTATAGACTTGCCTGACAAACCTACGTATGCAGCTTCGGCATTGTATGTGTCGGCTACAGAGCGAGGCACGGTGCTCAAGCAAGGCGATTGGGGTGTTTCTACAATAGAGCATGCCATGTCGGCACTGTATGCTATGAGCGTTGACAACTGTCTGATAGAGGTTGATGGACCAGAGATGCCCATTTTGGACGGTTCTGCCAAGATTTATGTTGAGCAGATTGTGCGAGTTGGTTTAGTAGAGCAGCAGACAGAACGCACTTTCTTGCGCCTCAAGGAGTCACTGACGTTGCGTAACGAACAGACGGGTTCGTGGCTCATGTTGGAACCTGCCGAGCATTTTTCAGTACAGGTGATGGTCTCGTTTGATTCATGTGTATTAGGTGAGCAAAAGGCAGAGTTGGCTGATTTATCGGATTATGTAGCGCAAGTAGCATCGGCTCGCACGTTTTGTTTTGTGCGTGAAGTAGAACCGTTGCTTAAGCGTGGTTACATCAAAGGCGGCGATTTGAAGAATGCCGTCGTAATATATGATGAACAGCTTGAGCAGGTAGAGTTTGACAAACTTGCCGATAGTTTGGGTCAGAGCATCAATCGCGATGCGCGTGAGTTGGGTTACCTGACGGATTTAAAATTCAGTAACGAGCCTGCGCGTCATAAGCTCTTGGATTTGATAGGTGACATTGCATTGATAGGCAGACCGCTGCTTGCTCGCTTGACCGCATATAAGCCCGGTCACACCAGTAATACCATGTTTGCCAAGCAGATTTTAGAGGCACATGTCTCTTAATCGTGACTTGAAATATATAATTTAAAAATTGAATTAAAAATAATGAAACAACCGCTTGCTTATATTCATCCTGATGCCAAGTTGCATCGGTCGGTCATCGTTGACCCCTTTGTATGTATAGAGGGCGACGTAGAGATAGGTGAGGGCACTCGTATAGGTTCTAATGTGACAATATGCGAGGGCACTCGCATAGGTAAAAACTGCACCATCTTTCCAGGGGCCGTAGTAGGTGCCATACCTCAGGATTTGAAGTTTAAGGGTGAACAGACGCTCGCCGTCATTGGCGACAACACGGTTATTCGTGAGTTTGTTACTATCCATCGCGGCACTGCGTCGCGCGGCAGGACGGTGGTGGGAAATGGTTGCCTGATAATGGCATATTCTCATGTGGCTCACGACTGTGTGCTTGGCAATAATATCATAATGTCTAACGCCACGCAACTTGCGGGCGAGGTTGTAGTAGGCGATTATGCAGTGATAGGTGGCGGAACACTCGTTCACCAGTTCTCACATATAGGTTCTCATGTGATGATTCAAGGAGGTTCGCGCATTAACAAAGACATACCGCCATTCATTACGGCAGCTCGTGATCCTATTCAGTACTGCGGAGTCAATTCTATAGGTTTACGTCGGCGGGGTTATAGCTCGGCTCAGATTCAAGCCATTCAAGATGTCTATCGTTTGATATATCAGTCCGGACTAAATGTGAGCCAGGCAATGGAGCGTATAGAGACAGAGTTGCCGAGCTCTCAGGAACGGGACGAGGTGATACTGTTCATCCGCAACTCCCCGCGCGGCATCTGCAAAGGTATTGAACTTTAGGTGATTTTTTGAAGCAGCTACACAACTTGTAACAAACAGAGGCGTTCAGCAATGAACGCCTCTGTTTTATCAGTTAAATAATCTTATGGCAATTCGGTGTATAGAAATATATAGCCGGATATTGCTTAGTCGTTGATAGTCTGAAATTACATGTTCACTAATGTTGTCCAATTGTGAGTGTCGGGGTCGATGCCGTATTGGATATTGAGTAAGGCTTGGTAGAGTTTAGTGCATACGGGTCCGGGTTGCTGTGTGAAGTGATATGTGGTGTTGGTTTGCGGGTCGATAATCTTGTTGATAGGTGATACGATAGCCGCCGTTCCGCATGCTGCACATTCGTCGAAGTCGCGGAGTTCGGTTAGCGGTACGGGTCGTTGTTCTACGTTCATACCCATCTGTCGTGCGAGGGTCATCAAGGAGTCGTTGGTGATGCTGGGGAGGATGCTGTCGGACTTGGGTGTGATGTAGGTATTGCCCTTTATGGCGAAGAAATTGGCAGCGCCACATTCGTCGATATATCGGTGGTGGGTAGCATCAAGAAAGAGTGTGCCATATCCTTGCGCGTGTGCGGGTTCGGTAGCGCGGAATGAAGCGGCGTAGTTGCCGCCTACCTTGTAAGGACCGGTGCCGAGAGGTGCTGCGCGGTCGACGGTATGTGTGACGAGGAAGGTGGTAGTATGGAAATGTCCGCGGAAGTATTCGCCGATAGGTGATGCTATGATGATAAATTCGTAGTCTTTGCCGGGTCCTACGCCGAGTCGTGGTGAGGTGCCTATAAGTAGCGGTCTGAAATAGAGTGATGCGCCTGTGCCGTAAGGAGGCAGGAAGTTGATATTTTTCTTCAGAGATAGTAATATGGCGCGCCTAAACAGGTCGTCGGGCACCTTAGCCATATAGAGTGCCTCGCATGACTTCTGCATTCTGTGTGCATTGGCTTCGAGTCGAAAGATGCGTATTTTGCCGTCGATGCCTCGTATTGCCTTGAGTCCTTCAAAGGCCTCTTGTCCGTATTGTAGTGCGGTTGAGCAAGCGTGTAGTTGTATGTATTTATTGCGTGTAGCGCGTAGTCTGCCCCATTTTCCGTCGTGATAGGAGCAGCGAATAAGGTAGTCTGTTTCGGTATATTCAAAGCCGAGTTCTTGATAGTTGATCATTTTGAGTTTTATGTTTTGCGATCCGCTTCTTTGCCCTTTTCTTGTGCGAGGCAGAGTGTGCGGTTAGGTGTTGGTTGATTGTCAGATTCGGGTGTTGAGTTTATTCAGGTATGCATTGGCTTCGGTGCCTATATTGGCGATCAGGTCTATGATGCTGAGGTTCCGGCAGAAGCCGTTTTTGTGGGCGAATATCTGGTAGTATTGAGGTTGTGGTGTGTTCAAATAAAAAAATAGGTCGAGGTTTTTGTCTTCGCTCCATTGCTCTGTTGTCGAAAGCTGCCGGTCTGTTTGCAGCCATTTAGAGATAATGTCGTGCAACTGCATATTGAAGTCGATGAGAAAAGTAAATTGCTTGGAGTATATTGGTAACAAATCGTCGGCAAGGTATGGGAAAAAAGGTGTATGTTGGTATGCAGATGTTAGTGCCATTAAATGTTGGTGTTGCCATGGTTCGCGGTAGGCAATGCGAGTGTCGCGTGTCAGTTGCTTTGTTTCTGAGCGCCTGACAGGCACGGTGAGCGTCTGTGTACCGTTGGCTCCTGCTATGGTGCAGCGGTTTCGGAGTGTCTGCTTCGGAAACGACTCCATGACTTCGACCTCCGGTGCGGGGTCGGACAGGAAGTGTGCGTACCAACTTATTGGAGCTAAATATGCGGTAGGGAGGGGCATTGTCTATTTACCATTTATTCATTTACCATTTGTTCATTTCTCACCATTTTCACCATTTCTCACCATTTCTCACCATTTTCACCATTCCACCATTCTCACCATTTTCGCAGATATCATTGCCAAGCTTTTTTGCCTATTCTGTTCCAGCGAATATGTCCTTGTAGCCAGGGGTTGTCTTTCTCGATAGAGAGCCAGATGAATACGGGTCTGCCTACGATGTGGTCTTCAGGTACGAAACCCCAGTAGCGCGAGTCGGCAGAGTTATGTCTATTGTCACCCATCATCCAGTAGTAGTCCATTTTGAATGTATATTCCTCTCCGATTTTGGCTGTCGAGTGTTCATATACTTCGATAGGTCTGCGATAGAGGTGGTAGTTTTCGGGTGTTATCTTTATGGTCATACCTTTGGCGGGAATGACGATAGGACCGTAGTTGTCGCGAGTCCACGAGTTATGTCCTAAGGGATATACTTCGTGGTAGATATCTTGTTCTATAGTGATGCTTTTGACATTGCTGTTTTTCTCAAGTCGGTTTTTCATCTCTTGTGTGAGAGGCAGGTGGTAGGTAGGGTTATGGCTGCTGAGCCCTCTTGCCTGTAGTTCTTGTTCGGAGGCAAGGTGGCGGTCGTCTTTGGAAATGCCGAGTTTGGTGAGATATTCCTGCGAGAGTCTGCCGCCGGTGGTCTCGACGAAGTAGTTATACTGCACGCCTTCGTTGTCTTTGAGCGGGCGGGAGTTGATGTAGATTTGGTTGTCGATGATTTGCAGGGTGTCGTTTGGTTCGGCTACGCATCGTTTGACGTAGTTCTCGCGTCGGTCAACCGGACGATAGACCACCTTTCCGAACACATCTTCTCGCTTATGGATGAGGTTTTCGCCGTAGTGGTAGCACAGTGAGTAGTAGTCAGGGTTTTGCATCTTGAGGCAGACGGTGTCGCCTGCGGGGAAGTTGAACACCACGATGTCGTTCTTCTTTGGGTGGTCCCAGCCTTTGAGTCGTCGGTAGGGCCATTGCGGGTGTTCGATATAGCTTTTCGTTCCGCCCAGCCATTGGGGGAAGGTGTGCTGTACGAGTGGGAAGCTGAGCGGTGTATTTGGCACTCGTGCTCCGTAACTCGCCTTAGAGACAAACAGGAAATCTCCTACGCGCAGCGATTTTTCGAGCGAGGAAGACGGTATCTGGTAGTTTTGGAATAAGTAAAGATTGATAAAATATACTGCCACGAGTGCAAAGACTATGGCATCAATCCACGAACAGATGCTGTATAGTACGGGGCGTGTGTCTTTGTATTTCTTCCACCATGTCCAAGGGATTAGTTTGGTGATGAACATGTCGAACAGCAGTGGCAACAGCAGTACCCACCACCAATTGCCATGCCATGTGAGGAAAGCAAGGAATACTATGGTCCAGATTGCAAATCTGACCCATTGACCTTTGGTCGCTTCGGATATACGAGTGAGGATAGTTTTCATATTTTTTCTTGTTTGTTCTTTTATCTTTTGACTTTTAACTATTGTCTTTCAACTTTCTGATTGTGTTTAACCACTATTATTGATAGTTCAAAAAGCAGGTATAGCGGTAGTGCTGTGATTAGCAGTGTGAAGGCGTCGCCTGAGGGGGTTATGATAGCGGATAGAATGACTACCACTACGATAGCATGTTTTCTATATTGCTTGAGCCATGTGTATTGAAGCAGACCCAAGCGTGCTAACAGGTAACTGATAACGGGCATCTGAAACATCACTCCGAGCATCAGTAGCAGAACGAGCATCATGTCGATATACGATTCGATTGAGATAAGGTTGTCAACCGTTGCACTCACCTGATACGAGCCCAAGAAAAGTACTGTGAGCGGGAAGATGAGGAAGTAGCCTATGAGGATACCCGTCATGAACATCAGATACGAGCAGCAAACGACTCTTACAGATACTTTCTTTTCTGACTCGTAGAGTGCAGGCGAGATGAAGCGCATCAGCTCAAAAAGTATGTAGGGCATTGCAAGCAGCAGTCCTGCTACAAGCGACATGCGAACATGTACGAGAAACTGTCCTGCAAGTGAAGTGTTGATTAGCAGCAGTTCAGAGTGGATGTCTGCGCCGAAGAGTCGGTTGAGTAGCCGAAAGGTGGGGAAGTTCGGGGCAGTAGGTGCTATGATGACAGAAAATAGAAGGTCGCGAAAACAAAATGCCACAATACTGCATAGCATTAGTGCTACGAGTATTCGGATTATGTTAGAGCGCAACACGTCAAGGTGCTGCCAGAAAGTCAGTTGCTCAGATGATTCTGTCGGTTGGCTCACAGCAGTTGTGCTTATTGCTCTTTGTTTTGTTGTCCGTTGTCGGGTTCGGCTTTTGTGGACTCTTGTTTAGTGTTTTGCTTGTTGTCGCCGGAAGCGGGTTCGCTAAGGTCGTTGAGCCCTTCTTTGAACGACTTCACTCCTTTTCCCATGCCTCGCATGAGTTCGGGTATCTTAGCACCGCCAAACAGTAGCAGAATGACGAGGGCGATGATAAGAATCTCTTGTGTTCCGATGAATAAGATTATCATTATCGTAATGTTTATGGTTGTTATTGGTTGTGATGTTTATTGTTATTATTGACGTCGGTAGTTTTCTGCGAGTTGGTCTATTCTGGTCATTTGCGCCGGAATATCGATTCTCTGCGGGCAATGAATCTTGCATTGCCCGCACCCGATGCAGTGGTCGGCCTGTCGTTCGCGTGGCACACGCCTTTGGTAGTCGATAAGAAAATGTCGGCGTGCATCTTTGTATTCAGGGTCGGTCTTGTCGGCTACTATATCTCCTTTATTGAGACTGTTGTTGTAGAGAAAGAATATGGTGGGTATGTCGATGCCGTATGGACAAGGCATGCAGTATTGGCAGTTGGTGCAGGGTATGATGGGGTAGCTGACGTAGTTTTGTGCGATATGCTCAAGCAGTTGCAGCTCGTCATCTGTGAGTTGCTTATGCGGGCAGAATGTGCGCAGGTTATCCTGCAGGTGGTCCATGTAGGTCATGCCGCTCAGTGATGTCAGTACGCCCGGTTGGTTGCCTGAGAAGCGGAAAGCCCACGAGGCAATGGAGCGCTGTGGCTCGCGCTGTTTGAGCAGTTCGGTAGAGTGCCGGTTGAGCGAAGCAAGGCGTCCGCCAAGTAGCGGTTCCATGATTACTGCAGGGATATGTCGCTTTTCCAACTCGGTATAGAGGTATTCTGAGTTGGTATTGCGTGTGTTGACTTGCTTGGCATAGTGCCAATCGACATAGTTATGCTGAATCTGCACGAAGTCCCAGTCGTAGATGTCGTGTCGTTCGAGCAGATAGTCGAAACATTCGATGTCCCCGTGGTAGGAGAATCCTAAGTTGCGTATTCTGCCTGCCTTTCGTTCTTCGAGTAGGAAGTCGAGTACGCCGTTATCGAGGTATCTGCCTCTAAGGTTGTCCATGCCACCCATGCCTATACCATGCAGCAGGTAGAAGTCGATATGGTCGGTTTGCAGGTACTCGAAAGAACGTTTGTACATATTGACGCTCTGCTTGTAGGACCAAGTGTCGGGCGAGAAGTTCGATAGTTTGGTGGCGATATAGTACTCGTTTCTCGGGTGTCGAGCGAGTGCAATGCCGGTGGCTCGCTCCGAAAATCCCTTGCAGTAGGCGGGCGAGGTATCGAAGTAGTTGACTCCATGCGCCATAGCGTAATCTACGAGTCGGTTGACTTCTTCTTGGTCGATGTCGCTATCGTTGTCGCGAGCCGACTTGCCCGTGACGGTAGGCCATCGCATGCAGCCGTATCCCAATAGCGATACGCGTTCTCCGTGTTTGCCGGTGCGGTAGGTCATTTGGTCCGTAGGTATCTCTCCGAGAGCAGCCGAGGCGGAGTCGCCTGTGGTTTGTTGCTTGGGCGAGCAGCCTGCGAGCGCGGCTCCGGTAAGCAGTGTGCCGGCTGAAAAAGTTTTTATAAATGCTCTTCTGTCCATTGTACGGTATGGGTATTGAGTAAGAAAAGAATTAACTATGGGTAGATGATAATGTATTAGGGCTGTCTGTGCTTTTCGTAGCCTTCCACGTATATGGCGCTGAATGGTCTGGCGGGGCAGACATACTCGCACTTGCCACAGCCGATACAGAGTGATTCATCCACTGCCGGAACCAGCCCGTCTATGGTCTCCACCATGAGTATGGCATTGGTGGGGCAGTGCTTGGCGCAGTTGCCGCAGGCCACACCGTCGCTAATGACCACGCAGTTTTCCTTGAGCCACACGGCATGTCCAATCTGAGTGTCTAATCGTTCCTCGGCAGTTATCTTTTCAATAGCCCTTGTCGGGCACACCTCGGAGCACCGTGTGCAGTTCTCGGGGCAATAGCCTCGCTCAAACGACATCTCGGGTTGCATGAGTGTGAGCAGTCCGTTGGACGGTCGGAGCACCTGATTAGGACAAGCCGATACGCATAGTCCACAAGCGGTACAGTGGGCGGAGAAGTGTTTTAGCGAACGTGCTCCTGCCGGTTTAAGGCTGACGGCACGAGTAGGTACGCGCTTGTTTGTGATGACTGCCAGACCTCCGTCTGTTGTCTTATGTTGGGCTTGTGCTAATGCAGTAAGGCTAAGAGCTGCCGTCGTGGTAAGAAACTGCCGGCGAGAGTTGTCGGGCGCGTTTTTCTCCTGCTTTTCAGGCTTTGCAGCCTCTGT
Organism: uncultured Bacteroidales bacterium; assembly: GCA_946184695.1. GTDB lineage: Bacteria > Bacteroidota > Bacteroidia > Bacteroidales > Paludibacteraceae > Colicola. The sequence goes on along the minus strand of CAMHGK010000002.1, from coordinate 293 downwards.
CGATACTGACTTTGTCGCAGTGGCAGGAGCCGTTTGCTCGCGGTGGCGCAGCGTATAGTGCATGGCATTGAACTTGCAGTTCTGCAAGCAGTCCATGCAAGCCACGCATCGCGACGTGTCCACGCTGCCTTCGGCAATGTCGATACATTCTGCTTTGCATCCGCGCTCGCATGCCTTGCACCGCGTGCATTTATCCTTGTCGATAACCGGTGCCAAAAGGCTATAGCGTGAACATAGACTGAGCAGACTGCCTACAGGGCATATAGTGTTGCACCAGAGGCGTCCGCGCCTTG
>CAMHGK010000001.1 GCA_946184695.1 uncultured Bacteroidales bacterium | reverse complement strand
CTGACGAAGTGAATGATGTAGATGATATCCCGATGGAAATAGAAGTGCCGCAGCCCGAAGATTCTCAAGTGGTGGTGCCAGAGAAGCGGTCTTCACGCAAATCACGCGGAGCCAAATCGGTCAGCGACGACGATGATTCGCAGCTTTCATTATTCTAATATTCTCACATCGCATTTTCCTAATATGCAAATAATACTCGGTTCGCAATCGCCTCGCCGTAAGGAACTGTTGGCGGGGCTTGATATACCTTTCACCACAGTCGCTATCAACTGTGACGAAAGTTACCCTCAAAATCTTCGTAAAGGCGATATCCCCCTCTATATATGCAAGCAGAAGGCGGCAGCTTATCACCACCGCCTTTCAGCCGACGACTTGCTGATAACAGCCGATACTATTGTCTGGTGTAGCAGTGAGATGCTGGGAAAGCCTGCAAGTATTGATGATGCCCGTCGTATGCTCCGAATACTGAGCGGCAGCGTGCATCAGGTATATACTGCGGTATGCCTGACTACTTGCCTTCAACAGCAATCTTTTGTTGTTCGTACTGATGTCACATTTAAGGTACTTTCCGACGACGAAATCAACTACTACGTCGATAACTACCGACCTTTGGATAAGGCAGGTGCCTATGGTATTCAGGAATGGATAGGATATGTTGGAGTCGAACGGATAGAGGGCTCCTATTTTAATGTGGTCGGTCTGCCGACAGAACAATTGGCCGAACGTATCAAGCCATTGCTGCATAAGAAATAGCAAAGACTACGCTATAGAACATACCTATGACCATGATCGCTTTGGTGAGAAGTTGTGCATTGCGATAGTCGGACGATATCTTTGCTTTCCATAGTACATATAGGTTGCATGCAATAGGAATGAGCAGTCCGAATACAAGGTAGCGGGTGGTAACCGACTGCCAGCCGTGTGGATAGGGCAACATACGGAAATTGACGTAGCAGAGCATTGCCGCCATCACTAAGATGAGCAAACTGACAAATACTTTAGTCGATTTTTCGCCCCATTTGACAGGCATTGTGTGACATTCTAACTCTCTGTCGCCTTCTTGGTCCTGCATGTCTTTTTCTATTTCTCGTACCCATGTGGATATAAATGCAAACACGCTGAATATGCCTATGCTCATGTAGATATCGTGAGTCAGGGATATGTCGGCAAGGACATTGTAGCCATTGACATTAGAGAAATGCAACTCTAAGTATGCCACATTGGCTATCGCTATGACAAAGGGCGTAAGCGCCGCTGCAAGCGATACAATCAGGTTCCCAACCATAAACTGGCGTTTGTACGACGATGAATAGAACCATAGCAGACCGGGTACGAATAAGAATATCAGTCCGAGCGACCAGCTGCGAAGCACTACTGCGACTGCTAAGCCTGCCACTATACCTATCGCTGACAGCACCTGATGCAGCAGCATGGCTGTCGTCTTACTGATGCTTCGACTGACTATGAGCCTTTCAGGACGATTGATGGCATCTATCTTTATATCGAAGTAGTCATTGATGACATTCCCGCCTGCTTGAATAAACACCACCGCCATACAAATCAGCAAGATTATATAGTGCGGCAGAACCTCAGGGAAGAGTGCTTTGTCAAGAATAGGTACAGCCACAAGTTTCTCCATGAGAAGAAGCACAAGAATAGTCATCAGCAGGTTTTCCCATCTGACAAGGCGAAGCAAATCTCTAATCATCGTTGTGTATGTTTATGGCGACATAAAACTATAAGGTAACAAGCATGGTGATTTTTCGGCAACCCAATAAGTTTTACTTAGCCTGATTTAATGTATCGGTTCTAATTTGAAGACCATACTTTTCCATGCTCCAATATAGATATCAATTGCCTCTGTCGAACCCTCGAAAGTCTGACCTGTCAAAAGGTCGGTAGCTGTGACATTGGTCAGAGGCATGTTCAGGTATTCACGGGCTTGGAGCGGTATGTTGATGTGCAAGTCTATCGGTCTGTCGGCAAAATTCACTACTATCAGAAGTGTCTCATCGTCGGCTTTACGGAGGAAACAATACTGTTCGCGCTTATTGAAACGCTCGCCTTGAGCATACTCCAAGTCGAACATCTGCCCGCTTCTGATTGCTTTGTTCTGACGAGCTATTTGTAAAAGTCGGCAATAGAAATCTCTCAGTTCGCGTTGTTCGTTGTCAAGTCCGCCTCCGTCAAAGAGTCCGTTGTTGGCCCATGCTTGCAGCGAACGCACACCCCAATAGTCGAATATGGAAGTCCTGCCGTCGATTCCTGAGAATCCTTCCGAGTCCATCCCCTTTTCTCCGAGTTCCTGACCCGCATAAATCATTACGGGGTTGGTACCGAGCAGTGCGGCTATCGTCATAGCAGGTTCTGCACATATACCTGTTCCGCAGAAGAAACCGGAAGCGATGCGCTGCTCATCATGGTTCTCAAGGAAATATAGCATGTGTGAGCGTATGTCGTCAACCTTTTGCCACTGGTTCGATATGCCTTCGGCGGAATAACTGCGGGATGTTACACCACGCAGATAATCGTACATGCCCACTTTGTCGTACAGATAGTCGAAGCCGGCTTCAAGATAACGATGGTAGAGCTCGGGATTATAAACCTCTGCCAAAAACTCCACTTCAGGGAAGGCATGTCTGACTTCTTTTATTACCCAATCCCAGAACTCTGCCGGCACCATCTCTGCCATGTCGCAACGGAAAGCATCAACACCCTTTCTTGCCCAGAATAGCAGAATATGACGCATCTTGAGCCATGTGTCGGGAATCGGGTCAAACTGCTTCTCGCCGCCTCCTTGGTAAAACACACCGTAGTTGAGCTTGACGGTCTCATACCAGTCGTTGTCCGACGGATATGCTGAGAAGCAGTCGTTGCCGGTGGCTTTGGCAGGATACTCGGAGTAGGTCTGACGAGTGAATCGCTCGGTGGGCAGATAGTAGAAATTGTTAAGGGGTGAAAAAGCCCATTGCGGGTTGTCGTTTTCTCCCAAATCCGCTACGCCTTCAGGCTTGACGTCGGAATGATACTGTCGAGCTACATGGTTACCCACAAAGTCGATTATTACCTTTAGTCCTGCCTCATGTGTGCGGTGGATTAGTGCTTCAAATTCATCCATTCGGTGGGCTACGTCTTGCGCAAGGTCAGGGTCAACATCATAGTAGTCCTTAATGGCGTAAGGCGAACCCGCTTTGCCTTTGACAACAGATGGATTATCCGGCGAAATGCCGTAGGAACTATAGTCGGTCTGAGTGGCATGCTCAATGATACCTGTGTACCATACATGAGTGACACCGAGCTGACGAATGCCATCAAGAGCCTGACGCGTGATATAATTAAACTTTCCGCAACCGTTCTCCTCTATTGTGCCGTTAAAGACGCGGGAGGTATTGTAATTGGTAAAGGTACGGGGAAGCAATTGGTAGATTATATGTTTTGACATGGCTAAAAGTTAGGTTTGCGAAGCAAAGTTACAAATTATATCTGTACTTCCAAAAAAAATGTCAAATTATTTGGAAGCTATAAATAAAGTTTCTTTTTTATTGGCAGTAAAATGAAAAAATTGTATCTTTGCGGTCTGTTATGGAAAGTTTCGCCAGATATGACCGTGAGGATTTGCTTGCAGCACTTCGGGTGTTGCAAAGCGGCGGTGTTATCATTTATCCTACCGATACCATTTGGGGTATAGGTTGCGATGCTACCTGTGAGCAGGCTGTTGAGAGGATATACCATATCAAGCGCCGCAAAGACTCTAAGTCGATGCTGTCGCTTGTGGATTCTGCAGGACGACTGCAGCAGTATGTCCCGGATGTGCCTGAGATGACGTGGCAGTTGCTTGATATGGCTATTAGGCCCATGACTATTGTATATCCGGATGTCGTCGGTCTTGCGCCGAGTCTTCTGGCCGAGGACGGTAGTGCAGGTTTCAGAATTACAGCCGAACCGTTCACGCATGCTCTTTGCGAAAAACTCAAACATCCCATCGTTTCCACCTCTGCCAATTTCTCCGGTGAGAAGTCGCCTGCATGTTTCCGGCAAATTAGCAAAGAATTGCTGTCTGAGGTTGACTATGTTGTCAACTTCCGGCGACAGGACAATACCCCTGCCACACCTTCTTCAGTGGTTAAACTGGGTCCGGGTAATCTCGTAAAAGTTATACGCCAATGAACAAGTTGTCACCCACACGCCGCCAGCAAATAATATATTTGTTAGCAGATATCTTATCCGCAGAGGTGGTGTGGATATTGTTTCTCTTGTTCCGCTGGCTCGTCTATGAAGGGCATGTTCTGGATGTCAACGATGTGCTTATTCCCGCTTTCAGTTTCTATCCGCCCCTGCTGCTTTATCCGGTAGGATGTATGATAGTATATTATCTGTCAGGTTTCTACCTCCACCCCTTATCACATACTCACGCTCAAACATTCTTCTCGACATTTGCCAGTGCACTTGTCATAGCCTTGGGCGCGTTTTTTATTATTGTGATAGATGATATTGTGGACTCTTATAACCGCTATTATGTGTCGCTTATAGTATTATTCGGTCTGCAGTTTACGTGCTCGTACATACCTCGTCTGATTATTTCTACATGGTCACATCATCATTTCGACGAGAGGGTTTTTGTACTCCGCTCCGACAGCGAAAAGAGTATCGAAGCCTTGATGAACGCAATGCCGGTTGACCGCGTGCATATCGTCCTCTCACGGCGCACTTCAGAGCGGCGAATATACTCTCTGATAGGAAGAATATATCCGCTCAAGACTCGTATCTCGCTGCCTGCAACCACTTTCGACATTCTGTCGGGTGCCGCTAAGATAGTTGACCTTGACGGTAGTCCCATGATCATGATTACCGACCAGAAGATGCCTGACTCCGAACTTGCCTTCAAGCGTGCGTTCGACGTGGTGACTTGTCTTATCGGACTTGTTCTTCTCTCGCCTCTTTTTCTGGTTATCGCGCTTGCTGTCAAACTCTCTTCCAAAGGACCTATCATTTATAGGCAAGAGCGAATCGGACTTTATGGTATGCCTTTCAACATACTCAAGTTCCGCACAATGAAAGATAAGGCTGAGGATAATGTCCCTCAGCTGACCGATATCAACGACCCACGTATCACTCGTATCGGACGGTTTCTGCGGAAATACAGGTTAGACGAACTTCCGCAACTATGGAATGTGGTGCGAGGAGATATGAGTATTGTCGGACCGCGCCCTGAACGTGAGTATTTTATCGAACAGATAGTGCAGCGGGCACCATACTATTGTCTGATTTATAGAACACGCCCCGGACTTACATCGTGGGGTCCTATCAAGGTGGGTTATACCGATACTATAGATAAGATGGTGGAGCGACTCAATTACGATGTGGCTTATATTGAAAATATGTCACTCAGGTTGGACGCAAAGATTATTTTCTACACGTTTCGTGTTATTTTGAACGGTGAAGGACAATAGCAGCAGATATGATAAGATGATACGCTGGCGCGAACAGCACCTGAGTGAGCGCCAGACGGTTTTGCTGCTGTCGTTGTTGGTCGGCGCCCTGACGGCTTGTGCCTCTTGGCTACTCAAAACGCTCATCGATCTGATACGCGAGTTCCTGTTTTCTCTGAGTTTCGTACAGAACGGACAACTCTGGTATCTGCTATTCCCGATGGCTGGTATTGCATTGTCTGCTCTGTTTGTTAAATACGTCGTACGCGATGATATCTCGCATGGCATAACCAAAATACTTTATGCTATCTCTCAGCGAAAGTCTATAATCAAACTCCATAATACGTGGTCGAGCATCGTTGGAAGTGCTGTGACTATAGGTTTTGGTGGCTCTGTAGGTGCTGAGGCTCCTATAGTTCTTACCGGCGCTGCCATAGGCTCGAATCTGGCAAAGATGTTCAGACTCAATCAGCGAACCATGATGCTTATGATAGGCTGTGGTGCGGCAGGTGCTATAGGAGGTATATTCAAGGCTCCTATAGCAGGACTGATGTTCACTCTCGAAGTGCTGATGATCGACCTTACTATGGCTTCTGTATCACCCCTGCTCATCTCATCTGTCACAGCTACGGCTCTCGCTTATCTGTTTTCAGGCAGTGCACCGATGTTCCCCTTGTCGCAGGTTGACTATTTCACACTTGAACGCATACCATTCTACCTCGTATTAGGCGTAGCGTGCGGATTGGTATCGCTCTATTTTACTCGCGGAATGGACTTTCTTGAGACGCAAATGAAGCGTATCAGTTCCATGACGCTTCGTATTGTTTTGGGCGGTATGGTGCTGGCAGTGCTGATATGGCTCTTTCCACCACTCTATGGCGAAGGCTACGAGTCTATTACCGAACTTATCAACGGCGATGCGCAAAAGACATTGTTGGGAAGCCCGCTCATGTCGATATGCAATACCGAGTGGCTTCTTGTGATGTATCTGAGTATGGTGGTAATGCTGAAGATATTTGCCAGTGTGGCAACCAATGGTGGTGGCGGAGTAGGAGGTATATTTGCACCTTCGCTGTTTGTGGGAGCATTGAGCGGATATGTGGTGGCAATGCTACTCAATGCTGCGGGTTGCCAACTGCCGTTAGCCAATTTCGCACTCGTGGGAATGGCCGGGCTGATGTCAGGAGTAATGCATGCCCCGCTGACCGGTATATTCCTTATAGCTGAACTGACCGGCGGATACCATTTGTTTATGCCGCTTATGATAGTGTCGGTGCTCTCGTACATAGTGATAATGGTATTTGAACCTCACTCGCTTTATGCCAAGCGATTGGCTAAGAAGGGTGAACTGATAACTCACAACAAAGACCGCTCAGTGCTCACTTTGCTTAAGATGGACTCAGTTCTCGAAACCGACCTGAAAGTGCTCTTGCCTGATATGACTCTTGGGGAACTTGTTAAAGTGATAGCAGAAAGCCACCGCAACCTCTTTCCTGTAGTTGACACTGATGGCCGATTGCTCGGAGTATTGTTGCTTGATGAGGTAAGAAATATAATGTTCCAGCCGCGTCTCTATAAGCGATTCACCGTAGGACAACTGATGAACTCCCCTGCTGCCGTTCTGCAGCACGACATGACAATGGAGCAAGTGATGAAGGTCTTCGAGGACACTGGGGCATGGAATCTGCCGGTGGTGGATAAACAACAGAAATATATAGGATTTGTATCAAAATCAAAGATATTCAACTCATATCGACGTGTGCTGGTACACTTCTCTGAAGAGTAAGTCTGCTCTCTTAGTTGTGCTAAGCTGCATTGTAAACAAATAGTATTAAAAATCATTACGTATATGTCATTAAAATGTGGAATAGTGGGTCTGCCCAATGTGGGTAAATCGACCTTGTTTAATTGTCTTTCAAGTGCTAAGGCACAGTCAGCTAATTTTCCTTTTTGCACGATAGAACCGCAGGTGGGTATGATTACAGTGCCTGACGATCGTCTGCAGCACCTTGCCGACATCTGCCATCCTGTCAGAGGTATAATCCCGACTACGGTTGAGATAGTCGATATTGCAGGTTTGGTGAAAGGTGCATCAAAGGGCGAAGGGCTTGGCAATAAATTCCTTGCCAACATACGTGAGACAGACGCCATCCTGCATGTGCTGCGTTGTTTTGATGACGACAATGTTGTGCATGTTGACGGCTCTGTAAATCCTATTCGCGACAAGCAGATAATCGATACCGAGTTGCAACTAAAGGATCTTGAGACAGTAGAATCACGTATAAGCAAGTGCGAGAAGCAGGCAAAAGCGGGTGGCGACAAGCAGGCAAAGGCGCTTCTCGGGTTGCTGCTGCGCTATCAGGCAGCATTGTCAGAGGGCAAGTCTGCACGTACCGTTCAGCTCGAATCGAAAGAAGAAGAGCAAATGGCTCGGGAACTCATGCTACTCACAGCCAAGCCGGTTCTATATGTCTGCAATGTGGACGAGGCTTCAGCCGCTACCGGAAACAGTTATGTAGAGCAGGTACGCGAAGCTGTTGCTGACGAACAAGCCGAGGTGATGGTTATTTCAGCAAAAATAGAGTCTGAGATTGCCGAACTCGACAATGCCGAAGAACGCGATATGTTTCTTGAAGAGATAGGTCTGAACGAGTCAGGTGTCAACCGACTTATCAAGTCGGCTTATTCGCTACTTCGCCTGCGCACCTTCCTCACCGCAGGCTCCGATGAGGTGCGGGCATGGACCTTTAGAGAGGGTATGAAGGCACCCCAATGTGCAGGTGTGATTCATTCTGACTTTGAGCGTGGATTCATACGCGCTGAGGTTATCAAATACGACGATTTTATCACACTCGGCGGAGAGAGCCAATGTCGTGCGGTTGGCAAATTGTCAGTAGAGGGTAAAGACTACCTCGTACAAGATGGCGACATAATGCACTTCTTGTTCAATGTGTAATCAATTATTCTGAGGGTGAGTATATTTACTTGCAATCTGGAATTGTCCGGATATAACATGTCGTTTTATAAAATATAGTAATAAATCCAACTTTAATAGTTAAATAAGATGTTAGATAAGATTTTTGAACCCCTGTTGTCTAATTGGTGGATGTTGGTGCTATGCCTTGTCTTAGGTTTAGTGCTTCTTGTGAAAGGAGCCGATTGGTTGGTTGCCGGTGCGTCGGCCGTGGCAAAGCGTTTCGGAATCAACGATCTTGTGATAGGTCTGACGGTGGTGGCTTTTGGTACCTCAATGCCTGAGTTTGTTGTCAATATGGTGTCAGTTGCCGATGGTGTGACTGATCTCGCTGTTACAAACATTCTCGGTAGCAACATCATCAATACTTTTGTCATTCTCGGTTGTACCGCACTTGTCTGGCCTATAGCTACGCAAAAGCGGAGTCGCGACTTCGATATACCGGTCAGTATATGTGCAGGCGTGACGGTGATGGCATGCGTGTTGGTTAACCTCACTTTTGAGACCAACGAAGGAATAAGTTTCGTAGGTGGTATAATAATGCTTGTCATCTTTGCGCTATTCATGTATATGACTATGCGCCATGCCAAGGACCATCCCGAAGAAGCTACAGTAGAAAAAGTAGAGGAGATGGCTGTATGGAAAGCATTGATGCTTATTCTTGTTGGACTTGTGGGGCTTGTTGTGGGTGGTGAAATGATAGTTAAGAGCGCTGTTCGTGTGGCATCGAACCTCGGAGTGAGCGACGCTATTATTGGTCTTACCGTTGTGGCGTTGGGAACATCACTGCCTGAATTGGCAACCTCCGTGGTGGCCGCTTTCCGCCATAATTCCGACATAGCCTTAGGTAATGTTGTAGGTAGTAACATCTTCAATGTGTTCCTCATACTCGGTGTGAGCGCCTGCATTCGTCCACTGCCTTCCTACGACGGTATAGGCATTGATGCCATAGTGGCAACTATGGGTAGCGTCATTGTATGGATACTCATCAAACTCTCCCGCCGACGCAATATCGAGCGCTGGGGTGGAGCATTGCTGCTTTTAGTGTATGCCGCATATCTTACCTATCGACTCATGATGATATGATAAAATGTGCACCTTCTGCATGCATGGTCTGTTTACTTTAGCTTCCGTTTTTGACAAAACGGAGTAGCCTATTGCTTAAAAATTAACTTTTTTTGAAAAATATTTGCGTATTTCAAAAACTTAGCTTACCTTTGCACCCGCTTTTGAAAAGAACGTTTTTTTGAAAGGCTGAGTTGGTCCATTCGTCTATCGGTTAGGACGACAGATTTTCATTCTGTAAAGAGCAGTTCGATTCTGCTATGGACTACAAATGTACCGAATAGTAATAGGGTACTGAGAATTACTAACTAAATTATCATTACAAAGCAAGATGGCAAATCATAAATCATCTTTGAAGAGAATACGTCAGACTGAGAAACGTAAACTGCATAATCACTATTATGCTAAAACTGCACGCAATGCTGTCCGCAAGTTGCGCGCTACAACCGAGAAGCAAGAGGCAACAGAGATGCTGCCTAAGGTAAGCAGCATGCTTGACAAGTTGGCTAAGCGTCATATCATACATGTTAACAAAGCAAGCAACCTCAAATCAAAGCTCGCTATCTACGTTAACAAACTCGGATAATTTTCCTTTCCTATCATATAATTGAAGGGTGAGTCGATTCGACCCACCCTTTTGTCATTTGCAGCAGTCTATATAACTTTTGTTGTTAGCCGCCTCCTGTAGGCTCTAAGAAAATTAAGGAATGAGCAGGTCAGAAATCATGCTTATAGATATTGTACATAGGAGTGTCTGTTTTATGATATCAGGGTAAAGACTCGGTATTAGTGCATATAAATAGTGACAAAGGGAACAAAGGGGACAGATTTTTAGTGAAATTTAATGTTTTAATTTTTTAATCTTCCTCGGATTTTACGGAAGTATTACGAATTTTACAGATTTTTACAGGTTCTAAATGGCGTAATCCGTTCTCAATTATCTATGGGAAATGGTGTTTTGTGTCAGTTATGCTGTATGGTAACAGCGTACCAGCCCCAGGACTCTTTCTTCTTGTTGTATGTCTTGCGGGCAATGCCACTAACGGATGCCCCATTGGTCAGTCCTTCTGTCAGTTTGGTCTCAACGAACACATCATCTACAAAGCCATATCCATTGAAGTTTATACGCAACATCCCGTTGTAAGCCTTAAAGAAATGAGGATTGCTGTTGCTTTCGTCGATGTTGAAGCTTCTAACTGCCGTAGGCGAGCCGACGGCGAGTTGAGGCGCTCTGACTATGACTATCTGACCGCGCTGCGGCAATTCACCGGCGCTTTTAGGTGCGCGGAAATAACCTTCTTGAAGATCCTCGCTAAAGAAGCTGACAATGCGTTTTTCAGTGTTGACGTATGTTACCAACACTGCAAATTGAGGCATTTCGGCAAATAGGTAGTTCTCTGCTAACTTCACTTGCTCTGCCGCAAACTGCTCGTCCCAATTAGGTTCCAATGCCTGATACCACTGCTCTTGACGCATGCTCTCTATGGCATAACTGATATGTGAGCCTTCCTTTTGGCGTGTCTGTACGGCTTTTCTATCAAGAACTTGCCCATTGCTGCCATGTTACGTGAAATCAAGAATTTTCCCACGTGTTCTTGCAGTTTGACTACCATATTGTCGGCTGCCGGACATGTGACGGCTTTGATGTAAAACATCATCTTGTCGTTGACGTCGCGGTGTTCGTCTCCAAGCAGTTGCCATACCCAGAATGCCGAGTCGTTGCTCTGTGCAAAGTGGCGAAGCGAAGCCAATGCCTCTTCCTGCCGGTCTAACTTGAAAAGTAGTTTGGCTTTGTAATATGGCAGAAAGCGATAGTCGGGGTGCTTGTTAATGACGCGCTGAATTTTGTCGATGAAACTGCTCTGCCGCGCTTCGTCGTTGAGCATCAGCATAGCTCGGCATAGGGCGTAGTAGGTCGATTCGGCAAGACCCATATAACTCATGCCCTGACTGTTGGTGTTGTGCTGATAGTCTTCTTCTGTCAGGTGCTCAAGTCCCCACCAATTGATGAAATCTATCACGCCTATCCAACCCCGTATCTTAATGGCGGCAGAAAGCAGACTATGATATGCCGAACTGTTCTTTTGAATAGGAATAGCGCGTAGTTTGCCAACCAACGAATCCAACCATGCGTAGTCAACGTATTCTATTTTGGCAGCACTCGAAAGCATACGTCGAATATCCCAAACTATACTTTCGTAAATCGAAAACTCTTCTTCGCGCACACCTATACTGAGGAACTCTGTCAGGTATTGGTCAAACGCTGCTCGAGTGGGGTATTGCGCGTTTTGCTTAATTAGGTCGTGGTAAATCCAAGCGGCGGTGAGGATAACGGAATAATCATTAGGAGTCTGTTGTAGCTGGTTCTTGATAGCATCGTATGCCTCTGATAGCATACCTTGCTGGCGCATTTGGGCAATTTCTGTAGTTGTCGGCATGTGATACAAATTTAATAGAGTGGCTTGATTGATAGATTTGCTTGATTAGTAACTGATTACTGAGTGTACGTCGAAGCTGTCATTTCTTAGAAGCTCCGCTCCGCCTATGTTGATGTCGATTGCAGTTATTATGGCTTTTACGTTGAATCCCTGACTCTGATAGAATTTGGCTATTTCCAAAGTGGTCTCGCCTGTTGCCAACACATCGTCGATTATCACTATGTCTTTGAGACCCTTGTTAAGCAGGCTCTGAAGATCGCTTTTGTTGACTACAAACTCCGAACTGCCATATTCCTTGTCGGCAGAGAAACATATTTGTGTACCGTCATCAGGCAGTTTGCCTTTTTTTCGCAACATGTGAAAGCCTGCATGCAGCTTATATGCCACAGAAACTCCGAAGATGAAACCTCGTGACTCCGGACCGACAATAACTTGCGGATTATATTGCTCTGCAAGATTCGTTATGTCGTCACATATAGAGTGGAACGTGTCGGCGTCAAGCAGCATAGGGCTGATGTCTAAGAAGTTAATTCCTGCTGATGGGAAGTCTTTGATGGATTTGATAAATTCTTTGTACATTGTATTGTGGATTTAGCGAAAGTCAAAATAATATTGCCGGTTGGCAGATGTTATGTAGTGGCGCTTCTTACTCAAGCGCGGTGCAAAGTTACTAAAAAAATTTGCTTAATCAAAAGTATTTCGTAATTTTGCAATCTTATTGTAGCTTTAGAAGAAACTAATAAATAAATTCATACTATGACAATGTCTAATAAGTTCAAATCATCGGTTGCCGTTTTCATATTTATTTCTGTTGTGGCTATGGTTTTTGCCGGTTGCTCTTTCTTCGGAGGCGGCGGTGAAGACGAGGGCTATAGTGAGTCAGACCTTGTGGGCAGATGGCAGGCGCCATCGGAATCTACAATTGCCCCTGATGGCAACTATCAGTACTGCGTCTTCCTTTCGCAAAAAGATACGGAAACGCAGAAACGCTATGGCTACATGTGGGATATGGGAGACCATACCGACTGGGACTACTCAGAGGGCGACTACGAGCAATTTCTGCTCACCGAAGAACTGCACGGCAACGGCTGGTTTGTCTGGAAAATCAATGGTAAGGAAATAGAATTTTATCATTTTATGAGCGAAGGCTGGTCCACCATTCCTAAGGTTTATACTATCGTCACTCTTACAAGCTCCAAATTCGTTTATAAAGATGACTTTGGTAAGTCTCATACCTTTACCAAAGTGTTAGAATAATTTTTATCTATATGAAGCGGTTTTTCAAGATATTAGGTATCACTGTGGCATCAGTGCTTGCAGTGGTGCTGATAGTGGCAGCCATAGCGGTTTATGTAGTGTTCACTCCCAAGCGCCTTACACCCATTGTGAATACTTTGGCAGACAGGTATGTCACCTCACCTCATGAGATAGGCGATGTGGAACTTACGTTTTTTTCTACATTTCCTGAAGTGGGACTGAAAGTCAATAAACTGCTAATCCTTAATCCGAAGCAGGGTGCTCAGTCAGACACTGTACTGGCAACCGATGCCGTTGTGGCGAAGCTCAATGTTCCGAAATATCTCAAGCAAAATACCTTAGAGGTGTATGAGTTGTCTATCAAGGACGCTGTTGCCAATATCTATTTAGGTTTTGGCGGAGTCACCAATCTCGATTTCCTCAATCTTCCTCAGGATACGGTGGAAGATACTACAGCTTTCTCGCTGCCCTTCGACTATTTGTCGGTCGAGCATTTGGAGTTAGATGCCCGTTGTCTGACTTTTGTCTCCGCCGAAGATAGCATAAGTGCACGGATGGAGTCGTCTCGTCTATTGGCGTCTGCTCGGGGTATGGACGACATTGATCTGTCGCTTATGACCGATGCACTCAGTGCCGCTGTCGGTTCCACCGGCTATGCTTCAAAACTGCCCGTGCAGATAGTCTCTAAGCATACTTCCGTCAATCTTGATAGTATGCGTTTCGTATTGCCTAAGGCATCCGTCAAACTCGCCGATTTCCTGCTTTCTCTCAATGCTGATGCCACCATCGCCGACAACATAAAGATCATCGGCGACGTCAGTGCCGACAAATGGGATGTGGTAGAAGCTTTGAAACTCTTACCTGCCACTATTACAAGCAAACTCGAAGGGATAGATATAAATCAGGCAGTACTGACTCTCAATGCTCATGCCGAAGGCATTTATAGTGACTCGCTTATGCCGCTTATTGATGCCAGGCTTCAACTTGCAGATGCTGAGGCGGCATATATGGAAGTGTTCCCATACAAGCTGAAGAACATAAATCTTGATGCCGATGCACACCTCGACCTCAATGAAAAGGCTAATTCTAAGGCTGTCATCAATACCTTAGAAGCGAGTGTCGAGCAGACTGCCGTAAAGGCAAAAGGTACTATCAGCCGCCTTCTTGAAGACCCGCTTATTGAGGCTAATGCCGACATTAATGTCAATCTGCACGATTTCAATAGGTATATCGCCTCTGATGGGCAGACAAACGATATGCGAGGCAGAGCCAAAGGTCAGCTTGCCGCCAGGGCACGCCTCTCCGACCTGACCGGCCTGAAGCTCAGCAAGACGCGCATCTCGGCTAACCTCAACCTGACAGATCTCGATGTCAACTACGACAGCATGTTAGTCAAGCTGCCCGCCTCCAAGCTTCAGCTTACCATTCCGAATCCTGCCCCGACAAGCAAGTCGGTGGCATGGGCGAAGCTGAAGTTTACACCATCGCGTTTGGACCTGAACATGTCAGATCAGATAGTCGCAGCGCTTACCAATGCTACCTTTGAAGCAGAATTGTCAGACCTGCTTGCAAAGAAAGACATCATCTATGCTAACGCTTCTCTGACGGGTTCCGGTTTGGATTTCACGATGGACACTATAGCTGCCAAAATAGATACACCCAAGCTGATAGCCTATGCTGAATACAATACCAAGGATACGGCTGCTATACCAAAAGCTGATGTCAAGATGTCGTTCAAGAATCTGAAAGCTAACTATGGTGAGATAAGCGCACAACTATTAGCTTCTAACCTCTCCGCCAAACTCAAGGGAGTGGGTAATAACCAACCTGATATCAACCTCACACTCAGCACCGAAGGAGTGGACGCCGCAGTTGATGCCGAGACACACGTTAAAACCGGTAACCTCAGCCTTCAGGCTAAGTCAACGCGCGACAAAACAAAAGAAAACCTACTGCTGCAGTGGAATCCCGATCTGAGCGTCAAGCTCAGCGAGGCAGATGTCAAATTGGCATCTATTAACGAGAAAATAGAGATTCCGCATATCAGTTTCGACTATTCCAACCGCCTCTTCGATATCGCTGATAGTCGCATCATTGTAGGCAATTCCGACTTCCAGTTAAAAGGAAAAGTACGTAATATAGGCGAATGGTTAGAACAAAAGGCCAATCTCGAAGGCGAACTCGATTTCACCAGCGCACATACCGATGTAAATGAACTGATGGCTCTTACCTCAGCCTCAGAGGGCAGCGAAGAGACAGCAGAGGAAGTTTCCGAACCTGCCGATTCTGCTGCCAAAGACGAGAAAAAAGCCTATCTCGTTCCTAAGAATGTTGACCTGAAACTCAATACTTCTGTCACCGAGGCACTTATATTTGACCAAGTGGCACGCGAATTAGGCGGTTCTCTCTACGTCAAAAACGGTGTGCTGGTACTCGAGGAAATGGGTTTTATCTGCAATGCTGCCAAGTTGCAACTGACTGCCATATACAAAACTCCTCGGCGCAACCATATCTATGTCGGACTCGACTATCACATGGTGGACATCGACATGCAGGAACTCGTCAATATGATTCCTCAAATCGACACCATGATGCCTATGCTTCGTTCTTTCAAGGGAGCAGGCGAGTTCCACCTTGCTGCTGAGACTTACGTCAACGACAAGTACCAGCTCAAGACTTCTACCACTCGCGGAGCATGCTCCATCTCAGGCAAGGACCTCGTTTTGCTCGACTCGGAAACATTTGGACGGATAGCAAAGCTGCTGATGTTCAATCGCAAAACCGAGAACAAGATAGACTCTATTTCTGTTCAGGCAACGCTGTTTAAGAACGAAATAGATATCTATCCATTCTGCCTGACTATGGATAAGTACATGGCGGCTGTGGGCGGCAGACATAACCTCGATATGTCGTTCAACTATCATATCTCGCTGCTCAAACCTCTGTACCTCGGCGTTGATGTGAAGGGCACTTTCGACGATTTGAACATCAAGCTTGCCAAGTGCAAGTATGCTCAAGACTTCCGCCCGATCTTCCGTCGCGACATAGAAACGCAGAATCTCACACTCAAAAAGATGATCGACCAGACACTCAAAAGTCATGTCAGACTATAACCGAAATATCACCTAACTCCTAACGATAACTACCGAAATGAATAGAATAATCAAAAAAAAGCAGTTTTCTGAAAACGTATTTGAAATAGAAGTCGAAGCACCGCTGATAGCGCGCTCGCGTAAAGCAGGGCATTTTGTTATTGTCCGCGTGGATGCTCATGGTGAACGTATCCCATTGACGATAGCCAATTCTGATGTCGAAAAAGGCAGTATCACTCTCGTGGTGCAGCGAGTGGGTGTGAGCAGTGCTAAACTTTGTGCTCTGAGTGAAGGTGATACTATCGCCGATATTGTTGGACCGTTAGGCAAGGCGACCAAAATAGAGAAGTTCGGTACGGTGGTATGTGCTTGCGGAGGTGTAGGTGCCGCTCCAATGCTACCTATAGCACGCGCTATGCGCGAGGCAGGTAACAAGGTGATAGTAGTGTTGGCAGCGCGCACAAAGCAACTTATCATTCTCGAAGAACAACTCCGCGAAGTCAGCGACGAACTCGTACTGATGACCGACGATGGCTCCTATGGTACCAAAGGACTCGTAACCAACGGAGTGGAGATGGTAATCGAGCAAGAGAAAGTGGATCGCTGTATCACCATCGGACCCGCTATCATGATGAAGTTTGTAGCGTTGCTAACCAAGAAATACGAAATTCCTACTGAAGCCTCACTCAACACCATCATGGTGGACGGTACCGGCATGTGCGGAGCTTGCCGCGTGACTGTTGATGGAAAAACGCGTTTCGTATGTGTTGACGGACCCGAGTTTGATGCTCATAAAGTCGATTTCGATGAGATGTTGCGCCGCGCCGGAAGCTACCGTCAGGAAGAAATAGAGGCTTATGAGAAGTATCAGACCGAAGGACAGAAGGGCATTGTAGAAAAAACGCTCTCAGAGCCGACAAGTCAGCAGCCTGATTGTCAATTGTCCTGTGACGTGGACTTCTCCGACACCTCGCGTTCTGCCGCTTGGAGGGAGCAACTTCGCCGCAGCATGAAAGCAAAAGACAGAGTTCAGATTGAGCGCGTCAAGATGCCGGAATTAGACCCTCAGTACAGAGCTACCAAACTCCATGAAGAGGTCAACCGCGGACTGACAAGCCAAATGGCTCAGCGGGAGGCACAACGTTGCTTAGACTGTGCCAACCCCACTTGCGTTAACGGCTGCCCGGTTAATATCAGTATCCCTGACTTTGTAAAACTCATCGAAGCAGGGCAACCTCTGAAGGCCGCTGAGGTCATCAAGCGCAGCAGTTCGCTGCCTGCTGTGTGTGGTAGGGTATGTCCGCAGGAAAAGCAATGTGAGGCCCAGTGCATCCATCATAAGATGAACTCTAAACCTGTGGCTATAGGCTATCTCGAACGTTTTGCAGCGGACGCAGCACTGAAAGAGACTCCCTCGGAAACGGCGACTATAACATCTGAACCGGGAGCAAAACGCAAAGTTGCAGTAATCGGCTCCGGTCCGGCAGGGCTTACCTTCGCAGGCGACATGGTCCGCTATGGATATAGCGTCACCGTCTTTGAAGCATTGCATGAGATAGGCGGAGTCCTGAAATACGGTATTCCTGAGTATCGTCTGCCCAATGCCATAGTTGATGCTGAAATAGCGAGTCTTCGCCATCTGGGCGTTACTTTCGTTGCCGACACTGTAATAGGCAAGACTTTGACTATCGACGACTTGCTTGCCCCGAAAGACGGTTCTGAAGCCTACTCGGCGGTATTCGTGGCAACGGGCGCAGGTCTGCCGCGTTTTATGGGAATAGAGGGCGAGAACCTGATAGGAGTAATGTCAAGCAATGAGTACCTGACCCGTGTCAACCTTATGCAGGCTGACTCGGCTACATTCGATACTCCTGTGCTGCGTGGGAAACATGTGGCAGTAATAGGTGGTGGCAACACTGCCATGGACGCTGTGCGTACCGCCAAACGCCTCGGTGCTGAAACGGCAACCATAGTCTATCGGCGCTCTGAAGCAGAGATGCCTGCGAGAATAGAAGAGGTCAAGCATGCCAAAGAAGAGGGGGTGGAGTTCATGACTCTGCATAATCCCATTCGCTATGAAGCTGACGAAAAAGGCAGAGTTTGTCGTATGGAACTGCAGGTTATGGAACTCGGCGAACCCGACGAGAGTGGACGCCGTTCACCTGTTCCTGTAGAAGGAAAGACAATAAGCCGCGATGTGGACCTTGTGATAGTTGCAGTGGGTGTGAGTCCCAATCCCATCATCCCCAATACCGTTAACGGACTATCGGTGAGCAAGCGCGGCACCATTGAGGTAAACGACGACTTGCAGACATCTATTCCAGTGCTCTATGCAGGCGGCGATATAGTTCGCGGGGGCGCTACGGTGATTCTTGCTATGGCTGACGGCCGTCGGGCTGCAGCAGCCATGCACAAATTTCTGCAAGCTAAATAAAGAACCTGCAGCCGTCTCTTACAAAGCTGATAAACTAACTGACAAATGCGTATTCTCGTCGCTCCGCTCAACTGGGGACTTGGTCATGCTACTCGCAGCATGGCTTTGATAAAGAAGTATCTCGCCAGTGGTGACGATGTTGTGTTGGCTGGTGATGGCGACTCTTTTGCGTTGCTCAGAAAGACATTCCCGACTTTGCCCACCGTAAGCCTGCCATCGCTTGATATACGTTATTCGCAGGGTAGGAGTCAGGTGTGGGCTATGCTGAAGGCTATACCGTCGATTATCGGTTTTTCATTAAAAGACCACTATTTCTTAAGCGAACTGCTCAGGCATGAGCAGTTCGATCTTGTTATTTCTGACAATCGTTTCGGCTTATATTCAGATAAGGTGCGTTGTGTGTATTTGACACACCAGCTCTTTCCTCGCTTGCCGAAGCGTTTCAGGTGGTTAGAGCCTTTTGCTGCATGGTGCCATCAGAAGATAATAAATCGTTATGCTGAATGTTGGGTGCCTGATTTCGAGAATAAAGACGGAAGTCTTGCCGGCGACTTGTCGCATGGCATACCAATGCCGAAAAACGTTAAGTACATAGGTCCTCTCTCGCGTTTTGACGGAATGAATCCGAAACCCGATAGTACCTACGAAGCGGTATGCGTATTGTCCGGACCCGAGCCTCAACGGTCGCTGTTTGAACAGAGCCTTGTGGAACAGTATTCGCAATCGGAGAGTACTGTTCTGATAGTCCGCGGACTGCCCTCAAAACCTGCGACCAAACTGCGTAAGGGAAATTTGGTGTTGGTAAGCCACTTGTCCGACAACCAATTGGCACCCTTCCTCTTGGGGTGCCGAACTATAGTATGCCGTTCAGGTTATACTTCTTTGATGGATATGGCGGCATTGGGAGTGTTGCCGAAAGTAACATTTGTTCCTACTCCAGGACAACCTGAGCAGGAGTATCTTTCTGAGTGGTTGCAGAGTCACTAAGCAACGATTGCATTCAGCCAATAGGAATGTATTCAGCCAATATTGGCTGAATCGTGAATCACAGCCCTAAGGCAAAACGGGCACGAATAGCCCAGAAGGGGTCAGGGTTCTGTTTGTTGTTGGTCAATCTGAATACAGCATATACGTCTGCCACTCGCAGTATATTTCCTATTCCTATACCGGCCTCCACGTATGGCACGCTCATGCTGTGCAGTGTGGCAGGCATTGCCACCACTTGGGCATGTTCTTCTCTTAAGGCGCCCCAAGCAAACTTCAGTTCCAAAAGTTCGCGCAAGTGTAGGCGCTGAATGTAAGGTATGGTGTTGAATATCAGACCTTGCATATTCCAGTGCAAGTGTGCCATCAGAAAACGGTCGGCAGCATACTGTGTTTGATTCATCAGCGAGAAGCGATAGGGATCGTAAGTGTAACTCTGGTTGCCGGTGAAGTGTTCGAGCATGGGATATGGTACCTTGCCGAATATAATACCTGCCATGACTGAGTAGTCGAGCTGGCCGCATATACCTAAGGGTACCGTATGCTGTACTAAAGCTGAAATCTTGCCGTAGAGACGTTCGCGCTCCATGTCATCCGTCTGATATGACCCGCCCTCAAGCATTATCCTAAATGCAGGATATCGGCTCCTGACGTGTATCCGGCGCATGAAGATATCCACTTTCCTTTCGTGAAATCCTACCCGCACCTCCGCTCTGAGTGTCTTGAAGCGGTACGACGGTATGTTTTGATAAAGAGATGTCTGCCCAAACTGTTCCATCTGCTGCATTATGTCTCCATAGCCCATTCTGCCCATACCAAACTGAAACTGCGTTTCCACGTTGTCGGTTAGCTCGTTCTCGGTGAATATTCTGAACTCGCGTCGCCGTGTAGCAGGCAGAGTGTAGTTGCCCTTGCGGCGTATGCCGCCAAATACCATGTGGGCAAAGTCTTGGTCAGCATAGAATACGTCGTTTTCACGAAGACGGAAGTACATCTCACTCAAATCTGTCTGGGCGTAGTGGTCCCAATAGTATGCTCCTATAATATGTCGTCTTTCGGTAGGCAACTTGACGCGTATCTGGCCCTTACCTTTGTACGCCCTGTCTCCGAATCCATAGCCAAGATATGCCGATAATTCGACATGCTTGGACAATTTCTCGTTTGTGGTAAACGGCAGTCCGACATGGAACCCCTCATAAGGGCTCCCGCCGAGAAGCTCAACGGCATTGCCAATGTCAATGACGGTGCCGGTGGGGATATTTCCGGTATTGATGATATGTGCAAGCATTCGGGCAAGTCGGAAGACGATGTGCTTGTCGAGCTCAGAGATAGTCTCGGCATTGCGCTGCTGCCGTGCGAGTCTCTGTGCTCGCTCTGTTTCGCTCATTTGTTGTGTTTCTGCTTCGCCCGCTATCTGTCTCATCAGTCTGACCGACGGGAAACGATGAGCCGTGTCACTCTTGATGGTTATTTCAAATAAGGCACTCATATCTTCGTTGACCAACGAATGGACGGTATCAAAATGCTGCTCTACGGAGAACGATGTTAGATAGTTGACAGCAGCCTGACGAGGTATCGATGCCTTAATGGAACTCAGAGCATAAGAGGCTGAGTCTATGTTCATCTCGCCCCTAAAACAGAGCGAATAGGAGTTTTTTGGGACAAAATGTACTATGTATTGCTTGGGGTTGGCAGTACTATCAACGAGGTAATAGTTGTAGAAACTATTGCCTAAAGAAGATAACGGAGAAATGAAGTCATGTGCAAAAAGAGATACCGATTGGCGGTAGAAGTTCAGGTGGCGGTCGTCGAGCGAGCTGAGAAGTAATTGATAGTCTTCTTCGGTAGCTCCGGCTGATGATGTTGTGGCGGTATCAAGTGCCTCGGAATGGTTTCCTCTCGTAAGGTAGTGTCTTGTGGTCTGATATACGGGTACCATAGCAAGCGAGTCGCCTTCGAGCAGCACGGCTGCTGTAGAGTCTGAAAGCAGACGCTGGAGCTGGCGTGCAGTCAGATGACTCAGATACAGTTGTTTGGTAAGACCTAAATGGGACGTAACGCTATCAGAATTGCTTATATCATTTTCTAAGCGGTGTTCTCTGACGCGTTGCATGAGTTCAAGGGCTGGATTCTCTCCGGGTAGTATGAAAACATCTGCCAGTGCAGTGGTCTTTTGCTTGAGTTCTACCTGCAGACCTGATTGGCTGCCCGGTTCTATCTGATATTTCTGCTGCCTATAACCTACGGCTGAGACGATAAGTGTGGCTTTGGCTGTGTTGTCAGTTCGGAGCATGAACACACCCTCGGCATTAGTTGTGGTTCCGATAGTGGTTCCCCGGTAATAGACGTTAGCGTTCTCTATGGGCGCACCTGTCTCAGAGTCGATAACATCTCCAACAATGATGGTCTCTTCTGCAAGCAGGCACATAGCCTCAAGCAGGAAAAAGAGAAGCAATATATGTCTGAAAACCCTATGCATGCGAATGGGGTGGAATGGTTTCGTCAGTGGTTGGCAGGGTGATACTGGAGTATTGCCTTGCGTAGGTCTTGTACGTTGACGTGGGTATATATTTCTGTGGTGGTTATTGTTTCGTGTCCGAGCAATTGCTGTATGATTCTCAAATCAGCTCCGTTTTGCAGCAGATGGGTTGCAAAGGAATGGCGGAGTGTATGCGGAGATATGTTTTTCTGTATGCCGGCAGCGGCAGCAAGCTGCTTAATGATAGTGAATATCATTACTCTGGTAAGTCCACGGCCGTATCTGTTGACAAAGGCATAATCGGTGTATTCCGGCTTGACGTCTAAGCGATTGCGGTCTTGCAGCCATAGGTCAAACTGCCGTTGCGCTTCGTCGGATATAGGTACAAGGCGCTGCTTGCTGCCCTTTCCCTCGACCAGCATGTAGTGCTCTTTCATGTACATGTTAGAGAGCTTGAGCGTGACCAGTTCAGAGACCCGCAGCCCTGAGCCGTATAGCATTTCTATGATGGCACGGTTACGCTGTCCTTCCGGTTTGCTCAAGTCGATTGCTGCTATCATGCTGTCGATTTCTTCTACGGTAAGCACCTCCGGCAGATGCTTGTCAAGTTTGGGCATGTCGAGCAACTCTGACGGGTCGTCTTCGATATAGTCGTGATAAAGCAAAAAACGATAGAATGCTCTCAGCCCGGACATCTGTCGGGCTTGGGTACGGGTGCGTTTGGCATCGTGGTAGGTTTCAAAGATGTATTGCTCCAAATCCTGCAGGGTTGCCTTCAGCGGATTGAGAGAATGTTCGTTGCAATAGTCGAGAAACTGCTTGAGGTCGCGCTCGTATGCTTCTACCGTATTAGCAGAAAAAGAACGTTCCAAACGCATGTAAGCGATATATTGCTTCTGTATCCTTTCGATGGCAATATCGGAATGGCTATTCATCAGCCTCAGTCAGTTGTTGGTTAAGAAATGCAGATTCCCGACGAGCTGTAGCCGACAGAATGCGGCGTAAGGCTGAAGGTTGCTGTTCGATGGTGTTGGTAGTGTCGTAGTAAGGCAATACTCCTCTGTATTCGCCAGTGTATGTCGTGCGTCCTGGATTGTCAAGCATGAGTTCGAAGTTGATAATGGTGGAGTCGGATACGTAACTTACCATCATCGTACCGCTTTTAACCAAAGTAACGGAATAGCCGTTCTCCTTGATACTAAGCAGGTAGGCACCTGAGTAGTGTCCCTCGTACTCTATCCCCGCCAAAAAAGTAAAAGGCTTGTAGGTTGTATCACACTTATATTCTCCGCGCCGCATAAATATCTCGTCGTTGGGTATGAAGATGTCAGACAGATAGACATTGGTCCCTGTACCGCCTATTCTTCCTGCTGAGTCAATAGTGATAGTGGGGGAATATATATCAAGCGACAGCAGATGAGCGTCGAGTCCTTCGGCAGCATAATAGTTGCCGTAATATGTGGCATAACCTTTGTCGAGCCTCTTGGCGAACTGTGACGGTTCTGGAGGATTGCTGCCGCAAGCCGAGGCAAGCAGCAACACTATGCCAATAGTTAGTATGAATAAAAGTCGTCGGTTCATATTGTATCTTAGTTGTTATGTAGTGGCGGGTTGTGATTAGTGGAATGTTGACTTGGCAGCCTGTCTTGCAGGAATGAAAGCTGTGATAAATCCAAGCAGAAGCACTACTATGAGTGTCGCAATTATGTCTGTCGGCTCCACTGCAACGGGGTAGGCAGATATGATAAAATTGGTGCCATCGCCGAGTTTTATCAGTGAGAAACGAATCTGCAGGTAGCAAAGAACAAGTCCGAGCAGTATACCTCCGATAGCGCCGAGCGAACTGACCAGCCAGCCCTCGAACAGGAATATGTTTCTTATTCCTTTGTCGTCGGCTCCGAGGGTGGCAAAGACGGCAATGTCCTCGCGCTTGTCAAGCATTAGCATCGAGAGCGAACCTACGATGTTTAGAGCTGCAATAAGGATAATCATTGTTAGAAGAAGGAAAGTGAGGAGCTTCTCAATCTCAAGAATCCGGAAGAAGTCTTCTTGCTGCTCAAAACGGTCGAGCACCTTATAATCGTTAGGTAAGATGGCGCGTATTTTCTTCTTTGCTGATTTCACTGAGGCTCCGTCTTTCAGAAAGACCTCCACTGCTGTAGCCTCTGTGTCGGAATACTCAAAGAGCCGCTCTGCCAAGCCTATGGAGACGAGCATATAGTTGTCGTCGTACTTCATCTGATTGACGGCAAACACTCCTGATATCCAAACGGACTCCTCTCTGAGCGACTTCTCAGGTGCAAGCATATTCACTCGCTTGGTGCGTGACGGAGCGTATAGTCTCATGCCGGTTATGAAATGCGCACCTATCCCGACGCTGTTTGCCAATCCTCGTCCCATTACCGTGCGCTCGAAGGCACCATCGTAAAGTTGGAAGTCGCCATCGGTCAGTATGTCGTCAATATTTGTGAGTGACCGGAATTTTTCTTCGACACCTTTGACTGTAGCGCTGACTTGCTTGTCAGAAAAACGTATCAGTGCATTCTCTTCTATAGTCCGCGAGATATCTTTTATTTCAGGAAGCTCTGAGATTCGCCTGAATCGCTCATCAGCGGTATCGAAATATTTGCTTGTCGTGCATGTTATTTTCAGGTCGGGGTCAAACTGTGAGAACATGTCTTCCACCAACTCACCAAAGCCATTCATGACCGACAGCACACACACCATAGCAGCTGTGGCAACAGCCACACCTGCCGCTGCCACCCCGGATACTATATTGATGGCATTGAGGCGTTTTTTTGCAAACAGATAGCGCCAGGCTATGAATAGTTGGTACAGCATGCTATTGGCTGAGCAGTTGGTCGATATGTTCCATGCGGTCAAGCGTGTCGTCGAGGTGGAAATGCAGTTCGGGAATGATGCGCAGCTGATGACGCTCTAATCTGCCCATCTCACCTCGTATAGCACCATGGTTCTGCTCTATCATCTCTAATGTACTCTCCACCTTGTCGTGTGGGAATATGGACAGATACACGTGTGCTATCGAAAGGTCAGGCGAAACTCTTACCTCGCTTACAGAGATGAGTGTACCATGTACCTTGCGTGAATATGAGAGCATGATGTCACTCAGGTCCTTCTGTATCAGACGGGCTATTTTTTGTTGACGTGTTGATTCCATGTTTTTGTCAGTTTGTTAGAAAAATGTTGTTGTCATATACTGAAAAGGGAAAGGAGATGGTTCTCTTTTCCCGTAATTCAGCCAACGACCTTTTGTCTTAGCCGTATAAGTTCGCTAATTGGATTAGAATTTATGACGACCTTCGTCTGCCACGGTAAGTTTCTTGCGACCCTTAGCACGGCGTGCTGCCAAAACTCTACGTCCATTGGCGGTTGACATTCTCTCAAGAAATCCGTGCTTGTTGCGTCTTTTTCTTTGGCTTGGTTGAAATGTTCTTTTCATTGCTGTGGATTGTTAGTTCCGCTATCAGCAGCGGAAGATTTATTAACTCGTAATACTACCTTTTTTCAAAAGCGGCTGCAAAGATAGACTAAATCTTTTTAATACGCAAATCTTTTTGCTTTTTTTTGTACTTATTAAGTGTTGTGGTTGAATATGTTGGCGAGGCAATAGTATTGTAACTGGTTAGTAATGTGTGCAATGTCGAATAATGGAACCTATTGTCGTGATTTTGTAATTCTTAGTCCTATATCGCTCACTCCTTGTAGCATTTGGTCACGCATTGCATGTCTTATCGACATGGTGTAGCACGAGTCGGCAAAGTGGTGGTCGTGCAGGTAGAGTACGGGCATTTGCTTGGTTTTTCCAATACCTCCAGAGAGCCATCTGCCTCGCTGGTCAGCCAGGTAAAACTCTATAGTGTCGGAAGATGCGGTGCTTACCGGCTTTTGGTCAACTATTAGCCAAACATTCTGATAAGGGTAGTTCTCTTTGTGCCGGAAGAAGATAACGACGTCGTATGCCGCCTCAAGGTCACTGAGGCAGAAGTCGAAGCAGAGTGTGCTGTCGGCATGCCAACCTTCAGAAGGTAGCGACAGTGCTGAGGTATAGACTGTCCGGCGGTCGCATGATCCGAGTATGGCAGCTAAGGCAAGCAGACTCAGTGCTAATATGCGTGTTTGTCGTATCATTGGCGTTTGGGTGGGCGTTGGCGGTGATTGTTTTGTTGTGGGCGTTGCTTCTGGCGCTTCTTGTCGAACCGTGTGACGTCGTCTTGTCCGACCACGTTTTGATAATCGAAAGTATCGGCAGTGGCTACTGTCTGCTTTCCCCCGAGACTCAGCGGACGCTCTCCGCGGCGATTCATCTCGATGATGTCGAGTGCCTCTTGCACACTGATGACCTGCAGGTTGACCGGCATGTTTTGGGCAGTGGAGTAGGTTATCTCACCCTTGAGCGGGTCCGACGAGAACATGTAGTAGGTGGCATCGCGTGTTTCAAGGGTCTGATGACGCGATGGCATTTTTGAAGCAGCCTCTTCGTATTGTGCGAGTTCGTATTGCAGGCAACATTTGAGCTTTGCGCACTGTCCTGCAAGCTTCTGCGGATTGAGCGATATATTCTGTGTACGTGCGGCATTGGTTCCTACGGAGTAGAAGTTCTGCAACCATGTGGTGCAGCATAGTTCTCTTCCGCATGGTCCCGTACCTCCTATCCTTCCGGCCTCCTGACGCGCACCTATCTGCTTCATCTCAATTCTCACGCGGAACGTCTCTGCATATACTTTGATGAGTTGGCGGAAGTCAACGCGCTGGTCAGCTATATAGTAGAATATGGCCTTTGAGCCGTCGCCTTGATATTCCACATCGCCGATTTTCATCTCAAGTCCGAGCGACTTGGCAAGCTGGCGAGCACGAATCATGGTGTCCTGTTCTTTTTTCTTTGCCTCGTCGCGTTTCTCTATATCGGCTTCGGTGGCAAGACGAAGAACCTGACGTATCTCATATCGGCTGAGGTCGATTCGGTTTTTCTTCATCTGATGTTCCACTAATTTGCCCGTTAGCGTTACAATGCCTAAGTCGTACCCCGGATTTGCTTCCACTATTACCATGCTGCCTTTGGTTAGGCTGAGACCTTCGGAGTTGCGATAATAACCCTTGCGGGTGTTTTTGAATTGCACCTCTACCAAGTCATAAACGCGCCCGTCGGATGGTATCTCCGACATCCAATCGCTTACGGGAAGCATAAGAAGTGAGTTATGGCGGCAGCTGTTTATACTATAATCGTTATTGTTCATATCGTGTTATTTCTTCTTGACGTACATTGTTGTTTTCAGGCACAGGTCAAAAAGCACAATCTTTGAATTGGCATTTTGTTCAATATGCCTCTGTGCGAGTGCAAATTCTTCGGCAAGCTGGCTGATGTTGTTACTGCTGAAGAACCTTGCGAAGTCGCGCGAAAAGC
Source organism: uncultured Bacteroidales bacterium (assembly GCA_946184695.1). Lineage (GTDB taxonomy): Bacteria > Bacteroidota > Bacteroidia > Bacteroidales > Paludibacteraceae > Colicola. The sequence continues at coordinate 28,354 of CAMHGK010000001.1, read as the reverse complement.
GCTGTTCATCGGTGGTCTGATAGTTGATTTGAGGAATCTGGAAGTTGGATATATAGTTTTCTCGGAGTTGCCTGCCTGCATAATCGAGAAAGTCTTTCTGGCGCTCGCGCGGTTTGGCGGCGAGTGTATCGCTCCATTTCCGGAGTTCTATTATCTTGTCTATCTGTCGATTGATGGCAATGTCGGTGGCAAGGGTGAATAGTTGCCGGAATAGTTCTAAATTCTCGGCTTCCTTTTTGTCGCTGCTTGTAATCTTAAGAGCTTTCAGGTAGCTGCCGGATGCTATATGCGCTATGGCGTGTGCGTCCTGATAGGTCTCTACTCTTTCTGAGGCGAGTAGCGATACGGCTATGTCCTGGTCGTCAACCTGTGGCACATGTATTTGGCGGACACGTGAGAGTATGGTTGTCAGCAGCAGTTCGGGACGCTCGGTTATAAGCAGGAAGAGAGTCTTCTCAGGGGGCTCTTCAAGCATCTTGAGGAGTTTGTTTTGGCATACCTCGTTCATCTTTTCAGCATGCCAGATGATGGCCACCTTGTAGCCGTTGCCGTAGGCCTTCATACTCAGTTGGCGGAGTAGTATAGAACTCTCTACCTCGTAGATTATTGTCTGCTTGTTGGCAGCACTGAGTGCCGACTGCCAATCGTTGAGGTCGAAATAGGTGTTGTTGATTATGAACTCGCGGAATTTGCTGATGTAAATGTCGCTGGTGTCTTTCTGGTCCTCTTTGGTGTAGGGGAACATCAGGTGCAGGTCAGGGTGCTGCAGCTTGCTATATTGCAGGCACGAGGGGCAATGCCCGCAAGCATCGGTGTCAGTCCGGTTTTCGCAGGCGAGATACTGTGCAAAGGCAAGGGCAAGTTGCAGTTTGCCTACACCTCGCTTGCCATAGAGCAACTGGGCATGAGGAATACGCCCGTCAGCCACCGACTGACGGAGTTGCTGCTTAATGGCTTCTTGACCTATGACCTCTGAGAACAACATTATTTTATGCTCGTGTATTTACAGACTCTTGTCAAACATAGTTTGCTAACTTCCTTATGGCGATGAGCGGTGTCTTCAGCGTATGAGTTTCATAAACTCTTCGCGTGTCTCGGCTCGGTTGAATGCACCCGTAAAGTCTGAGGTGATGGTGAGCGAGTGAGGCTTCTGTACGCCTCGGGCTTGCATGCAGAGGTGTTCTGCTTCTATCACTACCATCACACCAAGCGGCTGGAGGGTGCTTTGCAGGCAGTCCTTGATTTGTGTGGTAAGCCTTTCTTGCACTTGCAGGCGGCGTGCAAACACATCCACCACACGGGCTATCTTGCTCAGCCCGGTAATCTTGCCGTTAGGTATGTAAGCTACGTGTGCCTTGCCAAAGAATGGTAAGAGGTGATGCTCGCAGAGCGAATAAAACTCAATATCTTTCACCACCACCATCTGTCGGTAGTCTTCTTCAAATAGAGCAGAGCGCAGAATCGCTTCGGCATCCTCGTGGTAGCCTTTGGTGAGAAACTGAAAGGCTTGTCCGACACGATGCGGAGTGCGCTGAAGACCTTCGCGCTGCGGGTCTTCGCCGATGAGGTTTAGTATTTGTTCGACATTGCCGGCTATGGAGTCGGTGACGGCAGAGTCGGGATTGAAGGGTTGCAGATTCATTGTTAGTTAGTCTTAGTCGTTGGTTAATGCCTTTTTGGCTACTCTATGACCGTTATCTTGTCTTTGACCACGTAGATGTCGCCTACGATGTCAGGTAGCAGTTTTATCAGCTCATCGCGTACCACGATGGCATCTTCTTGTGTGCGCAGGTCGCCCACTCTCACTTTCCAGAAAGGAGGATTATAGAGCACATATACGGGTTGGTCAAGGTGCAGTTTGCTCAGTCGTGTCTCCATGTCGAAGGCATCGGCTTTGGCGCGCAGCTGGTTGTTTGACGAGAATACTTGCACGCGGAACCCCTGTGCTTCCGTCTCATGACGTTCCACGCCTTCGATCTTGTCTTGCAGGAGCCTGACGATGGCAGAGTCTTGATGAACCTGCACCCGTGGCATGTCGGTGAAGATATCCTGCGCTTGCACGAACGATATGCTGCTAAGTATAAGTGATATTATCAGTGTTTGCTTCATTTAATTATCAATTTGTTTAGTATCTGAATGAACTTCCACCGACGAACTCGCGAAGCAGTGAGGTCGGCGGAATAGCTTTCTCGGATATAGGTACGAAGTATTGCAGGAACTTGAGTAGTCGGTGTGCCTCAGAGTATTCGTCGCAGAACTTAGGTACCTCAGCCAATATAGGCTCAGCGTGGCGTTTGAGGACTGCAAGTTCAAATAGCAGTGCTGAGTTGAACATTACGTCGGCTTCTTCTTGGAACGGATATATCCATTTCTGTTCGCCTCGCTGTACGCTCTCGTAGCGTGCTATGGTCTCGCGTGCCGAGTAGTTGCGATAGCGGTAGTCGCGCACTATGCGGCGCAGCAGACGGGTGTCGGTGGTGGGAATCCAATTGTGGTTGTCAAGATTGATGGTGGTCAGTGCGCTGACATAAATCTTGAAAGTGGCTTCGCGGGGTATGTCGGGAATGAGTGTGGGGTTGAGTGCGTGTATGCCCTCGATGATGATGATATTGTTTTCTTCAATGCGTAGTTTCCTGCCTGTCCACTGGCGTTTGCCGGTCTCGAAGTTATACTCTGGTATCTCCACTTCTTCGCCGTTGAGCAGCGACATGACCTGCTGACGGAATAGTGGCAAATCAAGAGCTTCGATATTCTCGAAATCCCAATCGCCGTTCTCGTCTAAAGGAGTGTCCACTCGATTGACGAAGTAGTTGTCCATAGATATGACTACTGGCTTTATGCCATTTACTCGAAGTTGTATGGTTAGTCGTTTGGAGAAAGTGGTCTTACCCGACGACGACGGACCTGAAATAAGAACGAACTTAGGTCTGCCGCATTTGCGGTTGGCTATCATGTCGGCTATGCGTGCCACTTTCTTCTCGTGCAGGGCCTCCGAAAGTTTAATCATGTCGTAAGCCTGATTCTCGAGGCACAGGCGGTTGAAGTCTGCCACATTTCTTATGCCCATCAGTTTGTTCCAACCTACATACTCGCTGAAGGTGTCGAACATCTTGTCTTGTACGATATTGCCTTCGAGCTCAACGGGGTTTTGGCGGTTAGGAATGCGCAGCAGCATACCATCAAAATACGGTTCAAGGTCGAATATGTCAATATAGCCTGACGAGGGCATGAGCACTCCGGTGTAGTAGTCTATGTAGTCGCCCATTGAGAAGTAGCGTGTATATGGTGCTCCAAGAGTCTCAAATAGGTTGGCTTCGCCGTCGCTGCGCTCCTTGAAGAGTGTCATAACCTCGCGCGTCTGACGCTCGCAACTTTTTATTTCGCGGTTCTCACGAATGATCTCCCACATCCGCTCTTTGATTTGGTTTACTATTTCGGGTGTGATTTTTTGTTGTCCGTCTTTGCCCCATTGTATGGTGCAGTAGTAGCCTTTGCAGATTGGGTGCTCGATACGCAGGTCGGCCTTGTCGAATAGCTCGTGTATGGCACAAGAGAGCACCATTGATAGCGTGCGCACATAGCAACGCATGCCTGCGGGCGAACTTATATCAACGAACTCAATGTCTTTCGGACGATAGATAAGAAAGCGTAGGTCTTCAAGTTTGTAGTTCACTCGTGCCGCTACAATCTTGTAGGGCATCTCTATTCCTATCAGGTCGCGCACCTGTCTGAGCGAGCTGCCGCATGGAATGTCGTAGTACTGCTTGTTGTTTTTACAATAGACCTGAACGCTGTAGTTGGGACGATCTGCGATGTCGCTTGAGGCATTACCGCATGGCACTTGTGAGATTACGTTCTCGGGAAATTGAGGCTGCATAAGGCGGGTGTTTTTGAGGTTGCTATTTTCCTGCTTTAGGGCAGGTATTATTTGAAACTGCAAAAATACGAAAATAATTTTATATACACAATCTTTGCAAAAGATTTTGCCAAATCAAAACATTGTTGTACCTTTGCCGCGCTTTTCGTGAAAAAGCATTAAGGATCTCGAGTAGGTCCGAAATAGTATTAACTAAAAGACATTTTTTTACAAATGGCAACAAAGATTCGTTTGGCTCGTCATGGTCATAAGGACTATGCATACTACCACATCGTAGTAGCCGACAGTCGCGCTCCTCGCGACGGTAAGTTTATCGAGCGTATCGGCTCGTACAACCCCAACACCAATCCTGCAACAGTAGATCTCAACTTCGAGCGTGCCTGCTATTGGGTAGGCGTAGGTGCTCAGCCTACTGATACCGCTCGCAACATCCTCTCCGGTGAGGGTGTGCTCCTTTGGAAGCACCTTCTTGGTGGCGTTAAGAAAGGCGCCTTCAGCGAGGAAGAGGCAAAGCGTAAGTTCGAGGCTTGGAAAGCAGAGAGAGATGCTAAACTCGGCAAGGTATGCAAGGCTGAGGCAGACAAGAAGGCGGCAGCCGACAAGAAAGCTCATGCTCAGGAAGTAGAGAGCAACAAGGCTAAGGCTCAGCAGGTAGCAGAGAAGCGCCAAGCAGCCATCGAGGCCGAAGCTGCAGCTAAGGCTGCTGAGGCAGCTACAGAGGCACCGGCTACTGAGGCAGCTGCTGAATAACAACATTGAGGCTAAAGTAGTCTCTTATAGCCCGAAGCTAAAAGAAAGTTTCGGGCTTTATTGTATATTCAACGATTTTTAACTAATTTTGCAGTCCCTTTCGGGTTTGTTCAGCTCACCTCAGACTGAAACGGGAAATAGTATCATGGAGAACTATTTGGCCTTTATCATGATAGTGGCGATATGTTTTGCAGTGATTGACCTGATCACTGCTCGTCAACGTGTCATGCAGCGGCAGATATATTATATTTGCCTTGTGGTGCTATATGTGCTCTTTGTAATACGCTATTATTACGGCCCGGACATATATACCTATGTTCCTCATTACGAAAAAATACCTTCACCATCGAATTTAGCGTTTGGCAATATGCGGTTTGAGCCGGGCTATGAGTACTTTTGCAGTGTACTGCATTGGGCAGGAGTGAGCTATTGGGGAATGACAGCCGTCATCACCACTCTCTATTTTGCATCGTTGGCATGCTTACTCAGTAATCTTAAATCTCATCAGCCTTTTGCACTAAGTTGTATTATCTTGTTTGATTACAACCTGATATGTGCTGAGAATCGCCAGTGCTTGGCTGTGGCGCTATTCATCTTTACTATATTGCTCCTCCTCAAGAAAAAGTATATTCTGAGCCTTGTGTTTGCCATGGCTGTGGTGATTACCCATAAGTCCGGATTTATACCCGTAGCGCTCACCTTGATGGGAGTACTGCTTTATGGCTGCCGCCAGAACGATACCCTTTACAACGTGCTTATAGTTGTGCTGATGGGGCTCATGTTGGTGCCGGTAGCAAAGGTGGCAGGGCCGATTTTGTCACATCTGCCGTTGCCGGCGTCGTATGTTAGTTCGTTAAGGCACCACCTGCTACTCGGCAGACAGTTGCAAGTGGTAGCGCTGATTTACCTTTCGGTGTTGGCACTGATAAGTATTCACACCACTCCGCACAGTCGTCAGAATTATACATGGTTGGCTATAGAAACACTGATAGGAATGATGCTCATTGTAGCATTCTATCAGTATTTCTTCCTCATCAACCGTGTGCGTTCATATTTTCTGCCGTTTATTGTATGCTATGTCATCGGGCTTACTTGCGACAGCGAGTCGGTTAGCGAGGTGCCATATAGTGCCGTCATGCGTCAGGCTGTGGCAGTGCTCTTGATACTATACTTCTCGCACTCCACCATCGGATATATCAACGGCGCCAAGCGTCTTCATGCACCCGTTGCTAAATCGAGCACAATTCTTCAGCTCAGACGCTATCCTGCCGACGACATACGCGACCGGCAAATGAAAATAGCTTTACGTTTTTGGCGCGAGGACTACATGAAAGACAGCAGTAATAAGTTATGACGGAGGTATCGGTTATAATAGTCAACTACAATGGAGGAACTGTGGTGGCAAATGCCGTCCGTGCCGTTATGCAAACTACCGATAGAAGTCGTTGCGAGGTTATTGTAGTGGATAATTGTTCATCTGATGGCAGTGCAGAAAATCTCAAATCGCTATACGGCGACGATTTGAAACTGCTTATGATGCCCGAAAATATGGGTTTTGCTGCTGCTAATAATGCCGGTTGGCACGTAGCACATGGCAAGTACGTACTGTTTTTGAATCCCGATACAGAGGTTTTAGGTGATGCCGTCGGAGTCTTGTCGAAATACCTTGACGAGAATCCTAAGGTAGGGGCTTGCGGAGCTAATCTGTTCGACAAACAAATGAATCCGCAGTTTTCATATTGGACACTGTTTCCAGGGGCTAAGATGGAGTGGCATGCCTTGTTCTCGTATTTCTGGTTGAAGAAAAAACACCATGGTTCACACGAGCATAATTTCACCGGCCGGACAAAGAAAGTGGCATACATAATGGGAGCCGATCTAATGGTAAGGCGCCAACTGCTCGAACAACTCGGAGGTATGAGCGAGGATTTTTTCCTGTTCTACGAGGAGACCGAGTTGTGCTATCGGATAAGTAAGGCAGGCTACGATATCGTAAGCGTACCCAAGGCAAAGATTATTCATTTGGAAGGCTCTACTATTGACAAGTTGAGGCTGAGACAGAAATACATGATGCGCTCAAGAGATATTTATCTCAGGAAATGTTGCGCCCCAGTCGAGCATTATATGGCGAACTGCATATTGTGGTTTAGCAGTCTTATAAGGACATTGTTTTTTACCCTGACGGGTAATAAGCAGAAAAAAGAATTTTGGAAATACACTCTCGCATGCTTATAATAACCGGAACATATCCACCTCAGCGTTGCGGTGTGGGTGACTACACTCAGCGTATTCTCAGCACTTCTGCGGCTTCGAGCTGGTCGCTGTTTTATCAGAGAGATTGGCGACTGAGCAACCTTGGTCAGTTGTGCCGTAAGCTCAAGTCAACCACCGACAGAGTGGTATGTCTTCAGTATCCTACTATGGGCTATGGTACGCAGATAACACCTCATCTGCTTGCTATTTATGCTGTAGTATTTGAAAGGCGAAAGCTCATACTTACCATTCATGAGTACTCTCAGCTCGGTTGGAAGGGAAAACTCGCACTGAAACTCTTGTTCTTTTTTGCTTCGATGGTTGTCTTTACTACTGAATTTGAGCGCGATGCAGCTAAGAAGAGAAATCCGCTGCTAAGGCATACATCGATTATTAAGATCAACTCAAACATACCTGCCTCAGCTTGTCCTGCAACTGCCGCTGAACGCGGGTGGGATATATGTTATTTCGGCTATATTCGTCCATTGAAGGGGTTGGAAGTTTTTGTGGACGTGGTATCGAGACTCAGAAAAGAACATCCTTCACTCAGAATATACGTGATGGGACAGACCCAACCCGAATATGCATCGTTCTATGAGCCGATGCTTGAGCGTCTTAAAGCAGAAGGGATAGAGTATTTCGGAGATAAAAGCAGCGATGAGGTGTCAGATATGCTCAATCACACCAAGATAGCTTATCTGCCTTATCCTGATGGATTATCAGAGCGTCGAGGTTCATTTCTTGCTGCAGCTGTAAATGGTTGCGTTGTGGTGAGCGAAGAAGGACAATTTACTACTGCTTCGCAACGCGAGAATATAGTACTCAGCACCAAACAATCAGCCGGCAGAGTTATTCTTGATCTGTTATCCGATGAGCAGAAACTGAACAACGTACAAAAACGACTGCTTGAGTATGTCAGCTGTAACGTGCCGCGCAGCTGGGATGAGATAAGTAGTGCCTATAAAGCAATAGAGGATGCGTTATGATTAGCGTGTGTATGGCTACATACAATGGTGAGAGATACATCAGCGAGCAATTGCGTTCTATTCTCAGTCAATTGCCTGAAGATGCAGAGGTCATTGTTTCTGATGATGGTTCAACCGATGCTACTTGTCGGCTTGTAGAGAGTTTTCACGACCCGCGTATTAGGCTCCTGCATAACGACTCGCATAACTTCAAGTGGAACTTTCAGAATGCTATGCTTCATGCTAAGGGTGACTTCATTTTCCTTTCAGACCAGGATGACGTATGGATCGAGAATAAGGTGGAGCGTTGCATGCTGCTGCTTCAAGACTACGACCTCGTGGTGCACGACAGCCGATTATGCGACTCTGACCTGAATGTCATCTCAGAATCGTTTTTTGACTTTTACCATTCCGGCAAAGGACTTTTGAAAAATGCAATTAACAACACCTATTTCGGGGCATGTATGGCATTCCGCAGAGATCTCATGCAGGCTGCTTTGCCTCTGCCCCGGACCCAAGAGATAGGACACGATATATGGCTTGGATTAGTGGCTGAGGCACTTGGAAAGAGAATCCTCTTTTTGCACGAGCCGTATCTGCTTTATCGGCGCCATGATCTTGCACATACCAACCTCAGCCAGTCACTGCTCAAACGAAGTAAACGCCCGTTGTGGTTAAAATGCTGGAGCCGAGTGGTGGTGCTATGGAATGTGATGAAATTCAAAACAAAAAGTGGAAAATAGGGAAATAGGAAATCATTAAATTACATTATGGCAGAGATTCGCGCAATCCCTGACTAATGACAATTGAATAAACAACAATCATGATTGACACTAAAGTAAGTATTATTACACCCGTATATAACGGTGAGCGTTTTCTGCCGCTCACCATACAATCGGTTCTTGCTCAGACTTATACCGATTGGGAGATGATAATCGTCAACGATGGATCTTCAGACAAGAGCGAACTGATAGCCTTGTCTTTTTCCGAGCACGACCCGCGCATTAAGGTCGTATCGCAAAAGAATGCCGGTAGTGCTGCAGCCCGAAATAACGGTATCCGTCGTGCCGAAGGCAGATATATAGCTCTGCTTGATGCTGACGACCTATGGGAGCCTGACTTTCTAAAGTTGCAACTGCAACTGATGCACGAGAAAAATACTATACTTGTATATGGTGCACACCGGCGCATTGACGCTGATGGCAACGAGACGATGCGCCCATTCTATCCGCCTGAGTCGATAACCTACAAGGACCTGCTACGCTCGTGCTATATAACCTGCCTAACGGCGCTTTACGATACCAAACCTTTCGGCAAGGTCTATCTCAGGGAGGAGTTTCGCTCGCTTCGCGATGACCATGTGCTGTGGCTTGAGATTCTCAAAAAGACCGACCGCGCCTATGGTAATCAGCAGATAGTAGGTTCTTACCGTATCTTGGGGTCCTCCGTCTCGCGCAACAAGCGTAAGGTTATCCGACCGCAGTATCTCGTCTATCGCAAGGCTGAGAAACTGAGCGTGGTAAAGAGTCTCTATTATCTGTGTTGCTGGGCACTCAACGGCTTTTTGAAGTACAGGAAATAAGACTAAAGCAACTAAAATACTATAAGAGACACCGTTTCTAAAAAAGATGCTGCCCGACAAACTTGTCAGGCAGCATCTTTTATTACTCATTATGCATTATGCATTAGTTAGAGTTTCGGACCGGCTGCAACCAAAGCCTTACCGGCTGCGTTGCCCTCGTACTTGACGAAGTTCTTTTGGAAGCGCTGAGCGAGGTCTTTAGCCTTCTCTTCCCACTGAGCTGCATCAGCATAGGTGTCGCGCGGATCGAGAATCTTAGGATCAACGCCGGGCAGTGCGGTGGGCACTTCGAAATCGAAGAACGGAATCTTCTTCGTCGGAGCTGACTTGATAGAGCCGTCGAGTATAGCATCGATGATACCGCGTGTGTCGCGGATGGAGATACGCTTGCCGGTGCCGTTCCAACCGGTGTTAACGAGGTATGCCTTAGCACCAGACTTCTCCATCTTCTTAACCAATTCCTCTGCATACTTTGTAGGATGCAACTCGAGGAAAGCCTGACCGAAGCAAGCAGAGAAGGTCGGGGTGGGCTCGGTGATACCACGCTCTGTACCGGCGAGCTTAGCTGTAAAGCCGCTAAGGAAGTAGTACTTGGTCTGTTCCGGAGTAAGGATGCTTACAGGAGGAAGTACGCCGAAAGCATCTGCAGAGAGGAAGATGACGTTCTCAGCAGCAGGACCTGCAGAAATGGGGCGCACAATCTTCTCGATATGGTCGATAGGATAGCTAACGCGGGTGTTCTCAGTTACCGACTTGTCGGCGAAGTTGATCTTGCCGTTCTCGTCCACGGTGACGTTCTCCAACAGTGCGTTGCGGCGGATAGCGTTGTAGATATCAGGCTCCGACTCTTTGTCGAGGTTGATAACTTTGGCATAGCAGCCGCCCTCGAAGTTGAACACTCCGTTGTCATCCCATCCGTGCTCATCGTCGCCGATAAGCAGACGCTTGGGATCGGTAGAAAGTGTAGTCTTGCCGGTGCCAGACAGACCGAAGAAGATAGCGGTGTTCTTGCCCTCCATGTCGGTGTTGGCAGAGCAGTGCATCGAAGCAATGCCGCGAAGAGGCAGGTAGTAGTTCATCATTGAGAACATACCTTTCTTCATTTCGCCGCCGTACCATGTATTCAGGATAACTTGCTCGCGGGAAGTGGTGTTGAAGGCAACACAGGTCTCAGAGTTGAGTCCGAGTTCTTTGTAGTTGTCAACCTTTGCAAGGGATGCATTGTAGATAACAAAGTCGGGAGTGAAGTTCTCTTCCTCTTCTTTTGTGGGTTTGATGAACATATTGCGAACGAAGTGAGCCTGCCATGCTACTTCTACGATAAAGCGCACTGCCATACGAGTGTCCTTATTGGCTCCGCAGAAAGCGTCAACCACGTAAAGCTCTTTGCCGCTCAGCTCTTTGACAGCCATCTCTTTTACTTTTGCCCAAACAGCTTCCGACATCGGGTGGTTGTCGTTCTTGTACTCATCAGAAGTCCACCAAACGGTGTCTTTTGAGTTTGAGTCCATAACGATGTACTTATCCTTAGGCGAGCGACCTGTATAAACACCGGTCATCACGTTCACTGCACCGAGCTCGGTGAGCTGACCTTTTTCGTAACCTGTCAGCTGAGGATTGGTCTCTTCTTCAAAGAGATACTCGTATGAAGGGTTGTAAGCCTTCACTTTGGCATCTTTGATGCCGTACTTGTTGAGATCTAAATTTTTCATTTTGTATATATTTATTAGTTTATACTTTGCTCTTGTTAACTTATGATAAGCTTTAGGCACGGGTACAAAGATACGAAATTTCTTAATCAGTGGAAAATAATTGTACCTATTATTGCTACTTTTCAGCCGTTTGTAAATTTTAGTTTGCAAAAAATCAATGTGCTATTTGTGGCTCTTAATGCCTTATTGTACAAATAAGGAACAGCAAGCAAAAAGCATACATAACTATCGCGTTTTGTAAAGTAGAGATATCAAAACACTTGAATAAGTATGAAATTCATGCTTTTTAACATATTTTTTTGACATATATTTGCACATGTCGGAAACAGGTAGTACTTTTGCACCGTGTTTTTCATGGTATTAGATTTAAGGTTAAGAAAGATTGTGGTTGTCGGGAGACAACCCTTCTTTTTTTTAGCTGTTTTGTCAGATTGACCTTGTTTGAATAGAGCGGTTGGTTTCTGTCATCTGCTTGATGTAGGCAATGCACTTTGATGCATAATAATTTGGCAGGGTGGCTAAAAATTTTTAATTTTGCGGCGTGTTTCGTTCTGAGCAACGAGATGCCGTATTTTTTTATACTTAACAAAACACTGTAATTAGAAAAAATGAAAAGGATCTTTTCTTTTGCGCTGATGGCTGCAATGTTGACCATCGGTGTTTTCTCGGCTCAGGCAGCCGACCGTGCCCACACACTAAAGGTGTATAACTGGGCTGATTATATCAACGAGGACGTACTCAAATCGTTCCCAGAATGGTATAAGAAAATGACAGGAGAGGAAGTTAGCGTTATCTACCAGACTTTCGACATCAATGAGTCAATGCTCACTGAAATAGAAGTGGGTAAAGAGGACTACGACGTTATCTGTCCGTCGGAATATATAATAGAGCGCATGCTCAAACAGAATCTGTTGCAGAAAATCGACAAGGCCTCAATTCCCGACTCGCTGCAGTACTTCGACAACGTGGCTCCGTTTGTGGTTGACAAATTCCAGCAGATGAGCGACAAGGTGCAGGTGAGCGACTATACAGTTGGATATATGTGGGGAACTACAGGTTTTCTCTACAATCCTTCGTTTGTTAGCAAAGATGAGCTTCGCAGTTGGGGCGCTATATTAAATGAGAAGTTCGAGGGTAAGATATTCATGAAAGATGCCTTCCGCGATGTGTATTCAGTGATAGTCCTTTACGCTTATCGCGACGAGATAGCAGCCGGCAAGGTCACTCGTGACGAACTTGTTCGTGAGATTACTCCCGAGCGCATAGAGGCAGTAGAGAAAGTGCTGACCGCGGCCAAGAAGAACGTGGCAGGCTGGGAAGTGGATTTCGGTAAGGAAGAGATGACCAAAGGCAAGGCATGGCTCAACCTTAGTTGGTCGGGCGATGCACAATGGGCTATCGACGAGGCAAGTGAGGTAGGAGTAACGCTTGACTATGTAGTGCCTGAGGAAGGTACCAACGTATGGTTCGATGGTTGGTGCATACCTATCTATGCAAAGAATCCCAAAGCTGCATCGTGGTTCATTAACTATATGTGTTTGCCTGAGAACGCTATCGCCAACATGGAGGAGATAGGTTACGTGTCGGTTATCTCATCGCCTGAGGTGCTCGAATGGGCTGAGGATGACGAGATAGAAGAGACTGCCAATCTCTCATATTTCTTTCCGGAGGGGGCAGAGGCTATCCATGTGAATCAGGTTCTTTATCCTGACCTTTCCATCATAGAGCGCAGTGCCCTCATGCACGACGCCGGCGACAAGAGCGAAGATCTTGTGAGAATGTGGAATCGCGTAAAAGGCGACAACCTCTCGCTGCCGATGATAATAGTGGTAGTAGTGGTTGTGCTGTTGCTGGTATGCTTTGTCGTTATGCGAGTTGTAACCAAAAATAACCAGCGTCGCATTCAGCAGCACCGCAAGAAAAGCAGAGGTTAGACTGCTACCCATAAGCGGATAAACCGCAAACATAAAGAAATAAGACCGCTTTGCTGTTAGGGCAAAGCGGCCTTTTTATTTCTAATTTCTAATTTCTTATTCTAATAGCAAGGCGGTCTTGGAGCTATTCTGTTTCCATGTCTAAAGTCTTGAGTTCTGATTCGATATTGGTTATCTGCTTGTCGCAAAAGTCAATGAGTTCGCGTGCTTGCTTTACTTTCTGTTTGAACACACTAAGAGGCATGGCCTCGTCGGTTTCTATCTCGTGCATGATCTGCTCAAGTTGCTTTATAGCTTCGTCGTAATTCATAGTAACATTTTCCATATCAGTTATCATTTTGTATAAATTATGCATTATGAATTATGCATTATGCATTGTCAATTACTCGTCCCAGCCGATGCCTTTGTACTTGCTCAGGTCCCACTCTTCTTCTACTTCGTTGAGGTAGATAGTATGTTGTTCTTCTTGCTCGGTCTCGGCGCCGCTATCTTCGCTTTCAATCTTCTTGATGTCGATAGGCAGGTGTGAGATTTCTATCACTTGGTTCTCTTCCTTCTCTAACTCTTGCCATAGCATATCTTTGAGTTGCTCTATGCCTTGTCCGCTTACAGATGAGATGAATACATGACTGATATCCGTCGGCATGGTCTTCTCGGCTTGTTTTAGCATTTCTTGGTCAGCCATGTCGCATTTGCTTATGGCGAGCAAGCGGGCTTTGGTCAGTAGTTCGGGGTTGTATTTCTCTAACTCAGAAAGCAGAATGTTGTATTCTTTAGCGATATTCTCAGAGCTTACGGGAACCATGAATAGCAGCACGCTATTGCGCTCGATGTGCCTTAGAAAGCGCAGTCCGAGTCCTTTGCCCTCTGCTGCTCCTTCTATTATTCCCGGTATGTCGGCCATGCAGAACGAGCGGTTGTCGCGGTAGCTGACAATTCCTAATTGCGGAGTTAGGGTAGTGAAGGGGTAGTCGGCAATCTCAGGTTTGGCGGCACTCACCACCGACAATAGCGTTGATTTTCCGGCATTGGGGAACCCTACGAGTCCGACGTCGGCAAGCACCTTTAGTTGCAGTATGATATTTCTTTCGGTGGCAGGTTCTCCGGGTTGTGCGTAGCGCGGGGCTTGGTTAGTGGCGGTACGGAAGTGCCAGTTGCCCCTGCCGCCTCTGCCGCCTTTGAGCAGTACTATATCTTCGCCATGCTCTCTGACTTCGGCAAGAAACTCACCGCTGTCGCCATCGTAGCATACCGTACCTAAGGGGACTTCTATTATCTTGTCCTCTCCGTCCTTGCCGAAACTGCGGCTCTCACCGCCATTGCCTCCGTCGGTTGCAAACAGGTGGCGCTGATATTTCAAGTGCAGCAGTGTCCATAGGTTGCGGTTGCCGCGAAGGATAATATGTCCGCCTCTGCCGCCGTCGCCACCATCGGGTCCGCCCTTAGGCAGATACTTGGCGCGATGGAAGTGCATACTGCCTGCACCGCCTTTGCCTGAGCGGCAATATATCTTTACGTAGTCGATGAAATTAGTTTGTTGCATTGTAAACGCGTATTAAAAGGTGGCAGTTGGAGGAACTCAGTGGTTGTTTTAGGTGAAGGTGGTTATATAGCTGCGCTGAGGCTATTTTTGCTGCTTGCGTAGTTCTTCAACGGCGCGCTTAGTTATCTCATCGTCGCGCTCGTAGAGCTGGAAGAATCCGTCGTCACCGAGTATGTTGCGGACAATGTATGCATTGACAAGTCGGTTGATTAGCGGCTTCGACTTTTCTATTTCCGCGCGGTTGGGTTCCACGCCTTTCTCTTTGCAGAAGCTTATGAACTCCTCTAACCAGTTTTGCTTGTTGAGGTATTTCTCGAGATCTTGCCAATTCTTGTGCTTGGATAGTTGTTTGCGATGGCGGTCGGTATATTGGTATGCGAATTGGTATGTAAAGGCGCGATTGACCACGCGGTTGTACCATGGGGTATTCAGTGTAGTATCTCTTCCGATAAAGATGTCAGGCATTATTCCTCCGCCTCCATATACCACTCTACCGTTGTCGGTGTAGTAGCGGGTAGTGTCCTTGAGGTGAATGCTATCTTTTGAGAAGAACTCGCCATGGTCGAAACGCTCGACGATATCTTTCATATAGTCGTCGTTTTTGCCCAGTTCGTAAGGTTTCTGTATGCATCTGCCTGAGGGTGTATAGTAGCGTGCCACGGTCAGTCTGACTGCGCTGCCATCGGAGAATGGAATCTGCTGTTGCACAAGTCCCTTGCCGAAAGAGCGGCGTCCGATGATGGTGGCTCGGTCGTGGTCTTGCATAGCACCTGCAAAAATCTCTGAGGCGGAGGCAGAGAACTCGTCTATCAGAACGACGAGTGGCGTTTGGCGGAAGCGTCCCTGACGGTTGGCTCGTGCCTCATATTTAGGATAGGCTCGACCTTCTGCATATACTATCATATCTCCGTCAGAAAGGAACTCGTTGGCCATGCGTATGGCTTGCTCCATATAGCCACCTGAGTTCTCGCGAAGGTCGACGATATAGCTCTTTGCTCCTTGAGCACGAAGTTTGGCAAGGGCGTCGATAAACTCGTCGTATGTCTTTTCAGCAAACTTATTGACGCGCACAAATCCGATGCTGTTGTCGATGAGGAAGGCGGCATCAACGGAGTGGACGGGAATGTCGCCTCGGGTGATGGTGAATTTGAGAATCTCCGGTTCTCCGAAGCGCATAACGCCTAAGGTGACCTGTGTCCCTTTAGGTCCGCGCAGGGTGCGCATGACACGCTCGTTGTTGATTCCTTTGCCGCAAAAAGCAGTGTCGTTGACCTCCACTATCTTGTCGCCGGCAAGCACTCCCACACCCTCGCTCGGACCGCCGCTTATAACGGCAACAATGCTTACGGTGTCGTTCTGAATAGAGAACTGCACGCCTATACCTGAGAATGTAGCGTCGAGCTCTGAGTTGACCAACTCGAGGTCTTTCTTTGGAATATAAGCGCTGTGAGGGTCGAGATTCTGTACCATTTCCACCATCACCTCGTCGGTAAGTGAGTCGATATCAATAGGATCGACGTAGGCCTGCTGAACGTAGCGTAGCATCATGTCGATTTTGCTCTGAGGCATGCGGAAGTTGCTCCAGTTGATAGTTTGTGCGTAGGCGTTTTGTCCGAGGCTATTACCTACGATGATGCCTACTGCGAGTGCGACGACTACAAAAGTCGGGAATATGTATTTTTTCATTGCTGCTATATATATTTATGGAATAATATGCTTATTTGTGAAATTGCCTATTTATGGAGTAGGGTGCTTTGAGAATCGTTTTTGTGTGTTTTCAGCCGATGGGATCGTCTATTTTGGTTATCTCTATGCCTGCTCGTCGGAGCAGTTCGATGCCGTCGATGAGTCGGTATTCTCTGTTATAGACCACACGTTTGATACCTGCTTGTATGATAAGTTTGGAGCATTCCATGCAGGGCGAGTCGGTCACATAGAGTGTGGCTCCGTCGGAGGAGTTGTTAGAGCGTGCCACTTTGCTTATGGCATTGGCCTCTGCATGTAGAACGTATGGTTTGGAGACGTTGTTTTCATCTTCGCAGTTGTTTTCAAAGCCCGACGGAGTACCATTATAGCCGTCGGAGATAATCATCTTGTCTTTGACAAGAAGGGCTCCCACTTGTCGGCGTTGGCAGTAGGAGTTCTCAGCCCAGATATGCGCCATGCGCATGTAGAGCGAGTCGATTTTGTCTTGTTTTGCCATGTGAGCTGCGGGTTTGTAGGTTAGTATAGGGGTGGGGGAGGAGGTGTTATGTCGGCCGCTTGCCTGCTTGCCTGCCTGCTTGCCTGCTCGGCTGCTTGCCTGCTTGCCTGCTTGTCGGCTGATTGTCAGTTTTGCTTGTCGGAGTGGAAGAGGCGGTTGAATTCTCTTGGCACGGGTGTTTCGAAGTGCATCACCTGCTCCGTGGCGGGATGTATGAACTCAAGCACGCATGCGTGCAGTGCAAGTCGGTCGATGGGTAGCTCTCGTCCTGAGCCGTATTTGCGGTCGCCTGCTACGGGATGCCCCACAGAAGCAAGGTGTACGCGAATCTGATTGGTGCGACCAGTCTCAAGGTTCAGTTCGACGAGCGATAGCGGTATGTACTGTTCGTCGCTGACGGACGGCTGCTTTTGGCTTTCGGCTATCACCTTGTAGTTGGTGATGGCCTGCTTGCCTCCATCATCTACGGGTGAGGAATAGACTACGGCATTGCGCTTGTCCTCGGTCAGCCAGGTTACTATGCGTCCCTGAGGTTGTTCAAATAGTCCTTCAGCCACTGCCACATAGGTGCGTTTCTTGACCAACTGGCGCCACCATTCGCGCATATATTCTTGCAGCTGTTTGCTTTTAGCAAAGACCAGCAGCCCTGACGTCTCGCGGTCGAGGCGGTGTACGGTATAGACTCCTTCCCGCGGGTTGCTGCGTCGGATGTAGCTCTTGAGAATGGAGAATACGGTTGTCTCTTTGGAGCCCGGGTGGGTGGCAACGGTGAGCAGACCTTCCTTTTTCTCGACCACGATGATATCGTTATCCTCATATACGACGCGCAGTTTGGGGTGATGAAGTTCCGCCGACGGCATACCGGAGCGGATGGTTATCTCATCGTCAGGGCTAAGGGGGGTGGTAGGCAGAGTGGTTATTTTCCCATTGACGCTTACTTGCCTGTGGGTGAGGAGTTGCTTGATGCTGGTACGGCTCATGCCGCCCATCTTATCTTCAAGGAAACAGATGAGCGTAGTCTCAGATTTGACGGTGAGCTGCGTGTTGGATGCCATAGTTGACTACATATATTAAATCAGCTATCAGTTATCAGTTATCAGCTTTTTCGGGCTGACTGCTGATAGCTGATAGCTTATAGAGAGTATCTGACTACAGATTATTTCTTGTGGCGGTTGCCGTAGCGTGACATGAACTTATCAACACGTCCTGCGGTATCGACGAGTTTTGACTTGCCGGTGTAGAAGGGGTGAGAAGTGTTAGAAATCTCGAGTTTGATAAGCGGATATGTCTGTCCGTCGATGTCGATTGTATCTTTAGTGGCAGCGGTGGAACGGCTGAAGAACTGAGTTCCGTCGGACATATCTTTGAAAACCACTACGCGATAGTTATCGGGATGAATACCTTTTTTCATAATTTCAGCATTTTAGTGATTGTCTATTAGGCTTGCTCTTCATTTTCTTGCTGTTGAGCAGCGTTATCGTTTTGTGCTTCCTTCTCAGCTACAACGCGGAAGTGGATTTCAGCCTTAACTTCTTTGTGCAGACGAGCCGTAGCCTTACCTTCGCCGAGTTCCTTAACGGGTTCAACGGTGATGAGCTTGCGGTCGATGCTGATGCCGAGAGCTTCGAGAGCCTCAGAGAGTTGTGCGTTGGTGATAGAGCCGAATATCTTGCCGCCCTCGCTTGCTTTGGCAGCGATGGTGAGATGTGCGGCTTCGAGTTTGCTTGCAAGAACTACGGCATCGTCTTTGAGTTTGGCGAGCTTATGAGCCTGCTGTTTGAGATTCTCGGCGAGCTGCTTCTTGGCGCTTTCGTTTGCAATAACAGCAAGCTTGCGGGGGATGAGGTAGTTGCGGCCATAGCCGTCTTTTACCTTTACAATGTCGTTTTTGTAGCCCAGATTGGCAACGTCTTGAATAAGTATAACTTCCATAGTATTGCCCTCCTTATTTCATCATATCGGTTACGTACGGGAGCAGAGCCAAGTGGCGTGCTCTTTTAACTGCTTGTGCTACCTTGCGCTGGAACTTCAGAGAGGTGCCGGTGATGCGTCGAGGCAGAATCTTGCCTTGCTCGTTGAGGAACTTCTTGAGGAACTCAGGGTCTTTGTAGTCGATGTATTTGATACCGCTCTTTTTGAAACGGCAATACTTCTTTTTCTTCTGGTCGCTCTGCTGCGGTGTGAGATAGCGAATTTCTTGTTCTGCCATAATTAAGCCTCCTCTTTCTGTTGTTTTTTAAGGTTAACATTGCGGCGTTTTTCTGCATACTCAAATGCATACTTGTCGAGGCGGAACGAAAGGAAGCGCAGTACTTTTTCGTCGCGACGGAAAGCTGTTTCGAGGGTAGCGATAACGGCCGGTTCTACATCAAATTGCAGTAAGGCATAGAATCCCGTTGTCTTGCCTTGGATGGGGTAAGCCAATTTCTTCAGACCCCACTCCTCGCGGTTCAGAATGGTGCCACCATTCTCCTTGAGAAGGTTCTCGAATTTGTCAACCGCTTCCTTCATCTGTGGTTCAGACAAAACGGGAGTCAGAATGAAAGCGGCTTCGTAATGATTTAACATCTGTTTTGTAGTTGTTATTGGTTAATACTTGCTGCTTGCCATAACTAAAGCTTGCAGCCTTATCTTGCTTTTTTCGGAAAAAGCGTGCAAAGGTAAGATATTTATTTTTAATACACAAATTTTCTGCAAAAATATTGCAAAAAAGGCGGATAATTGACAGACATGGATGGTAGCTTAACGAAAA
Organism: uncultured Bacteroidales bacterium; assembly: GCA_946184695.1. Classification (GTDB taxonomy): domain Bacteria; phylum Bacteroidota; class Bacteroidia; order Bacteroidales; family Paludibacteraceae; genus Colicola. Next base: position 8,783 of record CAMHGK010000001.1, on the reverse strand, counting down.
ACTTCGTTTTTCTCATTTTTATTCTGTCAAAAATTATCCAAAATTACCTAAAATGAAATGTTAGTCAACAATTACCCAAAATTACCCAAAATGAAAATTTATTCTCTCTTATGAGGGAAAGTTTTGTATACTTATTTAACACTTACAGCAATTTTTAGAAGTGCCCTAATGGTAATAGTTTTGGAATGTATTCAGGCGTCGGGACAGAAAGTTAGCAGTATTGCTGAGATGTTATCTTTTCCGCCGGCTTGTTTGGCAGCTTCGATGAGCTGATTAGCAATGCTTGCGGCTGTGCTCGGGTTGGCGGACGGTTGCGCCGAGTCGGTGTGCGTCTTTGTATTAGTTTGTGTTAGAATATGTTCAATTTCGGTGTCGGAAAGCATGTCGGAAAGGCCGTCGGAGCAGATGAGGTAGGTGTCGTCCGGCATTATTCTGTCAGAGATATCTTCTACATCTGCAAAAGCGTTATTGCCGGCTCCGAGTGAGTTGTAAATGACATTGGTGGGGATGTTGCTGTCGCCTGTTACCGAAGCTACGGAATGGTCGGTGGAGAGTTGCCGGAGTATGCCTTTGCGGAATCTATAAAGTCTGCTGTCGCCGATATTTATGGAAAAGACCTTATCTTCGTACGAAAACAATCCGACAAAAGTAGTTCCCATGCCGGTATATTGAGGTAGTTGCAGACTCTTGTCCACTATTCGTTGATGAGTAGTTACCGCCCATTGCCGTATCAGCCCTATCAGTTGCTCTGATGTGAGTCCGGGCTGAAGGTCTGTCAGGAAGTCATCGAAGAATTGAGTGGCGAGCTCAGATGCAAACTCGCCTCCCTCGTGTCCGCCCATACCATCGGCAACGCATGCTTCGAAACGACTTTCGCGGGTCATGTAGAACGAGCCGCTGTTTTGTTCGTCTCGGAATAGCTCGCCGTTGAGAAGAATCATATCTTCGTTGTTGTGTCGCAGGCAGCCGACATCTGAAGCTAAAGAGAAGGTTAGTCTGATCATAATTTTTTAATGATTTAATGGTGAGAATGGTGAGAATGGTGAGAATGGTGAGAATGGTGAAATAAATTTGTCTTTTCTTTAGGGTTCAACATTGAATGTGAGGGATGAGAATTTGAGTATGTCGCCGCAATGTATGGGGTAGTTGATGTGTGGTTTGAGTTGTTGTCCGTTGAGCCATGTGCCGTTGGTACTTTCGAGGTCTTCCACAGAGCAACCGGCGGGAGATATTGTGAGTTTGGCATGTATTCCGGAGATGTCGCCATATTGTGCAAAAACAGCGCTATAATGACCTCGCCGCCCGATGATAACGCCGTCTGCCAACCCCAATCTGATATGATGTTCCGGGCAAACGAGATGTCCGGGTAGGAGGTTTTGTCCGGGACGTGTTGTCTTTTCGGGTGTAGGTTGAACTGAAGCGGGTGTAGGTTGAGCTGAAGCGGGTGTAGGTTGAGCAGGAGCGGGTATAGGTTGAGCGGTGAGTAAAGTGGTGTGTGACTGTTGGGAGGCAGAGCTCTTTTTTATGAGTTCAGTGCCGCATTGTGTACATCGTTTGCCCTTGCCTAAGGTGCCGCATTGTGGACAAATCATGAGTTCTGTTCCGCATTGATCACAGAACAGGCTGTCGTCTTCTATTTCTGATTTACATTTGGGGCATTTCATGACGGTGGAATTGTAAGGTCATTTATCAATTATACTATAAAATCTTCGGCTTCGAGAGTTAGTAGTTGCTCTTTGGTGACAGTGTTGTTCAGGGTGGCAGGTGTAAGTCGTGCACTTTGTCGTTCTTTCACTAATTTGAAGAAATTATTCACTTCCCGGGCGTTTCCAAAATTTGCGTTACGATTTTGGTAGAGCCGAGTAAAATGTCGGCGCATACATTCCTCTGCTTGTGGTGTCAAGGTGAGTTCTTCTTTCTGTGCTAATCGGATGAATATATCAGCGAGTTCGTCGGGGTTATAGTCGTCGAAAGTGATTGTCTTGCTGAACCGTGAGGCGAGTCCGGAGTTGCTTGCGAGCCATTGGTTCATCTCGCGAGTATAGCCTGCGGCTATGCACACAATCTTGCCTTTGTAGTCGAGCAGCATGGTGAGTAGAGTGTTGATAGCTTCTTGTCCGAAGTCGTCGTGTGGTCCTTGTTTGAGCGAGTAGGCTTCGTCTATGAAAAGCACTCCTCCGATGGCTTTCTTGACCACTCTCTCGGTGTTGATAGCTGTTTGTCCTTGGTATCCTGCCACAATGTCTTTGCGTTTGACCTCTATGAGAGTATTGGTGGGTAGCAGTCCTAATGAGAAGAATATATCAGCCATAGTGCGTGCCACGGTAGTCTTGCCTGTTCCGGGGTTGCCGAGAAACAGGAAATGGTCGAGTTCTGCCTTGTAGGGTCTGCCCAGTACTTTGTTTCGTTGCTGTTGGACGATGATGCTTTGCGCCAACATGCGCACTTCGCTTTTCACGTTTTCTAATCCGACGAGATTGTCGAGTTGTTTGAGACAATCCGTGATGTTAACCTGCCGAGGTTGTTCGTAAGGGATGTCTTCGGCTTCGATGGTTCGCAGTGTTTTCAGGTCGAGCTGTTCGTTGGGGATTTTGTTAGTTCGTGCCGATTGTCGCATTTTGATAGTTCCGAATAGTGTGTCCATCTCGGCGGCATTGCCGAAGTTCTCGTCTCTGCTATCGTATTTGTGCTGTATGAGTTGTTTTAGTAAAGGCATAGCCTGAGGTGCAATCTCCCATGCGTTTTTCTTGACGATATTTAAGAATATGTGCTCTAACTGCTGAGGGGTATAGTCGTCGATATGCATGAAGTTAGTAAATCGCCTTTTGAATCCGGGATTGGCATTTTTGACAAACTCCATCATTTGTTGTTTGTATCCTGCAACTATTACGACGAATTTGCCGCTGTCGGAGACCATGCGAGTCATCAGTGCCTCTACGGCTTCAACGCCTTCGGGGTCTTTTCCGCCTCCTGCATCGATGGGCATGAGGGAATATGCCTCGTCGATAAAAAGTACGCCTCCCATAGCTTCGTCGCAAGCCTTATTGACGAGTTTTGCCGTTTCGTTTTTATAATTACTGATAAGGTCGCATCGTTCTTTCTTGACAACCTTGCTGTCGGGTAGTAGGTCTATTGACTTAAACACCTTTCCGAGCATTTTTGCTACGGTCGTTTTGCCTGTGCCGGGATTGCCCGTTAGCACTATGTGAATAGGTGTTATCTCGGCATCTGCTCCAAGAGCCTGTCGTTTTTTGTCTTGTTGTACTTTTAATGCTATTTCTCGAATCTGTTTCTTTACGTCATCCATGCCGACAAAGGCATCAATTTCTTGTAGCAGTTCATTGATATTTTTCTCCTTCATCTGTTCTGCTCCTTCGATGTCTTCTGCCGTCAGGTAGTTGTCCATGGAAGGAGTATAAGTACCCAGGCGCTTTGCCTCATTTATTCTATTTGACTGGTTGGTTTTGGCATTTTTTAAGACGTTGCGTACCTCTCTGGCGTTGCCGAATTTGTCGGTTCGGGTGAGGTATATCTTTCTGAAGAAGTTTTCTATTCTTTCTTTTGCTTCATTTGTGAGAGTCAGTTTGTCTTTTTTTACTAACCTAAGGAATATCTCTGTCAGTTGGCTTGCTGTATAGTCGTTGAAAGTGATAGTCTTGTTGAAACGCGAGGCAAGACCTGAGTTCGATGAAATAAACTCTCCCATCTCTTTGGTATATCCGGCAGCAATGACGACAAACTGTCCGCGTCGGTCTTCCATGAGTTTGAGTAGTGCGTCGATAGCTTCTTGCCCAAAATTGTCGTTTTCAGACTGCTTGAGAGTATAGGCTTCATCAATAAACAATACTCCTCCCATTGCCTTGTCAACCCAATGTCGTACCAATGGTGCTGTCTGTCCTAAATATTGCGCTACGAGTTGGTCTCTTGATACCTCAACTAATTGTCCGATTGGCAGAGCCTCGACCGAACAAAGCACATTTGCGAACACTCGCGCAATAGAGGTCTTGCCCGTTCCGGGGTTGCCAAGAAACAGGAAATGGTCCGTAATGACACGTTTTGCCTCATTGCCTTCGCGTCTGGCACTGATGTCTAACTCGTTGATGATATTTTGCACTGTTTGTTTTATGTTGTCAATCCCAACGTAATCATCAAACTCTGCAAGCGCTTGTTCTGTCGTTTTTCGTATGTACTCTTTCCCTTGAATGTCGCATGGTAGTACGGTGTTAGCATTAGTGTCACGTTGAACAACGGTCCTCATTATGTCTTCAGCTTTGTTTTTAGCAATTGCCGCTGATATGTTCATCGTAGGCGATTCACGAAAGCTATACTTGTAAACTCGCTCTAACTTGTCCTTGGCTTCCGGGGTAAGTTGTAGGGCATAGTTTTTTCTGAGCAGCAATTCAGTAAGCTCAGTGAGTTCTGAAATGCTATAGCTTTTCATGTGGAGTATGTATTTGAATTTGTCGGATACTTCCTGATTGTTAGCGACAAACTTGTCGAGTCCGCTCTCGGTACCCATTAGTATAACTATCGGATTGCCGTTGAAGCGGTCCATGGCATTGAACAGGATGTCTAAGTCAGTGAGTTGTCTGATTTCGTTGTCAGGCAATAGCTTCTGTGCATTTTGAATGCAAAGTATGCCACCGCGTGCGTTCATGATGTTGTTGTCGAAATCCTTAACAAATTCATTGAACACAGAGGCGTCAACCACCGTGGCTTGTGGTTTGGTGGTGATACCATGTTGGTAGAATAGCAGTTCTATTTTATGAAGAAGAGTCTTTTTTCCTGTTCCGGAGTCTCCGAGAATAAGCATGTTGAGCTCTTGTGAGAGCCTGATACCGTTGACAGAAGCACGTAGTCGCAGAGCATCGTTGGTAGTGATGATGTCGTTCAGGGTCTGCTTAGCCTCAGTCATACCTATCAGGTCTGCATACCAATCTGCTGACTTGTTCTGCAACTTGCTACCGCACCATTTGCAATAGCTTGCCTGTTCTCTGTTGGGTTTATTGCATTGTGGACAATTCATATCATCAAATGTCATTGATTGTTTTGTTGCTGTTCAGTTGATATATGAAACTTGTTTTGGAATATGCCGAGCCATATCTGCCAGAATGTCTTTTTTGCCATCTCTTCTTCAAACGCTAATTCTTCCGGTTTGAGTTTTCGTGCATAAGTGAATTCTATTCTCTTTCCTGATTTCGGATTATAATATGTGCCCTCTATTTGTGAGAGAACATTATCAGTATCGGTGAATGTGCAATTGTATTTTCCGTCAAGGATTCCGTTTTTGTGAATATCATCAAGTACCATAGTCTTCTTTTTGATGTTTATGGAACCCGCTACTCTTTCGTTACTCATTTGTGAGAAGGGGACATGTACATAGGCTTCAACATAGTCGGGTGTTACGGTCTTGAAGTCAATGGTCGATTTCTTATCTCCGAATTTTCCGGTCCATTTGCCTACCATGTTTGCGGTCTGCTGAATTACATTTGCTTGTTTTGAAACAATGCGCGGAGTAAGCCATATCATCAGCCAGAATAGTCCGACGGTAAACAGTATGGTCGGAATGGCGAACAGAAGAAGTTTTTTGAAAGCCTCGCCCAAGTACAAACTATAATTGTATATGTCCGTCGAAATACTCGAATCAAAGAATTTAGATTTTGTCTTGTCGTAGGCGTAATGTAGCGGCTCGACGTAGAGCTGCTCGAAATTAGTGGAGTTAAGCTGCTTTTTTGTGTTGCGTTTGAGTGGGAACTGCCGATAGCATTTTATATAGATGACTACAGCAAAAGCTATAAGTAATGCCGCAATGAGATATGGTGCTGCGGGTACCAATATCGACATGAGCAGATACAACAAACCATAGACGGCTGCCGAGAGTATGGCTGAGAGAATTATCTCTCCGATTATCCTGCCCTCAAATTCCGTCAAGAGGCAGACCGGCAGAAATAGTATTATCGTACATACTTCTATAAACGACCCGGAGTTGCCTTTCAGCGGATTACCCTCAAACGGCAATCCCAAAACGCAGAGCAACACTGCTAATGATATCAGCGGAACGAAGCACAGCAGGGCAATCATTATGCGGGTTATAAGCAGTTTAGCGTATGTACGATTGATGTCGCTCAAAAGACCCTTCACATTTTGTGAGGCTTCTTTGTAGCGTTTCACTTCTTCAATGTCGCCCGACAACTGGTCTAAAAACTCCAAATACTTGATGGTCGCCTTCTCGTAATTATATTTCTTCGACTTGTCGAGCGCCGGATCCTCCTGAAAGAATATGGTCAGATAGTCTTTTAGTCCGTTGGCGAGTTCTTCATCTCTCTCGTTTTTTTTCAGTCCCCTCACGTCGCTCAGGCTGTAGAGATTCTTGCCTTTCTTTGTGCGATAGCACGGACTGATACCTAACCCTTTCAGCGCTTTGAAAAAAGCTATAGTCTTGTTGTACGGACCTGCTTTTTTCTTATTGTCCTTCGAGTCGAGCTCGAAGCAGTACTTTATCCAATCAATCTTGTCATCGTAGCTTCCTTTCGACTTGAAGTAGTAGTAGAGTTGGCTCTTCTTGCCGATTTGCATAAAGCTATCGTCTATCTGATAGTTGTAGTATTTGGTGGCGCCGACTCCCTCTTGCCGCTGATTATAGTAGTAATTAAACAGTTGTGCTACCTGCTGATAGGTCATATAGTAATTTGTGCTTGATGTGTCAAGCTCAAAATTATATGATATAGCAGGATTCAGGCAGTAAAGCACGGCATCGTCAACCACATAGTCGTTTTTGTCGTTCTCGTCGATAATTTTCTTTATCCGCTGGTAAGCCACTTTTGAGCGCTGCCCCACCCAGATATTCACAAACCATGAGGTCTTGAGGTCGTGCATCATCTTATTATTGTTGTGCCATCTGTAGTGTTCGGCGCGAATGATGTCGTCTAAGGTGTTGCATGTCACTACGCTTCCATCGTCAGTCTTTATGATATATGGCAGTTGGGGATCGAGTGTATAGACCGTTTCCATCAGTTTATCGTAGGCAGACCCTAACAGTTGATTATCTCCGTCGCTGCCCATCGCGTAGAATAGCTCATCTGCCAAGTCCTCAAGATCGTGTGTCTGCAAAAAAACATACAGCAAATCGTCAAGACTTGTTAGTGATTTCAGGTATTTGTCGGTATTGTTCAGGATTGCCATGCCTATTTCATAGCCTGAGGTGCATGGATTGCCGTTGACATCATAGTAGGGCAGTGCGGGGTCGAGTGCATAGCAAGCGAAAAACAATCCCTCCTTCTGTGAATTTGGACAGCGATTTTCTACAATATCTTTTATCTCAGTTTCGAGCTCAGGTCGCAGATTCGCCTGCAACCATTTTTCCACCTGTCCGTTGTAGAGGTATTTGGTTGCCAGGGTCTGCTCTTTGAGCATCAGTTGTGCGAGTTCTTCGGGTGAGTGGGCTTCCTGCTGTTTGCCCGCGTTAAAGAGTACGTAGAAGTCGCGCTTGTTGATGTCGCTTTTCTTTTTCTGTTCTTCAAATACCTTTTCTCCTTTTGCCCACTTTTCAATGTCGCTGAAGGTGCAACGTTCGGCAGGATCGGTCTTTGTGAGAGCTTTGATAAGCGATAATGAGTAGTCGGAGAGGTCTTCGGGGTATTTGATTTTCCCTTTTATCTTCATGCTCATCAGTTCCCATTCTTGCTGTTTGAAGGTCTGCTCGCCCATCCATAGTGTGAGTAGTGTCATTCCAAGGGAATAGTAGTCTGACGATGTATATATCTCCCTCTCGTTGCTTCCCGGTATGGAGAGATAGAACTCAGGGGCTGCATAGATTTTTGTTCTTGCGGCGTTCTCTGTTCTGACTGAGCCATTATTGTTGCATGTGAGGGATATACCAAAGTCGGAAAGCACCAAATGCTTCTGACTCTTATCTGTAAACATGAAGTTGGCGGGTTTGATGTCGCCGTGTATGAACCCGTGCTGATGGCAGAAATCAATGGCTGCCGCCATCATCACTGCAAGCTGCTTGAGCCGTTTCTCATCCCCGTTGATATTGACTGAGGTGAGGTCACCTCCTTCGCAATACTCCATCAGTTCGTAGTCGCGCTGCTGTTTGGTGGTGGGGTGGGTCCATGTACCGAAGTTGTACAGATTGACAAGCAGTCCGGAGCCTCTGAGTTTGCGTACTTGCGAAAGCACCGCAGGATTGGTGATTTTTATTCCCTCAATATAGAGTTTGAGGACATATTTTTTTCCTCCGTGTTCTACGAGCAGAATATCTCCCTCGCCTGTTCCGTTCGACAAGGTTTGCTGATAGCGGTATCGCTTACCATCAATGACATATTCGCGCTCTATCCCTGACACCACCTTCTGAATGTCGTCAGCCGAAGGTCGAATGGTCTTGGCAGCTGAAGATAGTATGCCCGAGGGCCGAGTGGTCTTATCATTTGATGAAAGATCCATGCCGGGACGGATGGTCTTGTCAGAGAATGATGGGGCATTGCTCGGACGGGTAGTTTTATCGGGAGATGAGGGCATAAGATTCGGACGAGTGGTCTTGTCTGCCATAATGCGTTAGATATTAAATGCTAAATAATGGTGGTAGGAAGATGCCCCAATATGGCTAATCTTCATACTCATAACTCTTCTCTATGGTTATGTTTTCTACCTCTTGGTATATCCATTTGCCACCAAGCTGAGGTTGTGCACATTCTGAGGGTTGTGAATGATGGCATCCGCAGAGGTTGCATACCCATGCAATGGGTTGCAAAGTAGTCGTTTTTATCTGTCGATAAACAGGA